>NZ_SMKO01000017.1 GCF_004348685.1 Nonomuraea deserti | reverse complement strand
GCCCACCGAGATCTACACTCGACTAGTCGTCGGAAGCGTCAGAGGTGTCCAAGAAGTACGCATCCCGACGACCACGGCCGGCATGAGGCGAACCCATCTCATCCGCGCAAGATAACATCCACATGATCGCTCGGCTACCGTCTGTCAGCAGCACGGTCCGCCGGACGGGCGGCGGCCCTGGTGGGGGTGGTCAGACGGCCAGCGCGTCCAGCAGTGCCTGCAGGCGGGCGGTCTCGCGGTCGGGTCGGACGAGGGTGAAGATGCTGCGGCTGGTGTTGAGCCAGGGCACGTCGGCGACCACGATGTCCCGGCCGTGATCCCGCAGCGCGAGGTCGGGGACGAGCGCGGCGCCCATCCCCGCCTCGGCCATGGCCAGGGTGATCTTGAAGTCGTCGGAGTGGCAGGCCACTCTCGGATGCAGCCGCCAGCGCGCGAAGACGCCGTCGAAGAAGGACGCGTCGCTGCTCGCCGGGTGGTGCATGATCCACGGCAGGTCGACGAACTGTTCCACCCGGTACGGCGCCAGGTCGGGCCAGCCGCGCGGCAGGACGACCTTGTAGCGGTCCTCGGCGACCCACCGCCGGCCCAGCGACGACGGCCACGACAGGCCGGAGTTGCCCACCTGGTAGACGATGGCCGCGTCGAGTTCGCCGCCCGCGCCCAGGCGCGGGATGAGCTGTGAGGGTTCGGCCACGGTGAGCCGGATGGCGGCGCGGTCGGCGGGCTCCATGTCGCGCAGGACGCCGGTCAGGCCGTCGGCGAAGCTCGGGAAGATGCCCAGGCGGATCTGCCGCTCGCTGTTCCTGTGCACCTCCTGGACGGTGGCGATCATGCGCTCGATGTCGATGAGCACGACCTCCGCGTGCCTGGCGAGCACCTCGGCGGCGCTGGTGGGCAGCACGCTGTGGGCGAAGCGCTCGAACAGCGTCACGCCCATCTCCCGCTCCAGGGAGGCCATCTGCTGGGAGACGGCGGAGGGGGTGTAACCGAGCCGGTTGGCGGCGGCAGCGAACGATCCGCGCTGCACGACCTCGCGGAGGGTGCGCAGGTGCTCCGGCTTCAGCATCAGCAACCCTTACCCTCAGAAGCGCTAAATGTCGTGTTTGTAGCACTTCCACCTGCATATAGCTACTCCTACAGTGAGGCCCATCACATTTCCGGCCCGCTGAGAGTCCCATGAGCATCCGCGTGTACCGCAACGCCGCCATCCGCACCGGAGCCGGCGAGAACCCGTTGGCCCAGGCCATGGCCGTGAAGGGCCAGACGCTGCTGGCCGTCGGCGGCGAGGCGGACGTGCGCGAGGCGGCGGGGCCGGGTGCGGAGCTGATCGACCTGGAGGGCGCCGCCGTCCTGCCCGGCCTCTACGACGCCCACATCCACACCGCCCAGTACGCCCTGAGCCTGGACGCGGTCGACCTGCGCGACGCGCGCTCCCTGGACGAGGCTCTGGCCAAGGTGGCCGCGCACGCCGCCCGGCTGCGACCGGGCGCCTGGTTGTTCGGCGGCCGCTGGAACAGCAACACCTGGGACCCGCCCGCCCAGCCGGACAGGTACGCCCTGGACTCGGTCTGCCCCGGCCTGCCGGTCGCGCTGCCCAGCGTCGACGGCCACACCGTCTGGGCCAACTCCGCGGCCCTGCGCCTGGTCGGCATCGACGCCGGCACCCCCGACCCGGTGGGCGGCGAGATCGTCAGGGACGCCGATGGGGAGCCGACCGGCATCCTGCGCGAGTCGGCGTCGTACCCGCTGCGCCACCTCATGGTCTCCGCCGACCTGACCGACCGGCTCGGCGCCGCCCAGGAGGAACTGCTCGGGCTCGGCCTGACCAGCGTGCACGACATCGACGGCGAGGACTGCCGGGCGGCCTACCTGGAGCTGCGCGCAACGGGCCGGCTGAAGCTGCGCGTGCACAAGGCGATCCCGGCGACCCACCTGGAGGCCGCCATCGATGAGGGACGCCGCACCGGGCAGGGCGACGACTGGGTCCGCACCGGGCCCGTGAAGATCTTCAGCGACGGCGCGCTCGGCTCGCACACATGCCACATGAGCCGGCCCTTCGCCGGAGATCAGGGCAACGCCGGCATCGCGGTCACGCCGTACGACGACCTCGTCAAGTTGTTCCGCAGGGCCGCGGGCGCCGGCATCGCGGTGGCCACACACGCGATCGGCGACCGGGCCAACCGCCTGGTCATCGACGCCTACGAGGCCATCGGCCGCACGCCCGGCCTGCGGCACCGTATCGAGCACGCCCAGCACGTACGGCCCGGCGACCTGGCGAGGATGGCCCGGCTGGGCATCGCCGCCTCCATGCAGCCCGTGCACTGCACCAGCGACATCGACCTGGTCGACGCCCTGCTGGCCGGTCACGGGGTGGCGTCCTACGCCTGGCGCGGGATGCTGAACGTCGGCGTCGCCCTGGCTTTCGGCTCCGACGCCCCCGTGGAGCATCCCGACCCGTTCGCCGCACTCCACGCCGCTGTCACGCGTACCCGCCCCGACGGCACGCCCCCCGGCGGCTGGCAGCCCGAGCAGCGGCTGAGCATGGCCGAGGCCATCACCGCTCACACCCTGGGCGCGGCCTACGCCTCGGGCGAGGAAGAGCGCAAGGGCACCCTCGCGCCGGGCAAGCTCGCCGACTTCATCGCGGTGGACACCGACCCCTACCGTGAGTCACCGGACGCGGTGCTGCGCACCAAGGTCATGACCACCGTCGTCGGCGGCGAGGTCCGCTGGCAGCGAAGCTGAAGGAGAACCCCCCATTGAACACCCGGATCCGTACCTTGCTCGCTGCCGGTGCGCTGCTCGCCGTCGCCACGGCCTGCGGCGCCGAGCCCCTCGACTCGGGCGCGGAGGCCGAGCCGTCGGCCGCGCCCGTCGTCCTCGACCAGGCCCCCGCCGAGGACAAGGCGGCCGCCGTCATCAACGCGATCACCCCGGACAAGGCGCTGGCCGCCAAGGTGCCCGCCCGGCTGAGGACCGACGGACTGAAGGTCGTCTCCTCCCTCGGCTACCCGCCGATGGAGTTGTACGCCTCCGACGGCAAGACCGCGATCGGGCTCGACCCCTCACTGACCCGGGCCATCGCGAGGAAGCTCGGGGTCAAGGTGACCATCACCGACGAGGAGTTCAACTCGCAGATCCCCGGCGTCCTGACCGGCCGCTACGACTTCGTCATCTCCTCGATGACCGACAACGCCGAACGCCAGGGCAAGCTCTCGTTCGTCGACTACGTACGGGCGGGCGCGGGACTCCTGGTCAAGAAGGGCAACCCGGCGGGCATCTCGGGGCCGGACGACCTGTGCGGCAAGACGGTCTCGGTCGTCGACAACGGCTCCTCGCTCGCGCTGGCCGAACAGTACGACGCCGACTGCGAGAAGGCCGGCGAGGGCGGCGTGACCATCCTGAAGTTCCCCGGCGATCAGGAGGCCCTGCTCCAGGTCGGCGGCGGTCGCGCGCAGGCCAACATCACCGACTACGTGGTGACGACCTACAAGGCCGCCGACCCCAAGCTCGGGGTGGAGGCGATCGCGATAGAAGGCACGGAGAGCCTGTGGGGCATCGGCATGAAGCCGGACGACAAGGAGCTGATCGACTCCGTCAAGGGCGCGCTGGACTCCCTCATCCGGAGCGGCGAGTACGGCAAGGTGCTCAAGGCGTGGAACCTGGAGAAGCTGGCCGTCGAGTCCGCCACGGTCAACGGCGGTAAGTGAGCGTGCGCACCGAGCCGATCGTCGACGGGACGGGCACCCCCGTCCCCGTCGCGCGCACCCTGCACTGGGGCCGCTGGGTGGGCGCGGCCGCCGCGCTGGCGGTCGCGGGCTGGCTGGTCTACCTGGTCGTCATCAACCCCCGCCTGGACTGGACCAAGGTCGCGGAATACCTGTTCAACGACCGCATCCTGGCCGGGGTCTGGGTCACCATCGAGATCTCGGTGGTGGCCACGGCTCTCGGGCTGGTGCTGGGCGTGCTGATCGCGATCATGCGGCTGTCGTACAACCCGGTGCTGAGCGGGCTGGCCTGGGGCTACATCTGGTTCTTCCGCGGCACGCCCGTCCTGGTGCAGCTCATCTTCTGGTACAACCTGGCCTACCTGTTCCCCGAGCTGGTGCTCAAGATCCCGTTCACCATGATCGGCGTCAAGTGGGACACCAACGAGGTGATGACCGGCTTCACCTCCGCCATGCTGGGCCTGGGGCTGAACCTGGCGGCCTATTTCGCCGAGACCGTGCGCGCCGGCATCCAGGCCGTCGACAGGGGGCAGACGGAGGCGGCGTACGCGCTGGGCATGACCCCCGCCAAGCGGATGCGGGTCATCGTGCTCCCGCAGGCGCTGCGCATCATCATCCCGCCGACGGGCAACGAGTTCATCTCCATGCTGAAGACCACGTCGCTGGTGTACGTGGTCGCCGGGCACGACCTGATGACCAACGCCAGCCAGATCTACAAGGCCAACAACCTGATCATGGAGCTGCTGATCGTGGCGAGCCTGTGGTACATGCTCATGACCGCCGTGGCGACCTTCCTGCAGGGGAGGCTGGAGCGCCGGTTCGGCTCCGACGCCGTACGTCTCGTGCGCGGCGGCGGCCTGGCGGCCAGGGTCCTGCCGAAGGCGACGGCGTGACCGCGCCGGGGACGCCGGTCGTGCGGGCCACCGGCGTCCGGATGAGCTACGGAGACGTGCAGGTGCTCAACGGCGTGGACTTCACCGTGTCCGCCGGCGAGGTGAGCTGTGTCATCGGCCCGTCGGGCTCGGGCAAGTCCACGTTCCTGCGCTGCGTCAACGGTCTCGAGCCGGTGCTCGGCGGCAGCCTGCGGGTCCTCGGGGAGGAGGTCGGCCACACCCTGCGCGACGGCAGGTACCACCCCTGGACGCCCAAGGAGTTCGCCGCCTTCCGCCGGAACATCGGCATGGTGTTCCAGCGCTTCAACCTGTTCGCCCACCAGAGCGCGCTGGAGAACGTGGCCTGCGGGCCCGTCCACGTGCTGGGCAGCCCGGCGGACGAGGCGCGCGGGCTGGCGATGGAGCACCTGGAGCGGGTGGGCCTGGCCGGCCACGCGCACAAGCGGCCCCACCAGCTCTCCGGCGGCCAGCAGCAGCGGGTGGCCATCGCCAGGGCGCTGGCGATGAACCCGGCGCTGATGTTGTTCGACGAGCCGACGTCCGCGCTGGACCCGGAACTGGTGGACGAGGTCCTGGAGGTCATGAAGGGGCTGGCCGCCGACGGGATGACGATGGTCGTGGTGACCCACGAGATCGCCTTCGCCAGGGAGGTCGGCGACTGGCTGACCTTCTTCGACGACGGCGTGGCCGTCGAGCGCGGCCGGCCCGGCGAGCTCCTGGCCGCTCCTGGACAGGAGCGCACCAGGGCGTTCCTGTCCAGCGTGCTCGGCCCGAGGGAAGGCCTGCCGTAGAGGGCTCGGCACCCGGCCTGACGTGGGCGCATATCGAGGCCGATATCGACCGGTGATCGGTATCGCTATTAGACATCGCTTGATCGCATCTGCTTGGCTCCTTTCTCTCTGACAGCCGACAAGCGGAGGATTCGACATGCGACACGTACGCACCCGCGGGATCGTGGCCGCTCTGCCCGCGTCCGCCCTGGCGGCCTCCCTCCTGATCGTCGGCGGGAGCCCGGCCTCGGCCGCGCCGGCGACCGTGCCCACGACCGTGGCGGCGCCGTCGGCGGCGGCTCCAGGAGCGGCCCTGGCCAGGAAGGAGCTGCGCAAGCTGGAGGTGGCCTTCAAGGGCAGGATCGGCGCGTACGCGCTCGACACGGCCACCGGCAAGACCGTGACGTACCGTGCGGGCGAGCGCTTCCCGATGTTGTCCACCTTCAAGGCGCCCCTCTGCGCGGCCGTGCTGCAGAAGGCCCGCACCTCCCGGCCCGGCCTGATGAGCAGGCTCATCAAGTGGACGGCCGCCGACATGAAGCCCAACTCGCCGGTCACCGAGAAGCACGTCAAGGACGGCCTGACCGTCTCCCAGCTGTGCGAGGCGGCCGTCACCATGAGCGACGGCACCGCGTCCAACCTGCTGCTCAAGCAGATCGGCGGGCCGAAAGGGCTGACGAAGTACTTTCGTACGCTGAAGGACTCGACCTCGCGCATGGACCGCTGGCACCCCGAGCTCAACGACTGGACCCCCAGGGAGAAGCGCGACACCACCACGCCCGCGGCCATCGGCCGCGACCTGCGCGTGCTCACGCTGGGGCGGGCGTTGCACGCCAAGGACCGCAGGCAACTGCTCGCCTGGCTGCTCGCGAACAAGACCGGCGGCGAGCGCATCCGCGCCGGCCTGCCCGGGACCTGGACGGTCGCCGACAAGACGGGCACCAACTCCGACGGGTTCGGCGGCGGGAACGACATCGCCGTCGTCTGGCCCGGGAAGGGTGCCGCTCCCCTCATCATGTCGATCTACACCAACCGCACCAAGGGCCTTCCCACCGACAACAAGACCATCGCGAAGACCGCCACCGTCCTGGCCCGCGCGCTCGGCAAGCTCTAGCGCCGGGAGGCGTCGGCGCCTGTCCGGATATCGCCATCACCGTCTTATGAGACGGCCATTTTTCTGCATAAAAGATAAATAGCGCGCTGCGCACGGACAAGACTTTTTTGTTCGTACTGGGCCGGGGCGTGGACCTTGACATGGCGAATCGCCTAGAGGTTTTCTGGAGATATCGGCATAACGCCGCATGCGGTGTCGTGCCGTGAAAAAGGATCCCGATCTTTTACGGGGATGTCCATGGCAACGTACGCGTACCGCTGTCTGGATTGCGGGCAATTCGAGGTGCGCCTGCCGATAGGGACCGCCGAGGCGGTCCGCGACTGTCCGGTGTGCCGCTCTCCGGCCCGCCGATTCTTCACCGTCCCGAACCTCACCCGGCTGTCCCCGGCGGCGTCCGCCGCCCTGACACGAGAGGAGCAGAGCAGGGAAGCGCCCGAGGTGGTCACGCACGTGCCTCCGGGGCGGCGGTGGCAACCGCCGTCGCACCCGGCACTGTCGCGCCTGCCCCGGCCCTGAAACACCCTTGCAACACCAGTAAACGTTGCGTGCGCCGGCGACGTGGCGCCCGGCGGACGCACCACCCGTACTGACACGAGGAGGTGTCGGTGATGGGAGCCGTCGGACTGCTCTACGTGGGGGCGGTCCTTTTCATCAACGGTCTGATGCTCCTGGGAAAGGTCGAACCGAAAGCGGCCGGCGTGTTCAACCTGTTCGTCGGAGCGCTGCAGGTGATCACGCCTACCGTGCTGGTCATCCTCAATCCCGCCGACGCGGCCGTGGTGCTCGGCGCGTCGGGGATCTACCTGTTCGGATTCACCTATCTCTATGTGGGCATCAACCTGCTCGGCGGCTTCGACTCCACAGGGGTCGGCTATTTCTCGCTCTTCGTGGCCGTCATGGCGCTCGGCTATTCCTTCGCCAACTTCCGGATCCTCGGCGATCCCGCCTTCGGAGTCATCTGGCTCTACTGGTCGTTCCTGTGGGCACTGTTCTTCGTGCTGCTCGGGCTGAAACGTACGCGGATCACCAGGTACACCGGCTGGGTCACGGCGATCCAGGGCTGGGTCACGGCGGCGATCCCCGCCTACATGACCCTGGCCGGCTACTGGCGCGACACCAGGCTCTTCGCGATCATCCTCGCCGTGTTCGGCGTGGTGGTGTTCGCCGCGCTGTGGCCGCTGACGCGGCACAGGGAGCCGGCCGGCGCGGCGCCCGACGAGGCGGAGGAACCCTCGAGGCCGGACAGCGAGCGCCGGCATCACCCGCGATGGACCTGACGGTGCCCGCCGAAGCGGAAGAGAGGTGAGGCCCACGCCCAGCCAGGAAGGAGCCATCCGCTAGAAGAAGGGCATCCATCATGCCGAAGGTAGTTTTCAAGATCGATCAGTCGAAGCCGATGCGCGACCAGGAGGTCCCGGGGCACAACCGCTGGCACCCGGACATCCCGGTGGCGGAGATGGTACGGCCCGGCGACGAGTTCCGGATGGAATGCCGGGAATGGACCGACGCGCAGATCGGCGACAACGACTCCGCGAACGACGTACGCGATGTCGACCTGACCGTCGCGCACGTGCTGAGCGGGCCCATCGGGGTGGAGGGGGCCGAACCCGGAGACCTGCTCGTCGTGGACATCCTCGACCTCGGCCCGGTTCCCCAGCAGGTAGGGGAGGCGCCAGGACAGGGATGGGGGTACACCGGCGTCTTCGCCAAGGCGAACGGCGGCGGATTCCTGACCGACTACTTCCCCGACGCCTACAAGGCGATCTGGGATTTCCACGGCCAGGTCGCGACCTCCCGCCACCTGCCGGGGGTTCGCTTCACCGGCATCACCCACCCGGGACTCTTCGGCACGGCGCCGTCGGCGGACTTGCTCGGCAGCTGGAACCGCCGGGAGCAGACGCTCATCGACACCGACCCGCAGCGCGTCCCGCCGCTCGGCCTGCCGCCGCTGACCGACAACGCCGTCACCGGCACGGCGACCGGCGACGTGGCGCAGCGGATCGCCGCGGAGGGAGCGCGTACCGTGCCCGCCAGGGAGAACGGCGGCAACCACGACATCAAGAACTTCACCCGCGGAGCCCGGGTCTTCTACCCGGTCCACGTGCCCGACGCCAAGCTGTCAGGAGGTGACCTGCACTTCAGCCAGGGTGACGGGGAGATCACCTTCTGCGGCGCGATCGAGATGGGAGGCTACATCGACTTCCACGTCGACCTCATCAAGGGCGGCATGGAGAAGTACGGTGTCACCACCAACCCGCTGTTCATGCCGGGCAACGTGGAGCCGAGATATTCGGAGTTCCTGTCGTTCATCGGCATCTCGGTGGACCACGACACCGACACCAACTACTACCTCGACGCGACGGTGGCCTACCGCAGGGCCTGCCTCAACGCCGTGGAGTATCTCAAGAGGTGGGGTTACAGCGGCGAACAGGCCTATCTGCTCCTCGGCGCGGCACCGATCGAGGGGCGGGTCAGCGGGATCGTCGACATCCCCAACGCGTGCTGCTCGCTCTACCTGCCCACCGCGATCTTCGACTTCGACGTACGTCCGAACGCGAAAGGACCCGCCAGCCAGGATCGCGGGCAGTGCGCCGTGACGAGCTGACCGCCATGACGCGCGCTGGGCGGCCCCCGGGATATCGTCCGGGGGCCGCCCCTTAACAGTTCTGCAAAGTTTGGACAAAGATTCCCCAGCATGGTGACCGCCCGCCGCCGCACACGTCTCGCGGCCGGATCGGCAGACGTGGCGGGCTTTTCTCTTTCTGCCGCACCATTGTGGCGAAGGTCAACCGGGTCGCTGAGGCGGAAAGCCCGGTAAAAGGCGCGTTATCCTTCGGCGTATCCCCCGACATTGTGAGCGCTCTGCCGCTGTGAAAGGTTGATCAATGCAAGACGACGCCGTGTGGGTCCGAGGCGTTACCGGCATTCAGTTGCACCACACCACCGACCTCCAGGACGCCACACGATTCCTGAGCAACGCGGCGATGGCGCTGCGGGCCGCGCACGTGCGCACCGGGGACGACCAGTATTCCGCCATCGCCGCCCAGCTCACCACCATGGTGGAGGAGACACGGACGCTGGAGGGCGAGGCGCGCGCACGCATGCAGGTGCTGCACGCGTCCGACCCCGAGCGGTTCGTACGCTGCCGCGAAGGTCACGAGCCGTGGCCCGACGAGATCCAGGCGGGCTTCGTGCCGCGGCACACCTGTAGAGACCAGTGCCTCTACCATGATCACGACGTTCTCGACGCCATCATGCAGTGCACCTGCGGCCAGCCCCCGTGCCGCGCCTGCGCCATCGGCGGCGCTCCGTAGGGCCGGCGGCGGTCCGCCGGCGCGCCGGCGGGCCTGGACGTGCTGCGGGGGAGCGCGAACGTGACGGGGAGGGATGCTTGCGTCGCCCTCCGGTTTCATGAATATCGCTGCCGCCGGCGGGGGGTGTGCTGGTAGGGGTGTAGGCATGATCTTCTTGACGAGGCCGGTCACAGTTGCCGTGCTGACTCTGCTGGCCATCCCGATCACCGCTGTCGCCGCGACCCCGCATGCGGCGGCGGAGGCTCGCAAGCGATCTCAGGCCGAGGCCGGTGCGCTGGCCCGCCGGATGCTGGGCCAGCTGAAGGTGGCCGAACCGTTATCGATCCGCGGCTACAGCCACCGCCGCTTCCAGCCGCGGTGGGAGCAGCACAAGGGCAGGTGCAACGCCCGCGAGGTGGTTCTGGCCCGCGACGGCCGGCGGGTGCGCAAGAACGCGGCCTGCCACCCGGTCAAGGGCGTCTGGTACAGCCCGTACGACGGCAAGAAGCTCAGGAGCGAAAGGCTGGTCGACGTCGACCATGTCGTGCCGCTGGCGTACGCGTGGCGTTCGGGGGCCAGCAGGTGGAGCCCGGCGCGCAGGCGGGCGTTCGCCAACGACCTCAAGCGGCCCGAGCTCATCACGGTCAGCCACTCCGCCAACATCGCGAAAGGGGCCAAGGGCCCCCAGAGCTGGCGTCCGCCGCGCCGCGCCCACTGGTGCCGTTACGCCGTTTCCTGGATCACCGTGAAGCACCACTACCGGCTCTTCGTGACGCGGAACGAGAAGGTGGCTCTGCTCAACATGCTCCGTAAGTGTTGACAGGGGAAAGATGCGGATGATGTGACGCGAGAAGCGGATTGTGGCGAGGGTGCAGTTCGCCAACGGGTGTAGGCCGCACACCGACATCGCCACAATCCGCGGCTCTCGCGGGAATGGCTTACCACCAGTCCCAGTCGTCGCCCCACCAGGGGCCGCCCCAGCCGCCCCACCAGCGCCTACGACGGCAGCGACGGCGACGCCAGCGGCGACGACGGCCGCAGCCTCCTCCGTGCTGGAAGTCGAACGTCATTGTTCCTCCCCCGTTGATCCCATTTCCTCAATTCGGACGCTAGCACCCATATCGTCATATTCCATGACATATCCGGCAATTTCAGGGATGCTTGACGGCGAATTCACTACGTAAAGGCCGCCGTTCTGCGCGGCCCGGGGAGCCGTCCGAACGCCTGCGCCGCCCTTCTCTCAGGCGGAGGCGCGCCGCATGATCTCCTGTTCGGTGAGCGGATCGGCGGGGTGGTGACTCAGGCACTGCGGGGTGCGGACCAGCGTCTCGGGGATGCCGTCGCTCGCGGTGTAGAACTGCCCGACCTCCAGCCGCCCGACCCGGTCGGCCCGGCCGCCGCGGGCCCGGGCCAGCGTCTGGACCACGGAGATCTGCGTGGGGCTGTTCATCCTGCCGATGAACTGGGTGGTGGCGTTGCCGGCGATCTGGTTGTGCAGGCCGCGCGGCGCCTGGGTGGCGAAGACGAGGCCGAGGCCGTACTTGCGGGCCTGCGACGCGAGGGTAAGCGTGCTGGCCAGCGCCTCGGTCCTGGGCGTGGCGGGCACCAGGGCCTGCGCCTCGTCCATCACGTACAGGCCGTTCAGCGGGCGGCCGCGGGCCGGGTTCCGCTTGATCCAGGAGAACAGGGCCATCTGGAGCTGGCTGACGAACCCGGGCCTCGCGTCCTCGTCGAGCCCGATGAAGCTGATGACCGACACGCGGGCCCGCTTGCCCGCCGACGGGGTCAGCAGCTGCTCGGGGTCGGCCGGCTCGCCGTTGCCGGCGAAGAGCGGGTCGTTGATCGTCGCGGCGGTCAGGAGCTGCCCCAGCTCGGCGGCTATCTGGTCCGCCCGGTCGATCTGGCTGACCTCCAGCGGCAGATCGGCGAGCATGCCCAGGAACGCGGTGAAGTCGCCGCCGCCCGAGCGCGCGAAGTGCTCCAGCGCCTGGCGGAGCACGGCCTTGCCCTTGTGCGCCTTGGCGCTCGCTCCGTGGGCGTTCGCCCGGTGCGCCAGCGCCGCGACGGCCAGGCCGAGCGCGGAGTCCAGCTCGTCCCGGTCGTCGAGCACGGCCGCGAAATCGGGCAGCGGCTGGAAGGTCAGCGGGCGCCCGCGGGAGCGCCCAGGAGTCCAGACCACGACCTCGGTCTCGGCGAAGTAGCGGGCCGCCTTGCCCGCGTCGCCGGGGCCCCACCCGGGCGGCTCCGCGGGCCAGGGATCGCCCAGCCTGGCGAGGTCGTTGTTGGAGTCGAGCACGATCGAGGACACCCCGTGCAACGCGCACTCCTCCACGAGCCGCCGCAGGAACACGGTCTTGCCCGACCCGGAGCCCGCGAAGACGGCGGTGTGGCGGGCCAGCGCGGCCAGCTTCACCTCCAGGTCCGCGCCCGTGTCGAACCGCCTGCCGACCGGAATGACGGCAACGCGCCCGCCTCTCGGCGTGCTCGATGTGCTCGGCGTGCTCGGTGTGCTAGGTGTGCTCGGTGTGCTCGGTGTGCTCGGGGTCCCGAGCAGGCCGCTGAGGAGTTCGGTGCCGCTCGCCGGACGCCGAGCCCGCAACCACGCGTCGAACTCCGGATCCCGGTCGGCCGCCATCCGGCGCAGCGCGTCGAACACGCGCAGGTCGTCGCCGCGCAGCGTGAGCGCCTTTCCGCCGCAGTCCTTGAGGTGAGTCACCCTGGCCTGGGTCGCGGGACCGTCCGACCACGCCTGGTTGCGCAGCACGACGAAACACCGGTCGGGCGTCTCCGGGCCGATCCCCGACGCCTTGATGCCGTCGTTCAGCCGCTTGAGCGCAGCGATCGGATGCGGCGCCCCGATCATCCGGAACGTCCAGTGCCGCTGCTCCTCCGAGTC
Organism: Nonomuraea deserti; assembly: GCF_004348685.1. Taxonomy (GTDB): domain Bacteria; phylum Actinomycetota; class Actinomycetes; order Streptosporangiales; family Streptosporangiaceae; genus Nonomuraea; species Nonomuraea deserti. The sequence continues at coordinate 76,628 of NZ_SMKO01000017.1, read as the reverse complement.
GGGGTCGAGCTCCTGCCGCAGCCGAGCGTGGAGGTTCGGCCTGCGGCCGGGCGGCGGGTCGACGGAGAAGGCGCGCCCGGACTCGCCCTGCTCCGTGATCCACGCGTTGAGTCCGGCGGCGAGCAGCGGGGGAGCGAGTTCGTCCTCGTGGTCGGGATCGTACGCGTCCGAGGTCTCGGCCTGCTCGCGCAGGCCGGCGAAGCGGGCGTCGAGCCGCGCGAGGTCCGTCTCGGACACGGCGGGGGCGGCACCGGCGACGGGCGGGACCGGGTGACCGTCGCCGAGCGGCCGGTCCGCGGCGTCTCCGGTGAGCGGCCGGCCCGGGTGGTCCCCGGGGGAGGACGGAGCCGGGTGGTCCTGGTCGAAGCGCTCCAGCGGGGTGACCTCGCCCTCCACCCGGCACGTCTCGACGTGCGCGCTGATGCGCCGGAGCAGGGTCCTCGGCGTGAGACCCGGCGCGGTCGCGAACGCGGCCGGCGCGATCGGCCACAGCGGGTCGGGCGGCGTGCAGCCCGCGTCCGCGAAGGCCACGGCGAAGCGCCGTTCGACCAGGGCGCGGGCGATGTCGGAGCTCGCGAGCGTGGTGAGGATCAGCGACGTCCTGAACCTGTCCTGCACCGTCCCGATGGCCCGCTCCTTGATCAGGTGCCAGGACGAGGGGAGGCAGGCGACCAGGCAGAGCGAGCGCTGGGTGGCGTGGCGCAGGGCCATGAGGCCGGCCGCGATCTCGTCGAGGACGTCCTTACGCGGTTCTGCGCCGGCGTCTGTGCCGGCGACCGGCCTGGAGTGTCCGAGTATCGCGTCGATCTGGTCCACCGCGATGACGCTGGGGCCGGTCAGCGCGAGGATCGTCGACAGCTCGACGGCGATGTCGTGATGGGTCTTGATCCCCTTGCCCATCCCCCACGCCTGGCGATCACCCTCCTCGGCCTCCTCCGTCGACGTCAGGTGATCGTGGGCGACGTCGAGGGCATGGCCGGACGCGGTGGCGTAGAGGGCGAGGGCCCGGATGGTGTCGCGGCACCGCAGCAGCCGCCGATCCCTGGCCAGCAGGCCGTCCACCAGGGCGTCGAGGTCCTCACGGGTCAGGCCCGTGCCGCGCCCGATCGCCGTCTCGATCCGGTCGCCGCAACCCGCGAGGGAGGCGAGGGCCCGCAGCGCCACCAGCGCCTGGACGGGGGAGCCGGGGCCCTGGGGGGAGCGGCCCAGGTCCTCGACCATCGCGCTCGTGGTCTGACGCCAGAAGTCCTCTCCGGCGCTGAAGTCCACCAGGAAGAAGTAGCCGCCGGCCTGGGCGATCCGGCCCCTGACCCAGCCGAGGAGGTGGGTCTTGCCCGCGCCGCCCTCGCCCTGGATCACGACTCCGAGCGGGCTCGTACGGGAGGCGAGCGACGCCTCGTCGATGCCGTCGAGGATCAGCCGCTCGGCTCGCGGATGCATGCCGTCGACGTGGAAGGGCGGCGGGTTCCAGGCGTGCTCGGCGGTCGTCGCCCAGTCGAGCACCCTGGAGACGGCCCGCAGGGCGCGTTCCTCCTGCTCGTTCACCGGGCCTCGATCGCGAGAAGGTGCTTGCTCACTCCGTTCACGAGCACGGCCGCCTTCCTGTCGTCGTCGGTCAGCGTCTTCTGGTCGGCCTCCGGCACGAGATGCACGTCCGGGAGGAGCTCCATCCGCCTCAGGGCGTCGTCGACCTCGTCGGCGGGCGCGTCGCCGAGCAGCGGGCGCAGCCGGGTCAGGAGCACCCAGTCCTGGGGTTCGCGCGCCAGCAGCCAGTACGCCTCCCGGATCGTCCCCGCGAGGCCGGCGACGTCCGGCCTGGCCGTCCCCGCGAGGCCGGCGCCGTCCGCCGTACCGGCGAGGCCGGCGTCGCCGGCAGCGGCGTCGTCCGACCGGGCCGTGACGACGAAGTCGGCCAGACTCAGATCGGCCGCGTCGAGATAGCCCTTGATCAGGCCGAGGACGCCGTAGAGGGTGCGGCCGAGCGACCCTCCGCGGTCGGGGGCGGTGCCCGCGAGCTCGCTCACGCACCAGGCCCAGCCCTTGTCGGTGAGCGTGTGGTGGTACGCCCTGCCCTGCCTGTCACTGGTGACGAGGCCGAGCGTGTTCATCCGGAGCCGGAACCTGCCGTCGAGCGCGGCGCCGACCTGGTCGCGGAGCGCGGGGTTGGACGCCGATCCGCCGAGTGTCATCAGGCCGAGCAGCAGGGCCCGCTCCCGGGCTCCGAACGTGCTGTTCTCCATGGTCAGGTCTCCTCGGATCGATGGTCCGTCACTGTGCCGAACGTGGTGGCCGTCAGCTCGCGGCGGCCGGAAACCTCCCTGAGCGTGCCGCGAGCGCGCACGGGAGCCCTGCTCCGGTGCGCCTCGACGGCCACGTCGTAGGCCGCCTCGTCGGGCAGCCGCACCCAGATCGAGCCGCGCGACTCGGCGCCGCCGATCGCCACGTCGCCGCGGACCTGTACGCGGAACCGGTCCTCGCCGCCGATGTCCACGAGCATGGCGATGAGGCCGGTGACCGAGGCGCTGTCGCTGTGGAGGCGGCGCAGCCGGTGCGCGACGCGGCGTAACAACCGTCCCGTCTCGGCGTCGAAGACCAGCCGGCGCGCGGGCACGTCGGAGGGGAGCGCCCGCGCCCAGCGGAAGCCGACCTCGAACCGGGTGCCGGGGTCGGAACCGGCGAAGCGCGCGAGCGCCTGGCAGAGCTCGGCCGACACGCCGTGCCGCACGAGGCCGTCGAAGGTGCTGATGTCGCCGGTCCTGTGCACCTCGGCGCCGGCTTCGAGCAGGAGCGCCGCCGCGCGCTGGAGAAGGATCAGGGTACGGCGGGCCAGTGGCGGCTCTCCCGGTGTGGCACGTTCCAGCGGGACGCGGACCGTGAGGAGGTCGCCCGAGGCCACGATGGGCCCGATCCAGACGCGGTCGAGCAGGTCGCGCACCTGCTTGGGCGCCACGCCGTCGTACACCGGGCGAGGGCCGGTGAGCGCGGCGCGCGCCGCCGCGCCGAGGGCGGCCTGCGCGCTGGTGAGCGCCGTGACCGCGTCGAGCAGCCTGAACTGCCCGTCCACCGGGACGATGGAGGCTCTGTACCACTGCACGTCGGCCATGGGCGCGCCGATGTCGGAGGCGATGTCCTCGCGGGAGCGGCCTTCCAGCCGCGCCAGCAGGGTGAGGATCTCCCTGACCCGCCGGGGCCCGTCGCCGAGGTCGTCCGTGCCGGGCACCAGGATCTCGTGATCGCCCTCGTGCACCCAGACGGCGGCGCCCCGCCAGTCGCCCGGCTGGCGGGACCAGCCGGTCATGGCGAGATAGCTGCTGATGTCGGCGACCGACAGGGGCGTGGTCACGCGGGAGCGCCGACGAGCTCGCGCAGGGCGCGCACGGTGAGGACGTTGCCCAGCGGCACCCGGACGGGCGCGTGCCGTCTGGCGCTCGGGGAGGCGATGGCCTGCTCGCCCTCGAACCCTCGGTAGTAACAGAGCCGGCTGAGCGTCAGACCTTCGGTCTCCACCCGGGCGTAACGGTCGCGCTCGCGCGGGACCACGACGACGAACAGGTAGCGCGGAACGAGGAACGGGCCCGCGACGAGCTTGTTGTACTGCACCTCGTTCAGGCCGGGAAAGTGCAGGTCAGGCCCCTTGTGCGCCGGCGCTGACCACGACTTGACCTGCACTTCGATCGCGGGCGACGCGATGTGCCCGGACCTGCCCGGATAGCGGAAGCCGAGGTCTATCCCGTCGTGGTCGAGGTCGTCCTTGTAGACGAGCAGCCCCGCGGCGGAGGCGAGGGCGCGCACGTAGTCCTCGGCGAACTTGCCCTGATGATTCCGCTGGTCAAGCATGCAGGCTCCCTCGCCACCGCCCCACCCAATGCCGCGCGGGTCAAAGAGTATCTACCGAGCCCTTCGGCGGAGCGGGTTTTCGCCTTCAGTGCTGCGCGATAACTCCCCCTTTATGACTGATTTCCGGCCATTACGAAGAATGGCAGCAGCTGGTACGGCATAACACTTGTGTTACGTCAGTGGCTTTTCTTGGGAAGGTACGGGCCGAAATGCTCGGCGACGATTTCCGCGATCGCGTCGGCGTCATGGGAACCGTCGACCTCGAGCACGCGGATGCCGAACCGGCGGGCGCCGCGGACGGCGTCCTCCGCGACCAGCTGGTCCCGAGCCAGGCGGTTGGCCTGCGCGCGGGCCGGGTCGCTGACGGCATGGCCGAGCGCGCCGGCCCTGGGCAGCGTACGTATCTGGTGCCGGCGGAACTCCGGCGCGGGCACCATGACGATCATGCGGCGTGGAGAGTCGAGGAGGGGCGAGACGAGTTCGGGGCGGAGCCCCCAGCCTTCGGCGATGATGGGGTGCCCGGAAACGAGCCCGCGCAGGTCGTCCAGCGCCCAGGCGAACCGGTCAGGAAATCCGGCCAGGGTCGCGGCGGCCATGTCCTCGGGAGTGGCCCGGACCCACTCGGCGTCAGGGTCGGGTTCGGTGACGGGCTCGCAGGAGGCGACGCGCCGGGCGATCCGGCGATCATTGTGGCCGCGGGCGTCGTGGTAGTCGTAGTGGTAGGCGGTGACGCCGTACCACGCGGCCAGGAGCCGGGCCACGGTCGACTTGCCCGCCCACTGTCCGCCCCCGATCCACAACGCGCGACGCAACGTCCCGAAGGGGTCCCACACTTCTTGCTCGGCCACCTGGTGTCCTCCTGAGCCCTCGAACCGTGCCGGCCTAGAGTCTCCACCGTCCCGGCGCCGCGCGGGAAGCGATGCGATCATGGGCGCGTGGCGACGACGCGGGACGAGCCGTTCACCGAGGACAACCGCGAGTACGTGTTCGTCGCCCGCCGGCGAGCCTGACGGTCGCGGTCACAGATCGGCGGCGATGATCCGCTCGATGTTGCGTTCGGCGAGCGCGGTGATGGTGACGAACGGGTTGACGGTCGTGTTGCCCGGGATCAGCGCGCCGTCGATGACGTACAGGCCGGGATATCCGTGCAGGCGGCCGTAGTTGTCCGTGGCCCTGTCCAGGACCGCGCCCCCCAGCGGGTGGTACGTGAGGTGGTCGCCCCAGATCTTGTAGACGCCGAACAGGTCGGTACGGTAGATCGTCCCCTCCTTGGCGTTGATCGTGTCGAAGATCGTCTTGGCCATGTCGATGGAGGGCTGTTTCCACGCGGTCTGCCAGTCGAGCTCCACCTTGCCCGCCGCCGCGTTCCAGGTGAACTGCGCCCGGTGCGGGTTGTCGGTGATCGACAGGTAGAAGGACGCCCACGTCTCGATGCCGGTGGGCAGCGGCGCGACCTCCGCGAACGCGCCCCCAGCCGACCAGTTGTCGATGCCGCAGCAGGGGATGGCCGACTGGAGGCTGCCGGTCGGGTCCCAAAGGTGGTTGGCCCGGCCGCACATGACGTTGCCGTTGTCGCCCCAGCCCTTGCCGATCTCGCCGTTCAGGCCGGGTAAGACGCCGGTGGCCCTCAGCCGTACCAGGAGTTTGCTGGTGCCGACGCTGCCGGCGGCGAAGAACACCCTGTCGGCCGTCACCGTCTTGGTCGCGGTGACGCCGCCGGTGGTGTCGAGCTGCTCGATGACGGCGGTGTACGCGCCGCCGGACCCCGGAGCGACCGAGGTGACCCGGTGCAGCGGGGAGATCGTCACCCTGCCGGTGGCCGTGGCCTGGGCGAGATAGGTCCTCTGCAGCGACTTCTTGCCGTGGTTGTTGCCGTAGAGGATCTCGCCGGCCAGCGCGGACTTGGGCACGGTGCCGGCCGCCTCCTGCTCCATGTAGTCCCAGTCGTACACGTCGGGCACGAACACGAACGGGAACGACGAGCGCTGGGCGTGCTTGCGGCCCACGCGCGAGTACTGGTAGCACTCGGCCGTCTCGAACCAGCCGGGGTCGATGGTGGCGACCCCGAGCCCGGCGTTGGCCCGCGGATAGTAGGTGGCGTACATCTCGTCGGGGTTCACCGAGGGGAGCACGGCGGCGAAGTTCGCGCGTCGGGGCACGACCGCCATGCCGCCGTTGACCAGCGAGCCCCCGCCGACGCCGCGGCCCTGATAGACCGTGATGCCGCCGAACTCCTCGGCATCCAGAATGCCGGTGTAGCGGGGGATGTCCCGGTCGATGGGGAAGCCGAGGAAGTTGCTGAGCGGCGCCTTGGTCCTGGTACGCAGCCAGTACGAGCGGTAGTCGGGCTCCCGCGTGTTGCAGAAGATCTTGCCGTCGGCGCCGGGGGTGTCCCAGGCCATGCCCATCTCGACCATGTGCACGTCGACGCCCGCCTGGGCGAGGCGGAGCGCGGCCACCGACCCGCCGTAGCCGGTGCCGATCACCAGGACGGCGACGTGGGCGCCGTCGGCGATCGGGGCGGACGCGGCGGCCGGCCGCGCGTGGACGCCCAGGGCGGCCAGCCCCAGGGCGGAACCGGTCCCGGCGATGAATCCGCGGCGGGAGACGCTGGTGCGAGCAGGCGGATGTTCGTTCATCAAATGCCTCCGAGGAGACCTCCGCCTTCAGGCGGGGGAGGAATCGGACCCCTGCGGAGCAGGACAGGGGTAGCCGATTCGCCGCCAGGCGAACCGGCGTCAAAACGCCGCACGACACCGCACGGTTCGGTAGTGTGTTCGACGGTGGCGATAACCAAGCCACCGGACGAACGATCAGAAGCACCCTCGCCGCAGGGCTCGCGGAGAGGTGAAACGCCTGTGGAGCTGGTGTAAGACCTCAACGAGAGTTCCCTTTCTCGGGCGGGCGACCAGCGGTGAAGCAGGAAGGCCAGTCGGCGACGGCTGGAATCCCGGTCCACCAGGGCCGGGAGGATGTCAAGGTTCCTCGTTGTGGTGGGGGGATGCGGGGCTCGCGTGGGTGCGACGAGGGCGGTCGTGCGGGTGTCGCGTGGTTTGTGCGGTGCGCGTGAACGAGGGCGGTCGTGCGGGTGTCGCGTGGTGAGATGCGCTGCGAGAGGGCGAGAGGAGGGCGGTCCGGGCTACCGGCCGGGGGCGGGTGTGCGGCCGCTGGGCAGGGCGCACACGGTGTCGAGCCCGAGGACGTGGTTGAGGCGGCCGAACGCCAGCCAGGAGCCCAGGCACATGGTCAGCTCCACGATCTCCAGCTGGCTGTAGTGCGCCGTCATCCGCGTCCAGAACGCGTCGTCGAGGCCGTGGTGGTCGAGGGCGTAGCGCTCGGCGTACTCGGCGGCCAGCCGGGTGCGGTCGTCGAAGGCGCCGGTGGTGCGCCACTCGCTGACCGCGTCGGCGAACGACTCCTCGACCTGCTCCCCGTCCCGTTCCGTCCGCCAGTCGAGGCAGAAGGCGCACCCGTTGATCTGCGCGATCCGCAGCCGCGCGGCCTCGAACTCGCGCAGCCCGAGCGTCGTGTGGGCGTAGACCGCCAGGGAGAACTTCGTGGCGGCCATCCCGATGCCGGGTACCATCTCGCCCCACACGTACTCGATGGCGTCCTTACCCTCCGGAATGTCGATCTTCAAGGCCGTCTCCTTCCCAGCTTGCCGGCGGGGGCGGGCCGCAGCGGCACGTCGAGCGCGTCGTAGAGGCCGGGTTCCGCGGCCACGAGCCAGTCGATGGCGCCCACCAGCCGGCCGGCCGCGGTGGCGTTGCCGCCGGCGGAGCGGTTGCCGTCCTCGTCGGTGGCCTCGACCGTGACCTCGATGCGCGGGCGGCCTTCGATGATCACGCGGTGCGCCCCGACGCCGTCGGGCGCGACCGGCCAGTCCGGCGCGCACGAGGGGTGGATGCGGGTGACGTGCTCGACCACGATGCGGGGCACGCCGTCGACGACGCCCTGCACCTCGAAACGGACCGCCCCCTGGGTGCCCGCCTCGAAGTCGCCCATGGACGTGGTGGTCACCGTGGTGTCTAGGAGGCGGCGGTCCAGGGTCTCGCGGATCTCGTCGAGCTCGACGCCGAGCGCCCTGGCCATGAGCCGTACCTGGCCGCCCCACACCATGGCGGGCACGGTGGGCGCGATCATCGGCGGCTCGTAGTCCAGGGGATGGCCCATGCCGACCAGGTGGCGGACGGCGTCGGGCTGGTCGTAGGTGGAGTAGTCGAAGATCTCCTGGCAGCGAATCACGTCGACGGTGGTGGCGAGACCGCTGAGGAGCAGCGGCAGCACGTCGTTGCCCCAGCCGGGGTCCACGCCGGAGACGAACAGCGAGCCTCCTCCGCCGGCGATGGCGGCCAGCACGGGCTCGCGCAGCTCCGGCGGGGCGTTGCGCTGGTCGTAGAGGGCGTACAGGGACGGGGTGACGACCACGGCGCCGGCCCGGACTGCCTTGACGATGTCGGCCAGGGCGTCGTCGGGACGGAGGTCGCCGGAGGCCGCGTACACCACGGCCCTGGGGCGGGCCGCCAGCACGGCGCCGATGTCGCCGGTCGCCGGGACGCCCAGGTCGTGGCCGAGCCCGGCGAGGTCGCCCGCGTCGCGGCCGATCTTGGCGGGGTCGTGGACGAGCACGGCCGCGAGCTTGAGCGTCGGGTGGGCCTCGACGGCCCGGATGGCAGCGCGGCCGACGTTGCCGGTGCCCCAGACGATCGTGGACGTCATGGGCGGAGCGTAGCAAGCGCTTGGTTAGGTGTATAGAGCTCACTTCAGCACGCGGCAGAGTACTCCGCGTGGGTGAGGCTGATGGAGCCGTGGGTGACGATCTCGAAGCCGGCCCGCTCCAGCAGGCCCTCCATGATCCACGTGTACGTGGAGAACTCCTCGCGTACGTGTGCCTCGAAATCCGCCCTGGTGAACCCCTCTCCCTCGGCGCGCCCCGCGCTCCCGATCCAGTGACGCAGGTGGAGGTCGGCGGCGTCAGGCGGGAAGCTGAAGATGACGTCCCGCAGGTAGAGAACGTGCCGCCGGGCCGGAGCATCGCGGCCGCGTTGCGCAGGGCCTGCTGCTTCCAGAAGTCCGGCAGCTGGTGAAGCGCCGATCCGGTGGTGACCACGTCGGCGAGGGCGTCGTGTGGGTGCGCGTAGTCGAGGAAGCCTGCCTGGTGCCAGTGGGGGTCGACCTCGAACTGCTCGGCACGCGCCTGGGCGTATTTCAGCATCTCCGCGGAGACGTCGACGCCGTGCGCCTCCGCCCCGCGCCGGGCCGCCTGCACGACGAGCGAGCCGGTCCCGCACGCCAGATCGACCAGACGGGTGCCCTCCGTGACGTCCAGCCGGTCGAGCAGGGCGTCGTCGGCGGCGGAGTCGGTGCCCTGGTTCCTGTCGTACGCGGCGACGGCGTCCGGGCTGCCGAGATCGACGCCGACGGGTGCGTACTCGGGGAACCACCAGGCGGGGCGGGGGTGGCGAGTGTCATTTCGTGGCATGTCTTTATGTAGGCAGCTGGATGATCCGATGGCAACGGCGCTCACCGGTCGGGGCTCAGGGGCGAGGCCGCGTCGTCGGCCGTGTGGCGGGCGGGAAGCCGCCGCCATTGTTCGCCGACGACGGGGTGAACGGTATTCTTCACATCTTTTCTCCCGATCCGCGTGGCGACGGCAATTTTGTCTTCCGTGTCATACATGGTGCGGATGGTGGAGATCGACATTCCCGCCGCCTCGGCGAGCGCCCGCAGCCGGTACGGCTCCGGCCGTACGAATTCGCGCGCATATGCTGTGATAAGTCGTATTTGTCGTTGTATCTCGCGCTTCTGCGCGGCGAGTTCCCCGAGTCGCGCCAGCACCGGATCCTCGGCCGGCGATGCTCCTGCCGCCATCATGAGCTCCCCGACCAGGGCGTTTCTCGCCTCGCTCGCGCTCTGCGCGCGTGCCGTGTAGTCGTCGGGGTCCTCGTCCTGCTCCTCGACCGGTTCGGGGATCAGCACCTTCGCCAGTTCCTCGGTGATTTCCTTCATGCGTGGCATCCTGCGGCAGGCGGTGCGAAAAATGCAAAAGCGTGTGGAATCTGCGGTATCGCTTGAGTGCCTTGACGTGCTACGTCCCCACATCCGCGTAGAAGAATTCTCTACCCGCACTCCGCGCGTATGCCAATTTGAGGAGAAAAAGCGTCACACCTCAGGCGAATCTTGTGTCACTCTCGTGAATGAAAACGAGCGGCCTCTCTGTGCTCCCAGAAAGGCCGCTCTCGCGGTGTCAGTCCACACGTGTCATGAAAGGAAACCGCTGTCGATGAGATTATCCAGAAGGCGTCCCCAACGGGAAGAGCCCGCTCCGGCCCGCGAGCCGGAGCGCATCCCGCAACGCTGGGTGCTGATCCTGATCACCGCCTTCCTGGGCGGGCTGACCGTCGGCGGCCTGTCCGGCTGGGCCGGAGCGGGTGTCGCCACGGCCCTCGGCCTCGTCGGGCTGCTGCACCGGATCATGAACTAGCCGCGTACACCGCACAGCAGCCGGTTGTTGCCGCGCTGCCAGAGCGTGCCGATCTCCGTGAAGCCCGCCTCTTCGAGGGCCTTGACGTGATCCGACAGGAGGCGGGACTCCGAGCCGCGGTGGTCGGCCCCGGCGGTGGTGCGGGCCTCGTTGAGCTCGGCGAGGGCGGGGTCGGCCTCGATCGCGTCCCACCAGGCCCGCCAGGCCTCCGGCCGGTTCCTGCCGAAGGTCCGCTCGGTCTCGCGCTCGTGCACGGCGCGCTCCAGGCCGGACAACACCGGCGTGGCGTCGTCGGTGTCCATGTGGTCGCCGTTGAGCAGCACCCCGCCGGGACGCAGCACGGTCGCCAACTCCGCGTAGACGTTCTTCAGCTCGGGGCCGGAGATCCAGTGCAGCGCCGTCGTGCTGACCGCGGCGTCGGCGGGCCGGTCGAGCTCGAGCAACTCCGTCCAGCCGCCTCCGCGCAGGTCCGCGGACACGAACCGCAACCCGGGGTACGCGGCCCGCCCCAGCCCGATCAGCAGCGGATCGGCGTCGACGCAGACGACCCGGGCCTCGGGCAGCCGCTCCAGCAGCCGTGCCGACAGCGAGCCGGGGCCGCAGCCGAGGTCGATGACCACCGGGTCGGGCCGCCCCAGCGCCTCCACGGCGTCGATCAGCACCGTGAACCGCTCCTCCCGGTCGGGAAGGTAGCCCTCCTGCTGGCGGTCCCAGCGCGCCATCCACTGCATTGCGGCATCGTGGGTGAGCATGAACGTCTCCTTGTGACCGTCGTCTAAGCTTTCAACGGTCACACGTTAACTCGCGAAGGTGTAACCGGTCAATTGGATTACAACAGTCACACGGATGCGGTGGTCCGGGTCACGGTGGCGCTCGTCAACGCCCTGACCCCCGGCGAGCGACGGGGCCGCCCCTGCCCCGCACCGGCCGATCCCGCGGCCGCCGCGGTCGAGGCCCTGCGTACGGTCCACCAGGCCTACCGCGAGGTCACCGCCGCCGAGGGCGCCGCGCTGGCCGAGGTCGCGGCCCGCCTGCGCGAGATCTTCGCCGCCGTCGCCGCGGACGACATCGACACCGCGGCCACGCGGGTCAATGCGCTGCTGGCGGAGACCGGCGCCCGTCCGGTCCTGGACAGGCACGACGGGGAGCCGTGGCACCTGCACTTCCACGGCCACCGTGACACCCTGGCCGACGGCTGGGCGGCGAGCTGCGCCACGGGCCTGGCGATCGTGCTGGGCGGTGAGTTCGCCGACCGCCTCGGTGTCTGCACCGCGCCCCACTGCGACCGCGTCTATGTGGACGTGTCGCGCAACGGCACCCGCAGGTTCTGCTCCACGGCCTGCCAGAACCGCGTCAAGACGGCGGCCTTCAGGGCCAGGGGCCGGGCGGGCTGAGGCACCGGCTCCGGCCGGCGTACGGGAAAGGCGGGGGTGGCCCCCTGCTCCAGCTCCCCGGGGCGGCCGGGGAGCTGGAGCCCGTTCATCCGGAGGCCGGCCGTTCCGCCTCTTCGTGCGGCGCCACGATCGCAGTGAAGCTCACGAGATCGTACGCCGCGGGACCGTCGAGGACGCGCATGGCGGGGCCTTCCTCATTATGGGACGCCCCGCGCCTCACGATGGTTCACCCGTCATGCCTCGCTCCTGAAACGTTCCCACGCCGACTGCCGGGTCATGCCGAGCGACGTGCCGATGCGCTCCCAGCTGACGTCCCTGGTGCGCAGGTGCGCCACCCAGTCGCGCAGGTTGTCGTCGACCTGTGCCTGCACGGCGGCGATCTTGGGGAGATGGTTGAGGATCTGCTCGTCGGTCATGGACTCCCACAGGGGCAGCCGCGGCTCGGGTGACGGCTCCCGGTGGTCCTGCTCGATGATGTCGTTGCACAGGCCGACGCACTCATCGCAGATGTGCACGCCGGGGCCGGCGATGACCTTGCGCACGTCCGCGCTCTTCTTGTGGCAGAACGAGCAGCGGATCCTGTCTTTCCAGTCAGGCATGCCCTGACAGTAGCTCGTCAGGCCACCCCTGACAAGCCTGACCGGCGATCCCGTTCGACCTGTGCCCGGATGATGGCCTGCCGCTCCTCGGTGATCTTGCCGCAGATCGTCACGTACGCGTCCAGCACCTGGGAGTACGACCGGCGCGCCTGGTCGAGCTGCTCGCGCAGGGCGCGAACGCGGTCGGCGTGGCCGTGCCGCTCGGCCTCGGCGAGCAGCGTGCGGGCCTCGTCCACGATTTCCGCCGCCCGCATCCTCGTACGGCGGAGCAGGGCCGAGCAGTCGTGCAGCTCTCCCAGCCGAGCCGAGGAGACGATGAACTCTGCGGCGTGCACGGCCGAACCGTGGCCCGTGCGCCTGCGGAGATCTGATGCCATGTCCCGCCACCTCCCGGTCAAGGATGCCTAACTGTAGACGCGCAACCCGTCCGAGAGGATCACTGGCGCAGGAGGGGGGTGCCTCAATGCTCCCCGCGGAGAGGTTTCTTCCCCCCGGAGGGAAAACCTCGTCCCTGAATGCGGTTCGGCGCGGGATGAATGCGGTATTTGGCGGCCTTTGCTGGCACTTATTGGAGAAATGTCGCGAACCTCCGGTGTAGACAAAAGACGGAGTTGAAGACCTCCGATCGCCCCCCGCGGGCATGGCCGTTCGTCACATACTGAAACCGAACGGCGGCGCAACGTGAGGTAGTGGTGATGTCGGATACGGAGAACGGCGAGGACCCGGTTGACGTCAGCGTCGTCATCCCGGTGCACAACTGCCGGGCCTACCTCGACCGGTGCCTCACCGCGGCACTCGTCCAGCGGGTGAAGAAGGAGCTGATCGTCGTCGACGACGGCTCCACCGACGGCAGCGGCGAGCTCCTCGACCTCTACGCCGCCTACCACCCGTCCAGCGTCAAGGTGATCCACATCGATGGCAGCGGCGGCGCGGGCCGGCCGCGCAACGTCGGGCTCGAGCACGCCACCGGCCGGTACGTCTTCTTCTGCGACGCCGACGACCACCTCGGCCCCCAGGCGCTGGAGCGCATGGTCGCCATGGCCGACAGGAACGACTCCGACGTCGTGCTCGGCAAGATCGTGGGGCACGGCCGGAGGGCGCCCGTGTCGATGTTCCAGCAGAGCGCCGACCGGGTGGAGCTGGGCGACAGCTGCGTCTACAACAGCCTGTGCTGTTTCAAGCTCTTCAGAAGGGACATGCTGGATCGCCACCGGATCAGGTTCGGGGAGGGCATGCGCGTCGGCGAGGACATCCTCTTCACCGTCCACGCCTACTGCCACGCCGAGGTGATCTCCGTGGTGGCCGACTACGACTGCTACCACCTGATGGCCAGGCCCGACGGCACCAGCATCATGCAGCAGGCGGGCAGCAGAGACCCGCTCGCCTGGCTGGCCATGATCAGGGAGCCGATCCGGCTCATGACCGAGCACGTCGAGCCCGGCCCGCTCCGCGACCACCTGCTCCGCAGGCACTTCAGGCTCGACGTGTTCACCCAGCTCGGGGCCGTGTTCCTGGAGAGCGACGACGTGCGGCGCAAGGACATCGCGCGCGAGGTGGCGGCGCTCTGCGACGAGTGGTACACGCCGGGCGTGCACGAGCGGCTCAACAGCATCGACCGGCAGCGGGCGACCGCGCTCGACGACATCGACCGCCTCGTGCGCTTGGCCCGCATCGAGAGCGCCACCGTGCGACGCCGGCTGACCGGGGTGTGCTGGGACGGCGACCACCTGGTGGTGACGGGCTCCGCCGGGTTGCACGGCATCGCCAGGGACCACGGTCTGGCCGTGGTGCTGCGCTCGCGGCACGACCCGGCCGCCGAGGTGGTCATCCCTGCCGAGCGCAAGGGCGGCGAGTTCACCGTGCGGGTGGACGTGTCCGCGCTCGCCTCCGGGATCTGGGACCTGCGGGTGGCGGTCGAGGTCGAGGGCGCGCTGCGGTTCGGCCGGCTGGGCGCCGACCGCGAGACCGGCGTCAACCGGCCGCTGCCCCGGATGATCGGCGGCGTCGTGATCCTGCCCTACTTCACCAGGGACAACGGCAACCTCAGCATCGACGTCGGCGGCCACGTGGTCGCCGTGCCGGGCGGCGCGAAGCTCATCAGGACGCGGTGGGGCCTGTGGCAGCGGCTGCTCGTCGACGGCGAGATCAGCGTCGTCGACACCGCACCCGAGCCCGCGGCGATCCGGCGGATCGTCTGGCGGGAGCGGCGCAGCGGGCGCGAGCGGGCCGAGCCGGTGACGGCGCTGCCCGGGGGCGGGTTCGCGGCCGGGCTGGCGGTGGGCCGGCTCCCGCCGGGCACCTGGGACGCGTACCTGGAGCTCGACCTGGGCGGGCCGGCCGCGCGGTTCAGGATCGAGGCGGGCGCGGGCACGGTCGTGAGGCCGCGCAGGTGGTGGTGGGCGGCCCTGCGCAGGAGCGTGCGGCCGTACGCGACGCGGGGGCGGCTGAGCACGGCGGTGCGGCGGCTGACGGTCCGGGCGGTCATCAGAAGAGTCATTCGCTAATGCCATCTATGTGCAGGTGCAAGACGATGTCCTAAAGTAGGAACGTTGGTCTCGTCCCGCCCGTTATGGGAGGCAGCGCTGTGCACGTACCCGATGGCTTCTTCAACGCAGCGACGTCGATCTCGGCTGGAGTCGTGGCGGCCGCGGGGGTCGCGGTCTGCCTGAGGGGGGCACGGCGCGAGCTCGACGACAGGACCGCGCCCATGGCCGGGCTCGTCGCCGCGTTCGTCTTCGCCGTACAGATGCTCAACTTCCCCGTCGCCGCGGGCACCAGCGGCCACCTGCTGGGCGGCGCGCTGGCGGCGATCCTCGTCGGGCCCTATACGGGCGTGTTGTGCATGGCCGTGGTCCTGCTCGTGCAGGGGGTGTTCTTCGCCGACGGAGGGCTGACCGCGCTCGGCGTCAACATCACGCTCATGGGCCTCGTCACCGTGCTGGCCGGCTGGGGCGTCTTCAGGCTGGTCACGGGGTTGGTCAGGGGCCAGGTGGTGGTGGCCGCGTTCCTGGCCGCGCTGGTCTCCGTGCCGGTCTCCGCGCTGGCGTTCACGCTGCTGTTCTGGATCGGCGGGACCGCGCCGATCGACGTGGGCACGGTGGCCGCCGCGATGGGCGGCGTGCACCTGCTGATCGGCATCGGCGAGGGCCTGATCACCGCCGCGACCGTCGGCGCCGTGCTCGCCGTCCGGCCCGACCTCGTGTACGGCGCCGCCGGCCTGGCCAAGCCGCTGGTCCTGCGCGGAGCCGACGGCAGCGGCACCCCCGTGGGCGAGCCCGAGCCGGCCCCCGCGGCTCCCGGCGCGCTCAGGCCGTTCCTGCTCGGCGGCGTCGGCGTGACGCTCGTGCTGGCCGGGCTCGTGTCGTTCTTCGCCTCCTCCTCGCCCGACGGGCTGGAGGCGGTCGCCGAGGACAAGGGCTTCATCGACCGGGCGGCCGACCACCTGTTCGGCTCGTGGGCGCTGGCCGACTACGGTGAGGTGGGCGGCATCCCCGTCGGCGTCGCCGGCGTCATCGGCGTCGGCCTGGTGCTGGTTCTCACCGGGGCGGTGGCCTACGCCGCGCGGAGCCGTAACCAGATCAAGGTGTGACACGTGGGTGCCGGGCATCATCACCAGCTCTATCTGCCAGGCGTTTCGGTGGTGCACCGGCTGCCGCCGCAGTGCAAGCTGCTGGCGGTCCTCGCCTTCGCCCTCGTCGTGGTGGCCACGCCGCGCGAGCGGTTCTGGGCCTTCGCGGCCTACGCGGCGCTGCTCGGCGGCGTCGCGCTGGCCGCGCGGGTGCCGGTGGCTCACATGGTGCGGCGCATGGTGATCGAGGTGCCCTTCGTGCTGTTCGCCTTGCTCATCCCGGTCATCGGGCTGGGCGAGCGGATCACGGTGCTGGGGCTCTCTCTGAGCGTGCCCGGGCTCTGGGCGGCCTGGAACATCCTGGCCAAGGCGACGCTCGGGGTGGCCGCCTCGGTCCTGCTGGCGGCCACCACCGAGCCGCGGGAGGTGCTGATCGGGGCGCAGCGGCTCAGGTTGCCCGGCTTGCTGGTGCAGATCGCCATGTTCATGCTGAGATACCTGGACGTGATCATGGATGAGATGCGGCGGATGCGGGTGGCGCGGGAGTCCCGCGGGTTTGAGGCGCGGAATTTCCGGCAGATCCCGGTGGTCGCCCGATCTGCCGGGGCGCTGTTCATCCGGTCGTACGAACGGGGGGAGCGGGTGCATCTCGCGATGCTCAGCCGGGGATACTCAGGGCGGATGCCGATGATTCGTGATATTTCGGCATCTGTGGGCCAGTGGGGCACGGCGCTCGCCCTGCCCGCGGCGGCCCTCGCAGTGTTGGGACTGTCCTTGTGAACTCTCTGGAAGTCAGGCAGCTCGCCTATGCCTACCCCGACGGCACGCAGGCGTTGTTCGGCGTCGACCTGTCGATCGCCCGCGGCGAGCGGGTGGCCCTGCTCGGCCCGAACGGCGCCGGCAAGACCACGCTCGTCATGCACCTCAACGGCATCCTCACCGCCGGCCACGGCAGCGTCACCGTGGCGGGCACCCCCGTACGCAAGGACACCCTCTCCGAGGTCAGGCAGCGCGTCGGCCTGGTCTTCCAGGACCCGGACGACCAGCTCTTCATGCCCACGGTCAGGGACGACGTGGCGTTCGGCCCGGCGAACGCGGGCCTGCGGGGCGAAGACCTCGACCGCGTGGTCAAGGACGCGCTGGAGCGGGTCGGCATGCTGGACGCCGTCGACCGGCCGCCGCACCACCTGTCGTTCGGGCAGCGGCGCCGGGTGGCGGTCGCGACGGTGCTCGCCATGGAGCCGGAGATCCTCGTGCTCGACGAGCCCTCGTCCAACCTCGACCCGGCCGCCCGCAGGGAGCTGGCGGAGATCCTGCGCTCCCTGGACGTGACGGTGCTCATGGTCACGCACGACCTGCCGTACGCGCTGGAGTTGTGCGAGCGCGCGCTCATTCTCTCCGACGGGGTGATCGCCGCCGATGGACCCACGCGTACGCTGCTCTCCGACGCCGAACTGCTGGCCAGGCACCGCCTGGAGCTCCCGTACGGCTTCGCCGTCCCTGTCTTGTGAGCTGTTTTGACGGGCGAAGCCCGCCTGCATCCGGCTCTTCGTAGTTTGTGCATGCCCGGTCTCCGGGGATGTCGAAGTACAGTGGCTCATCGAGGAGGGGCCAAATGAAGCTGCGGCTTGCACGACACGCCCTGGGTGATGCCGTGGTGGTGGCCGTTGAGGGTGAGCTCGACCTGTTCACCGCGCCGTTTCTGCGCGATGAGGTGCGTGACGCCATCAAGCAGGACGGCGCCAGGCTCGTGCTCGACCTGCAGCAGCTGTCGTTCATGGATTCGAGCGGCCTGTCGGTGCTGATCGAGGCATGGCGGCTGGCGACGGGGGAGGGCGGCGGCGTGTCCCTTGCGGCGCCGCAGGCGCCGGTGGCGCGCATCCTCCGCACGACCGGCCTCGACCGGCGGATCAAGGTGTACGCCGACGTCGACAGCGCTGTGGGAGAGATTTAGCGGCCCCGAGTAGAACTTCATTCGGTCGGCGCGTTAGGGTCCGGAATATGGACGTGAACGGATCTGCAGCAATCATCTCAGGCGGCGCCAGCGGCCTCGGCGAGGCCACCGCCCGCGAGCTGGCCCGGGCCGGCGCGACCGTGGTCGTCGCCGACCTCAACGAGGAGCGCGGCAAGGCGGTCGCCGACGAGATCGGCGGCGTCTTCGCCAGGACCGACGTGTCGGACGACGCCCAGGTGCAGGCGGCCGTGGACGCCGCCGTGGCGACCGGCAAGCCGCTGCGCGTCATCGTCAACAGCGCCGGCATCGGCTGGGCGGAGCGCACCGTCAACCGCGACGGCAACCCGCACAACCCGGCCTCCTACCGCAAGGTCATCGAGGTCAACCTGATCGGCACGTTCAACCTCATGCGCATCGGCGCCGCCGCCGTCGCCAGGACCGAGCCGGCCGACGCCGACGGGCAGCGCGGCGTGGTGATCAACACGGCCTCCGTGGCGGCGCTCGAGGGGCAGACCGGGCAGCTGGCGTACTCCGCCTCCAAGGGCGGCATCGTGGGCATGACGGTGCCTGCCGCGCGCGACCTGGCGGCGATCGGCGTACGCGTCAACACGATCTGCCCCGGCATCATCGACACGCCCATCTACGGCTTCAACGACAACGCCGAGGAGTTCAAGGCCAAGCTGGTGGCGCCGGTGGTGTTCCCCAAGCGCATGGGCCAGGCCGGCGAGTTCGCGCACCTCGTGCGGTCGTTGATCGAGAACGACTACATGAACGCCGAGGTCATCCGCTTCGACGGCGGCATCCGCTTCCAGCCCAAGTAACCCGTCGGAAGGGTTGTCATGTCTGACGAAGTGCTCGTCGAGGAGTCCGGGAACGTCGCGATCCTCACGATCAACCGGCCGAAGGCGCGCAACGCCGTCAACGGCGCGGTGGCGCGGGGGATCGCGGACGCCCTGGACGAGCTGGACGCCCGTCCTGAGATTTCGGCGTACGTGCTGACCGGTGCCGGCGGCACCTTCTGCGCGGGGATGGACCTGAAGGGGTTCCTGTCCGGCGACTTCCCCGTGGTGGAGGGGCGGGGGTTCGGCGGGCTGACCGAGTCGCCGCCGAAGAAGCCGCTGGTGGCCGCGGTCGAGGGCTACGCGCTCGCGGGTGGGTTCGAGATGGCGCTGGCGTGCGACGTCATCGTGGCGTCGTCGGCGGCCACGTTCGGGCTGCCCGAGCCCAAGCGCGGGCTGGTCGCCGGAGCGGGCGGCATCATGCGCCTGCCCCGCAGGATCCCCTACCACGTGGCCATGGAGATCGCCCTGACCGGCGACCACTACCCGGCCTCCCGCCTGTACGAGCTCGGCCTGGTCAACCGCGTCACCGAGCCCGGCGCGGCGCTGGAGGGCGCGCTCGAACTCGCCGGCAGGATCGCCGGCAACGCCCCGCTGGCACTCGCCGCGACCAAGCAGGTGATCATCGAGTCGCAGGACTGGCCGCGCGAGGAGATGTTCAAGAAGCAGGGCCCGATCATCAACCCGGTGTTCGGCTCGAAGGACGCCATGGAGGGCGCCGCCGCCTTCGCGGAGAAGCGCGCGCCCCGGTGGAAGGGCGAATAGCCGCGCCCCTCCCGCTCCCCAGGGGACGGGAGGGGCATCTCCAACGCGCGCGTGGCTCTTCCTGGTTACGGTAAAGAAAGAGGGCAACGACTCCGGGAGAGGCGCATGAGCGACTATTCGGGTTCACGATTCGATTCGGCCAGACGCGGCGCCGGCGCTCTCCTGTCCGGGGCGCTGAGCATGTTGATCATCATGGTCGCCCTGCTCGCCGCGATGTGGATCCTCGAGGGCGTCGACGTCGTCCTCAACGGCTCGCTCGACCAGTACGGCATCGTCGGCTGGGACCCTGACGGCCTGGTCGGCATCCTGCTCGCGCCGTTTTTGCACGGCGGCTTCGGCCACCTCATGGCCAACTCGCTGCCCCTGCTGATCCTCGGCTTCCTGGCCGGGCTGCGCGACGTCCGCAAGTTTCTCTGGGCCAGCCTGCTGATCATCCTGATCGGCGGCCTGGGCACCTGGGTGACCAGCCCGGGCGTGGTCACGATCGGGGCCAGCGGCCTGGTGTTCGGCTATTTCGGCTTGATCCTGGCGCGCGGTGTGTTCGACCGCAGGCTGCTCGATCTCGCCATCGCGATCGGTGTGGGCGTCGCGTACTGGGGCATCCTGGCCGGCCTGCTGCCCAACCAGCCGGGCATCTCCTGGCAGGGCCACCTGTTCGGCCTGGTCGGCGGCGTGGTGGCCGCGTGGGTGCTGCGCCGCAAGCGCGAGATCACCGCGAACCCGTACTGACGCCGCACCCGCCCTCCTGGGCCAACCAGGAGGGCGGGCGCGGCGCGGGCTAGAGGCGCTCGACGACGTGGTCGACGCAGGCCGTCAGCGCCTCGATGTCGGCCGGGTCGATGGCCGGGAACATCGCGATGCGCAGCTGGTTGCGGCCGAGCTTGCGGTAGGGCTCGGTGTCGACGATGCCGTTGGCGCGCAGAACCTTGGCCACGGCGGCGGCGTCGACGTCGTCGGAGAAGTCGATCGTGCCGACCACCTGCGAGCGGAACTCGGGGGCGGCGAACGGCGTGGCGTAGGAGGACTTCTCCGCCCACGTGTAGAGACGCGAGCTGGAGTCGGCCGTGCGGGCGGTGGTCCAGGCCAGGCCGCCGTTGCCGTTCATCCAGTCGAGCTGCTCGGCCAGCAGGAACAGCGTGGCCACGGCCGGGGTGTTGTAGGTCTGGTCTTTCGCGGAGTTGTCGATCGCGACCGGCAGGCTGAAGAACTCCGGCACGTAACGGCCAGAAGCGGCGATCTCCTCGACCCTGGCCAGGGCGCGCGGCGACATGATCGCGATCCACAGGCCGCCGTCGGAGGCGAAGCTCTTCTGCGGCGCGAAGTAGTAGACGTCGGTCTCGGCGAGGTCGACGGGCAGGCCGCCGGCGCCGGAGGTGGCGTCGACGAGCACCAGCGCGTCACCGGAGTCCACCCGCTTGATGGGCATCGCGACGCCGGTCGAGGTCTCGTTGTGGGTGAGCGCGTAGGCGTCGACGCCGTCCTCGGCGACCGCGGCGGGGTGGGTGCCGACCTCGGAGGTGATGACGCCCGGCTCGCTCAGCCAGGGCGCCTTCTTCGTGACGGCGGCGAACTTCGAGGAGAACTCACCGAACGACAGGTGCTGTGACCGGTCGCGGATGAGCCCGAAGGCGGCGATGTCCCAGAACGCGGTGGTGCCGCCGTTGCCGAGCACGACCTGGTAGCCCTCGGGCAGCGAGAACAGATCGGCGAGCCCGGAACGCACGCGGCCGACGAGGCCCTTGACCGGCTTCTGGCGGTGTGAGGTGCCCATGAGGCTCGCGCCGGAGGCGGCGAGCGCGGCCAGCTGCTCGGTGCGAACCTTCGAAGGCCCGCAGCCGAAACGGCCGTCGGCGGGCTTGATGTCAGCGGGAATCACGATGTCAGCCACGTAGTGGAGCCTACCGAGCGCCGGAGAATGCCCTGGACCGGGGCCCGGATAGTGAGACATGATGAACCCCTTTCATTGATCATTCGTTAGCTGAGCACGAGGACGGCACCGGCTGGAGGGGCGCCCAGATGGCCGATCTGCGCAGTGTCATCGAGAGGTTGATCCGCCGGCGTGCGCTCCTGCGGGCTGATCCGCCCCTGCCGACCGTGCTGGTGGTCGGCGAGCAGGCGCTCGCGGCGGTCGACCGGCTCGCCAAGCCGTTCGAGACCGCCGTGCCCTACGCCCGCGTCACGGACGGCGCGCACGAGTCGGTCCTCGACCTGGTGAGCTCGCTGGCGGGCGACGAGGACCACACCGGCAGGCCCCAGACGGACCGTGGCCGCCTGGGCAAGCCGGTGGGCGGGTCGCTGCTGCCGCCGCCGCGTTTCCCGCTCGCGCAGTTCGTGTTGTGGGCACGGGAGAGGCCGGGCGGCCGCGTCCCCGACCCGCAGTCGCACACCGACTACCAGGCCTACAAGAAGCGGCTGAAGGACTGGCGGCGCGGCATGGCCGGTGGCGGCGGCGACGACGTCAAGACGTCCGCCGACTTCCTGGCGCGCGCCGCCACGACCTGGGTGCCGGTGGGCACTCTGGCCGTCTGGTGGGCCGGTGGCGCCGCCGACCTGGTCGGGGTCATCCCCTGGCTGCTCGGCCTCCTGGTGGCCCTGGGAGGCACCGCGGCCCAGGGCATGTTGTCGATCAGAGGCTCGCTCTTCACCGGCTGGTTCAGCAGCGAGCCGAGCCTGAAGAGGCGGCGGTTCGAGCGGCTGCCCCAGTACGCGCTGCGCCTGGCGGCCGCGCCGGACGACGACGTCGAGGAGCTGCTGGTCCATGCCCTGATGCAGGACCTGCACGAGGCGTACAAGAAGTGGATCATTCCGTGGCCGAGCTGGGGCAGGGGCCAATACTGCCTCCTGGTCCTCCAGATCATCGATCCAGGCGGCGCCAACGCGCGGTTCCTGCGGCTGATGGAGGAGATCACCAAGAAGACCGGCCTGTTCGCGCCGATGCTCGTGCTGGCGGCCGTGCCCGGCGGCGTGCCCCCGGCGCAGGCGGCGCCGAAGCCGCTGCGCGACCTGGAGGAGGCGGTCGCGCAGTGGCGCAACATGGCCAGGCTGGGCGTTCCCGAGCTGCGGCTGACCGTCGAGGCGACGGCCGTGCCCGCGGAGCCGCAGGACGACCCGTCGCCGCCGCGCCGCAGGCGGGCCATGGCGTACTGGACGGTGATGGCGCTGCTGGTGATCGTCCCGCTCTCGCTCGTCTACGCGATCCAGCACGACAGGGAGGGGCACTGCGGCGGCCTGCCGTGGGTCGAGCGGATCGAGGGCGAGTGCATCGGCATCGTCAACGCGAAGGGGGACACGCCCGAGAACCTGTTCGAGGGCGACGTGAAAGCGCTGATCAAGAAGATCGACGGGAACAACCGCTACGCGATCGACTCCCAGCGGTACATCAGCGTGGTCCTGTTCGGGGAGTTCTCGATCAAGAAAACGGCACAGGACGACACCCGGCTCGCCGCCGCGCTCTCCGAGCTCGCCGCGGTCGAGGAATACCAGCGTACGGTCACCAGCACCCCCCGGTTACACGTGCTGATCGCGAACGCGGGCGACAACTTCGGCCACGGGCGCAGGACGGCCCAGCTCATCATCGACATGGCCGAGCAGGACAAGCACGTGATGGGGGTCGTGGGCCTGCCGCGCAGCGTGGCCGGCATCAGCGAGGCGATCAGGGAGCTGCACCTGGCGAAGATCCCGATGGTGTCGAGCACGGCGACGGCGGACCGGTTCGGCTACATCAGCAACCCCGGGCTTCCCGACCAGCCGGGCGAGCCTTCCCCCTACTACTTCCAGGTGGGGCCGACCAATGCCCGCCAGGCGGCGTTCGGCGCCCGGTTCGCCCGGCGGACCCTCCTGAAGGGCGTGGACGAACCGGGCGCCGTCATCGTCGAGGACCGATCGCAGGGCGACGCGTACACCCTGAACCTGGCGGACGACTTCGACAAGGCGCTGAAGGACGAGGGCGCCGACGTGGAGCGGATCTCGTACACGGTCCAGCAGGGCGGCATCTCCTCGGCGGCGGGGAAGGCGTGCGCACTCGATCCCGACGTCCTCGTCTACGCGGGTCGGGCGTCCGAGTTCCGCGCCTTCCTGACGGCCGTCGAGGGCAACGCCTGCGGCGAGGTGAAGGTGATCGCGGGCGACGACGTCGTCAAGGTGGTGTCCGACCACGGCGACGAGATCGCGAACACGAAGCAGGCCGAGGTCTACTACCTGGCGCTGGCGCACAGGGCGTTGTGGCCCCGCTCGTCGGCCACCACGTTCGTCAGCAAGCTGCAGGCCGCGGGGCACCCGACGGCCTCCGACGACAACCTCATCCTCACCTACGACGCGGCCGACGTGGTCTACCGCGCCGCCAACGCCGCCTACCAGGCGGCCGGCATGGCGGGAGGGGAGGGGGACGTGCAGTTGCCGAGCCGGGGCGACATCCTCTACCGGCTGGCCAGGACGTCGGGAAACGCCTCGTGGGCCGGATCCGGCGGGGTGGTGGGCTTCGACCTCACGGAGCGGCACACGCCCATCGACAAGGCCATCGCGATCATGAAGGTGGAGAAGTCGGAATGGGGCTACAGCCGCCCCGTGAAGCGCTGCGGCCGGCTGGACACGAACGAACCGCCCACGAAGGATCCCTTGTGCGCGGGCCTGCCGGACAAGTGACCCCGACGTACGGCTGCCGCTGTCCGCGCGGCAGCCGTACGGACCGTGGTCAGTAGTTGCCGATCACCTCGTCGGCGCCCGGCACGTCGCTGAGTGGGCGCGACGCGGGCCCCGTGTAGGTGGCGCTCGGGCGGACCAGCCTGCCCGTCTTCTTCTGCTCCAGGATGTGCGCGGCCCAGCCGGCCGTGCGGGCGCAGGTGAACATCGAGGTGAACATGTGGGAGGGCACCTCGGCGAAGTCCAGCACCACGGCCGCCCAATACTCCACGTTGGTGGCGAGCACCCGGTCGGGCTTGCGTGCGTGCAGCTCGTCGAGCGCGGCCTGCTCCAGTGCCACGGCGACCTCGTAGCGGGGGGCGTCCAGCTCCTGGGCGGTGCGGCGCAGCACGCGGGCGCGCGGGTCCTCGGCACGGTAGACGCGGTGGCCGAAGCCCATGAGCCGGTTGCCCTTGTCGAGCTCGCTCTGGACGTACTTCTTGGCGTCGCCGAGCTGCTCGACGCCCTCGATCATGTGCAGCACGCGGGCCGGGGCGCCGCCGTGCAGCGGGCCCGACATGGCGCCGACCGCGCCGGAGAGCGCGGCGGCCACGTCCGCGCCGGTGGAGGCGATGACGCGGGCGGTGAACGTGGAAGCGTTCATGCCGTGCTCGGCCGCCGAGGTCCAGTAAGCGTCGATGGCCTTGACGTGCTTGGGATCAGGCTCACCGCGCCAGCGGATCATGAAACGCTCGACGATGGTCTTGGCCTCGTCGACCCGGCTCTGCGGCACCATCGGCAGGCCCAGGCCGCGCGCGGACTGCGCGACGAAGGAGAGCGCCATCACGGAGGCGCGGGCGAGCTGGTCGCGTGCCTCCTGGTCGCTGACGTCGAGCAGAGGCTTGAAGCCGTAGGCGGGAGCCAGCATGGCCAGCGCGCTCTGCACGTCCACGCGGATGTCACCCGAGTGGACGGGAATGGGATAGGGCTCCGCCGGCGGCAGACCCGGCTGGAACTTGTTGTCGACCAGCAGGCCCCAGACGTGCCCGAACGGGACACGGCCAACCAGGTCTTCGATGTCGACGCCCCTGTAACGAAGGGCGCCCCCTTCTTTGTCCGGTTCCGCGATCTCGGTCTCGAAAGCCACGACGCCTTCAAGGCCGGGTTTGAAGTCGGACATGCTCGGCCGCCTCCCTTTCTTGCCATGTCACGGCAATGCTTTGCTTACGGTCGCGGCCGCTTCGGGGCTTGGTGGCTTCGTGGCCTCGCTCTCTCGCCCCTAGCTCGTCCGCTCTGTTGATGTCGAGATACCGGCGGGTCAATTTAACCCCCTCCCAGCTCACGGTCGGTCTCGGGACCCGCCGTAAGGGCAAACCCGCTGGTGGGAGGGTCGCGTGGGATCCTCCACAGGAGCGCGCAAGAATGTGGTCTTGTGGATGCCACCCCGCGCCCGCCCGTGCTGGCTGGGCTACGCCGCACGTACGAAGGCGAGCCGCTGCTCGAGTCCGACGTCGCGCCCGACCCGATCGCGCAGTTCACCGTCTGGTTCCAGGACGCGCTCGACGCCGGGCTGCCCGAACCCAACGCGATGATCCTGGCCACCGCCTCCGCGGGCGGCCGGCCGAGCGCCAGGACGGTCCTGCTGAAGGGCTACGACGAACGCGGATTCGTCTTCTACACCAACTATGAGTCCCGCAAGGGCCGTGACCTGGCCGAGAACGCCCGCGCGTCCCTGCTGTTCCCCTGGCATCCCATCCGCCGCCAGGTGCGGGTCGAGGGCGCCGTGACCCGGATCCCGCACGAGGAGTCGGCCGAATACTTCCGGTCCCGCCCGTACGGCTCGCGCATCGGCGCCTGGGCCTCACGGCAGTCGGCGGTCGTGCGCACCAGGGAGGAGCTGGACGCCCGCTACGAGGAACTGGCGGCACGCTGGCCGGAGGACCCGCCGGTGCCCGACTTCTGGGGAGGTTTCCGGGTGGCCCCGGTGGAGGTGGAGTTCTGGCAGGGACAACTCGACCGGATGCACGACCGGCTCCGCTACCGGCGCACGCGACCCGGATGGGTTCTGGAGAGACTGGCCCCTTAAAGTTCCCTAAGTGGCATTCGGGGAGCTGGTCAAACGTCATGTGGTGGACACCCGGCCGCTGGGCGTGCCGGCCTACCGGCGCCTCTGGTTCGGCCAGGCCGTCTCGCACGTCGGCGTCGGCGCGACCGTCGTGGCCGTCGGCCAGCAGGTGTGGGAGCTGACCCAGTCGTCGTTCTGGGTGGGGCTGCTCGGCATGGCCAACCTCGTGCCGCTGATCGTCTTCGGCCTGTGGGGCGGGGCGGTGGCCGACGCCGTCGACCGGCGCAAGCTGCTCATCGTCGGCTCGGTCATCGCCTGGGCGGCGACCCTGCTCATCCTCGTGCAGGCGCTGCTCGGCCTGCGCGACATCTGGCTCATCTTCGCCGCGGTCGCGTTCAACGCCACCGGCTTCGCGATCACCGGGCCGACCAGGGGAGCGATCATCCCCCGGATCCTCGACCGCGAGCTGGTGCCGGCGGCCAACGCGCTCAACTCGCTGGTGTACAGCATCGGCGCGGTGGCGGGCCCGATGCTCGGCGCGGTGGTGCTGGCGTCGGGAGGGTTCGCCGCGGCGTACGCGGTCGACGCCCTGCTGTTCACGGGGAGCCTCTACGCGGCGCTCAGGCTGCCCTCACTGCCTCCGCTGGGCGAGGTGACCCGTCCGGGTGCCAGGGCCGTCCTGGAGGGCCTCAGCTTCATCGCCAGGAGCCCGGTGCTGCTGATGTCGTTCGTCGTCGACATCATCGCGATGGTGTTCGCCATGCCGCGGGCTCTCTTCCCCGAGCTGACCGCCGACCGGTTCGGCGGCTCCATGATCGCGCTCGGCTGGATGACCTCGGCCATGGCCATCGGATCCGTCGCGGGCGCGCTGTTCTCCGGCTGGGTGGGCCGGGTCTCGCGGCAGGGAGTGGCCCTCGTCGTCGTCATCGCCGTGTGGGGGCTGGCCGTCGCGGCCGCCGGGCTGGTGCACGAGCTCTGGCTCGTGGTCGCGTTCATGGCCATCGGAGGGGTGGCCGACGTGATCTCGTCGGTGTGGCGGCAGTCCATCCTGCAGCTGTACGCGCCCGACGAGATGCGGGGGCGGCTGCAGGGCGCGTTCATGGTGGTGGTGGCCGGCGGGCCGCGCCTGGGCGACCTGCGGGCCGGGGCCACCGCGACGGCGTTCGGGCTGAGCGGCGCCTGGGTGGGCGGCGGCATCGCCTGCATGGTGACCGTGCTGGTCGTCGGGCTGTCGGTGGCGGGCTTCAGGAACTTCCGCGCCCAGCAGACGGCCCAGGACACCGGCAAGGCGGCGCCGGGCACCGACCAGACGGCGCCGGAGACGGGTTGAGCGGAACCGGATACCGGTCAGGCGGGCCGGGGACAGGTCAGGTGGGACCGGAGCGGTCAGGCGGAACCCGAGACCGGTCAGGCGGGCCGGGGACGGGTCAGGTGACCGGACCGCCAGGCGGGCCCGGGACCGGGCAGGCGAAAGCGAGAACGGTCAGGGGCGCAGGACACCGGTCAGGCGGCGCCGGCGGCGGCCCGCAGGTCCGCCAGGAACCCCTCGTACGCGTCCTCCCTGTCGGGCGCCCGCAGCACCGCCGACGGATGGACGGTGGCCACCGCGAGCGCGTCGCCGAGCGGCACCGGCTCGCCCCGGTGCCTGGTCACCCGGAACTCGCGCCCCAGCAGCGCCCTGGCCGCCGTCGCGCCGAGCACCACGACCACCCTGGGCCGCACCACGGCCAGCTCGGCGTCGAGCCACGGCCGGCACGCGTCGATCTCGGCGGCCGTCGGCTTCTGGTGGATCCGCCGCTTGCCCCTCGGCGTGAAAGAGAAGTGTTTGACGGCGTTGGTGAGGTACACGGAGTCCCGCGCGATTCCCGCCTCCTGCAGCCCTCTGTCCAGGACCCGGCCCGCCGGGCCCACGAACGGGTGCCCCTGCCGGTCCTCCTGATCGCCCGGCTGCTCGCCGACGAGCATGAACGCCGCCTGCCTCGGCCCCTCGCCGAACACGGTCCGGGTGGCGTCGCGGTAGAGGTCGCAGCCCTCGCAGCGGGCCGCGGCTTTGCGCAGGGCGTCGAGATCGAGCCGCTCGGGAAGGAACCGGGCCGCTCCAGTGTTGCCGTCCATAACCATCGTCGGTCGTTCTCCCCATAGGCTTCTCGTGACTCCTGTGCCCGCTGCGGACGGGCCCAGTCCCCGCCACGACCGGCGTAGCATTCAGTTGGGAGGACTGCCTTGACCGCACACGGCCTGATCGACACCACGGAGATGTATCTCCGCACGATTTACGAGCTCGAGGAGGAGGGCATCGTCCCGCTCCGTGCCCGAATCGCGGAGCGTCTCCAGCAGAGCGGCCCCACCGTGAGCCAGACCGTCGCGCGCATGGAGCGTGACGGCCTCGTCCGCGTCGAGGGCGACCGGCACCTGTCCATGACCGAGCTGGGGCGCACGCTGGCCACCCGGGTGATGCGCAAGCACCGCCTCGCGGAGTGCCTGCTCACCCAGGTGATCGGGCTTCCGTGGGAAGAGGTGCACATCGAGGCGTGCCGCTGGGAGCACGTCATGTCGGAGTCCGTGGAGTCGCGCCTGGTGACGCTGCTCGACAATCCCACGGTCTGCCCGCACGGCAACCCCATCCCCGGGCTCGCCGAGCTGGGCGCCAGAGAGGCGGCCGAGTCCGGCGACAGCGCGCTGACCACGATGTGCGACGTCGCGGGGGCCAGGGAGACGCCCGTCGTCATCCGCCGAATTAGCGAACAAGTGCAAAGCGATCCCGCTGTGATGCTTAAACTCAAGCAAGTTGGGATACAACCCGGACGCGAGGTGACGCTCGCGGCGAGCGACGATGGTGTGCGGGTGACAGGTGACGGTGACAGTGACGACACTCCCGCGGAGCTTCCGCGTGATGTCGCCGCGCACGTTTTTGTCTCCAAGCGCTGACGCGCGCGCGGCTGCTTGGTTGAATCCCATCTGGGAGGCCCTCCACTCTCCCCTGGCCAAGACTGTTGCAGGAGCGCCCGTGGTCCGCTTTGCAGACACGCCACCCCGAGGAGTGGTCGCCGGATGAAGCGATGGGGGGATCTGTCACAGGAAACGGCTGATCACCTTGGCGCCGGGTCCGTGCTCGACCACGCTGAGATGGCGGTGGTCGTCACCGACCGTTTCAGCAACCTGCTCTACTGGAACCCGTTCGCCGAGAAGCTCTTCGGCCACACGGTCGCGACGTCGGCGCGTGACACCTCCGTCCTGTCCCTCGGGATCATGGAGAAGGACCACCCGCTCGCCATCGAGCTGGCCAAGCACGTGCTCAAGGGCGGCGTGTGGGAGGGCACGTTCGACGTCCGGCGCGGCGACGGCACCATCGTCTACGTCCGCGCCCAGGCCGTGCCGCTGCGCCACGAGTCGGGCTCGGTGACGGGCATCGTCATCCTCGCCCGCGAGGCGCTGCGCAGCAACGAGCGCGAGAAGGACCGGTTCGGGCTGCTGGAGCGCATCGGCGAGCGGCTGGCCGGCTCCCTCTACGTCGAAGAGACGCTCAAGCGCGTGGCCGAGATGCTGGTCCCGCAGTTCGCCGACCACTGCTTCATCGAGTTGACAGAGGGCGATCGGCTGGTCCGCCGGGTCTCGCAGCACGTGCAGGGGTGGGCGCCCCCGTTGGGCACATGGAAGCCGGTGGGCGCGGAGATCCGCTACCCCTCCGGCCACTACGCCGACACCGCGCTGCGCCGCCAGGAGACCATCCTGGTCGAAGACTTCTCCAACAGCAGTTTCCCCGCCCCCACCGAGAGCAGCGCGCGGCTGTGCGGCGAGATCGGCATGACCTCGGCCATCGTCGCCCCCCTGCTGGTGCGCGGCGAGATGCTGGGGCTGATGTACCTCGGCCTGTCCAACCTGACCGACCGGCGCAGCCCTCACTACGACGCCTTCGACCGTGACTTCGTGGGGGCCATCGCCACCAGGGTCGCGCTCGCGATCGACAACGCGCTGCTGTTCGAGGAGGAGCGCCACACCGCGGAGTCGTTCCAGAAACACCTGCTGCCCAGGGCGCTGCCGCAGCTCGACGGCCTGCAGATCGCGGTGCGCTACTACCCTGCCGCCCCGCTGGCCTCCCACGGGCAGGGCATCCAGACCCAGGTGGGCGGCGACTGGTACGACGTGATCCCGCTGTCGGCCGGCCGCGTCGGCATCGTGATCGGCGACGTCGAGGGCAGGGGCGCCAAGGCGGCGGCCGTCATGGGGCAGCTCAGGGCCGCCCTGCGGGCGTTCGCGCAGGACGACAAGTCGCCCGCCGACATCCTGGCCAGGCTCGACGAGTGGACCCGCATCATCGCCACGCCCGAGCAGGACGACAACGGCGCCGACATCAGCATCCCGCCCATCGTGACCTGCCAGTACCTCGTCTACGACGCCTGGTCGCGCCAGCTGTCCTTCGCCAACGCCGGCCACGCGCCGCCGCTGCTGCTCGTCGACGGCCAGTGTGTCGAGCTCGACATCGAGGAGGTCGGCCAGCCGCTCGGGGTGCGCGCCAAGGGCCTGCACGCCGACCTGGTCTACAAGGAGGAGACCCGCACCCTCCCGCCGGGCGCGGCGCTGCTGCTCTACACCGACGGCCTCGTCGACCGCCGTCCCGGTCGCGACGGGCGTCCGCCGAGCGAGGAGGAGACGCTCGGGGTGCTCTGCGAGGCGCTGACCAAGATGTCCGGGGCCGAGGCCGAGCGCATCGCCGACGTCGCCACGGTCGCGGTGCCCGGCGAGATCGACGACGACATGGCGATCCTCGTGGTCCGCTCCAGCGACGTCGATCTCGACGTCGAGGAGCGCACGTTCCCCGCCCAGCCGATCATGGTGGGTGAGGCGCGGCGCATGGCGTCGGAGGCGTTCGCGGGCTGGAACGTCCCGGAAGAGCGCGCTGAGCTGGCCTGCCTGCTCGTCTCCGAGGTCGTGACCAACGTCGTGCTGCACGCCGCCACCTCCAGCGTGCCGCGCAGGGAGCTGGTCGTGGAGGGCCCGCCGCTGCCGTTCGAGGAGTCGTGGGACGTGCCGGGCCTCGATGACGAGGTGGTCGGAGACAAGGAGTTCACGCTGCGGCTGCGCAGGGGAGAGGAGTCGGTCTGGGTCGAGGTGTTCGACCAGGATCTCCGCCTGCCCCGCATCCGCAGCGCGGGCGAGAACGACGAGGGCGGGCGCGGCCTTTACCTGGTCGATCAGCTGGCCAGACGCTGGGGGTCGCGACCTACCAGGGAAGGCAAAGCCGTCTGGTTCGAGATTCCCACGCGCAGCAGGTGAGTGATTCACTGGGCGGATGGAGCTGGCCTTCGAACGACGGGGCGCCGGCGCGCCGCTGATCCTCATCCACGGCATCGGTCACCACTGGCAGGCGTGGACTCCGGTGATCGACAGGCTGGCCGCCGCCCGCACGGTGATCGCGCTCGACCTGCCCGGGTTCGGCGCCTCGCCGGGGCTGCCCGAGGGCATCCCCTACACCGCCGAGTCGCTGGCCGACGCGGTCGAGTCGTTCTGCGCGCTGCTCGGCGTGCGCGAGCCGCACGTGGCGGGCAATTCGCTCGGCGGCTACATCGCGCTCGAGCTGGCCTCGCGCGGCGTCGTACGCACGGCCACCGCGCTGTCGCCGGCGGGTTTCTGGTCGCGTTCCGAGCTGGTCTACTGCCAGTCGGTGCTGCGTGCCCTGCGGGCCTCGGCCAGGGCGATGCCGCAGGGGCAGGTCGTCAGGACGGCGGAGAACCCGATGTTGCGGGCCGTGTCGGCCGGTGTGCTGGTCGCCCACCCGTCCCGGCTGTCGCCGACGGCGCTGATCGCGGCCACGCAGGCGCTGGGCCGGGCGAGCGGTTTCGACGAGACGCTGGAGTCGTTCTCCGGGCTGATGCCGCCCGCGCCGCCGAAGTCGCCCATCTCGATCGCGTGGGGCGAGCACGACCGGCTCCTGCTGCGCCGCCAGGCGGTGCGGGCGGCCCGCTGGTCGGGGCAGCGGGTCAAGCTGCTGAAGGGGTGCGGCCACGTGCCGATGAGCGACGACCCCGACCTCGTGGCCCGCGTCATCCTGGAGGCGTGACCTCCCCACGCTCCCGTTCTGGGTGCGGCCGACAGGCCGACCGCGGGGGCGTCAGCGCAGGGGGCCGATGCCCAGGGAGGCACAGAACTGCTCCGCTTCGGGGCGGAGGCGTTCGTGCAGGTCGAGGAAGAGGTCGTGGACATCGCGGCCGACCCAGCCGGCGGGCACCAGCTCCAGCGGCAGGTCGGGGTCGTCGAAGGGCAGCATGCGGTAGTCGTGGACGAGGCGGGTGCGTTCGATCAGGGCGTGTCGCCCGCGTGGCGGGGCCGAGGTGAGGCGGGCGAGCAGCGCCTGGTACGCGTCGCGCTTGGCGAGCAGGGCCAGGTGCAGCTCGTTCAGATCCCAGCACCTGCCGGCCATGTCGACGTCGGAGGCGGCGCCCAGCGAGCGGCTGGTCAACAGGTCGAGCCGGACGGATGGCTCGTCGGCCAGTCCGGCGACGACCTCCTGGAGCCGTTCGTGCGGCGAGATCCACGTGGAGGCCGCGAGCGGCCCGAAGCCCAGCCACCGGAGCTTCTTGCGGACGCGTTCCCGGGCCCCGCGGTCGGTTTCGGGCACGTGATAGATGACCACCCGCCACTGTCGGTCCCACGGCTCGCGCTCGCGCTGGAAGATGCGCTTGCGTCCCTCGTCGAGCAGGCGCCAGCTCCGGTCGGTCATGCGATAGACGGTCGAACGGCCCTGCTTCTCGGTGTCGAACCAGCCTTCCTTGCGGAGCCGTGACATGACCACCCGGGTCGTCGCCTCGGGGACGTCGAAGGCGGCGAGCACATCAGTGAGCGTCTGCAGCGGGGCGGCGCCGTCGTCGTAGCGCACGTAGTCGCCGAACAGATCGAACACGATCGACCGCGGCTTCACCGACTTGCCTCCAACCATCAGAGATCATTACGTCGAACAGGCTAGCATGCGATCGTTGATCAAGTGACACTCCTGAACTCCCTATACAACCGCGTTATTTGCCTATTCTGTTTCAGATCCTTGACGGTCGTCCATTGTATGGGTAGCTTCGGCGACACCTGCCCGGCGTCCCGGCCGGGTCGCTGGACCTCGCTCGCTGGAAGTGACCATGGACGCGAATGCACGCCCCCCGTCCGTCCGCCGCGGAAGCGGCCTCCCCGTCGTCGCCATCTGTTTCGCCACGATCGTCTTCGATGGCTACGACCTGATCGTCTACGGATCGGTGGTGCCGAGCCTGCTCGCCGACCGATCGTGGCACCTGACCGCCGCCCAGGTGGGTGCCATCGGCAGCTACGCGCTCATCGGCATGCTCATCGGCGCGCTCGTCACCGGCGCGGTCACCGACGCCATCGGACGACGCAAGATCATCATTGTGAGCGTGGCCTGGTTCTCGGCCGCCATGATCCTCTGCGCCCTCGCCCCGTCCCCCGAACTCCTCGGCTTGTTCCGCTTCGTCGCCGGAATCGGGCTTGGGGGTGTCGTGCCGACCGCGATCGCGCTCACCGTCGAGTACGCCCCGCGCGACCGGCGCAACCTTTACAACGCGCTGATGTACTCGGGCTATTCGGTGGGCGGCATCCTCGCCGCAATTCTGGCCCTGGCACTCATCGCCGACCATGGGTGGCGGCTGATGTTCTGGATCGGCGCCGCGCCGCTCGTGCTGATCCTGCCGCTCGCCATCAGGTACCTTCCAGAATCGGCCGCGTTCCTGCTGGCCCACGGCCACCGCGCCGAGGCCGAGGCGCTGGCCGTCCGCTATGGGCTCGACCTCGACGCGGTCGCCGGCGACACCGGCCGGGCCGGCGAGCCCGCCTCGGACGGCGCGCACACCCGCACGCGTACCGGCGCGATCGCCCTGCTGTTCCGCCGCGGCAACCTGGCCGCGACCCTCCTGTTCGGCGCGGCCAGCTTCTGCGGCCTGCTGCTGGTCTACGGCCTGAACACCTGGCTACCGCAGATCATGCGGACGGCCGGCTACCCGCTCGGCTCCTCGCTGCAGTTCCTGCTCGTGCTCAACATCGGCGCGATCGCCGGCACGATCGCGGTGTCCTTCCTCGCCGACCGGTTCGGCCCGAAGATCGTGACCGCCGGCGCCTTCCTCGCCGCGACCCTCTGCCTGTACGTCATGAGTCTCCGCCTCGACACGGCCGTGCTCATGGTGTGTGTGGCGGTGGCGGGACTGGGCAGCGTCGGCACCCAGATCCTGGTCAACGGGTTCGTCGCCACCCACTACCCCTCGGCGAGCCGCGCCACCGCCCTCGGCTGGTCACTGGGCGTCGGCAGGCTGGGCGCGGTCCTCGGTCCGCTGCTCGGCGGATGGCTGCTCGGCTCCGGCCTCGGTTTCCAGTGGAACTTCTACGGATTCGTGCTTCCCGCGCTGCTCGGCACGGTGTTCATCGCCGCCGTCCCGCGCCTGCGCGCGGTCGCGGCGCACCGACGCGGCATCAGCGTCCCGACCCGGGACAGC
The DNA here is from genome assembly GCF_004348685.1 of Nonomuraea deserti. Lineage (GTDB taxonomy): Bacteria > Actinomycetota > Actinomycetes > Streptosporangiales > Streptosporangiaceae > Nonomuraea > Nonomuraea deserti. The sequence goes on along the minus strand of NZ_SMKO01000017.1, from coordinate 42,023 downwards.
GCGTCAGCGCGGCCATGACCGATGTGCACCGCCGGCATGCCAGCGAGCATGCCGGCGGTGCTCCTGCGTCCGCGGGTTCGTTACCCGGTAAGGGCTGCGAGCAGTTCACGGAAAAGGGAGCGGCGGGTCGCGCCGGGCGGTCACGCGCCGGCCCCCGTCGCCAGGCGCTTCGCGATGTCCGCGCGCAGCGCCTTCTTGTCGATCTTCCCCACCTTGGTCGAGACCAGTTCATCGACGATCACCAGACGCTCGGGCAGCTTGAAACGGGCCACCCCGATGCCCTCCAGGGTTTCCCGGATCTCCGCAAGCGTGACGGTCGTCCCCGGACGGGGCACCACGTAAAGGCACACCCGCTCGCCGAGCACGGCGTCCGGCATCGCCACTGCGGCCACCTGTCCGACCGCGGGCACCCGGTAGACGAGGTTCTCCACCTCCTCGGCGGAGATCTTCTCGCCGCCGCGGTTGATCATGTCCTTGTCCCGGCCCTCGACGATGAGGTTGCCCTCTGGCGTACGCCGGCAGATGTCGCCCGAGCGGTACCAGCCGTCGGCAGTGAAGGCGCGGGCGTTGTGCTCGGCGGCGCGGTAGTAGCCACGCGGCGTGTACGGGCCTCGGGTGAGCAACGAGCCAGGTTCCCCTTCGGGGACGTCACGGTCGGACTCGTCGACCAGCCGCACCTCGTCGTCCGGGCACAGCGGCCGGCCCTGGGTGGTGCACACGACGTCGTCGGGATCGTCGAGCCGGGTGAAGTTCAGCAACCCCTCGGCCATGCCGAACACCTGCTGGAGCGCCGTCCCCAGCGTGGGTTTCACCTGCCGCGCCAGTTCGTCGGCCAGCCGGGCGCCGCCGACCTGCAGCACGCGCAGGCTCGCCAGCTCGGCGGCCCCGTGCGCGGTCGCGTGCTCCAGCCAGCGCCCGGCCACGGCAGGGACCAGCGCGGTGTGCGTGACTGCCTCGGCCGCGATCGTGGCGAAGGCGCGCGAGGGCTCCGGTGACGGCAGCATGACGACGCTGCCGCCCACGAGCAGCGTGCCGAGGATCCCGGGGCAGGCGAGCGGGAAGTTGTGCCCCGCGGGCAGGCTGACCAGGTAGACCGTGTCCGGTCCCATGGCGGCGATCTCCGCACTGGCCCGCGCGTTGTAGGCGTAGTCGTCGTGGGTGCGCGCGATGAGCTTGGGCAGTCCGGTGGTTCCGCCGGAAAGCAAGAACACGGCCACGTCCCTGCTGGAGGGAGCGTTCGCGTCGAGCCGCGCGCGGTCCGCCGCCGGGTCCGTGCTCGCGGCGCACAGGGCGCGAAGGTCGACGCTGTCCGGGCCGACGTCGTCGCCGGCGACCAGGACATGCCAGTCGGCGCCGGTCACGGCCCGGACCTCGGCGGCCAGCTCGTGGGCGAGCGCCTGGTGGTCGAAGTCCCGCATCCGGTCCGCCACCGCGATCGCGACCGCCTCGGAGTGGGTCGCCAGGTGGCTCAGCTCGCTCCGCCGGTGCGCGGGCATGGCCATCACCGGCACCACGCCGGCACGCAGGCAGGCGAGGGTGAGCACGACGAACTCCCAGCCGTTGCCCAGTTGCACCACGATACGGTCGCCGGGGGCGATGCCCAGGTCCAGCAGCCGGACCGCGGCGGCATCGGCGCGCTCGACCAGCTCGGCGTGGGTGAGTCGGAGTCCCGCGCCGTCGCGCGCCGTCACGTCGACCAGCGCGGGCGCGGCGGCGAAGCGGTCGGCCGCCGCGCGCAGCAGGTGCCCGAGCGGCTCGCCCGCCCAGTAGCCGGCGGCGACGAACCGCTCCGCCTCCGCCCGAGGCCAGGGCACGATGTGCTCATTGATCAGGCTGGGCATCGTCGGCCTCCTCAGTGATGATCACGGCGTCGAGCGCGACCAGACCGTCAACGGTGACCCGCATCGGGTTCACCTCGATTTCGTCGAGTGTGGGATTGGCGGCAAGGAGCTCGCCGAGGGCGGTGACCACGGCACCCAGCTCATCGGGATCGAGAACGGGGCCGCCGCGCCAACCGTCGAGCAGGGCCCGGCCGGCCAGTTCCCCGGGCATGGTGGCAGCCTCCGCCGCGGTGAGCGGGGCGAGGCGGAGGGCGACGTCGGCCAGTGCCTCGGCTGTCGTCCCACCGAGGCCGAGAAGCACCAGCGGCCCGAAAACGGGGTCGCGGCGCGCGCCGACGACCAGATCGACCCCGGGCGGCGCCATCGTCTCCACGAGGTAGCGGTCTGCGCCGATCGCGTCGAGCTTGTCGAGCACCGCATCGAGTTCGGCCGGGGCCGAGACGCCGAGGTGCACCCCGCCGACCTCGGTCTTGTGCAGGATCGCTGCGTCGAGCACCTTGACCGCGACCGGCCCGCCCAGCTCGGCGAGCGCCGCGTGCGCGGCGGACCGGTCGTGACACACCCGCCGCGGCATGGTCGCCACGCCGAGCCGGCCGAGCAGTTCCTTCGCCTGGTGCTCGTCGTACGCGCCGGTGATGCCGGTCGGCACGTCGCCGGCCGGGGGCGTCGCGGGGACGGAGCGGCGGGCGCGGGCGTCGGCCAGCAGCGCGGCCGTCGCCGCGGCCACTCCGCGCGGCTCGGTGGCCACGGCGATTCCGGCGTCGAGCAGGGCTCGCCGGTTCCGGACGACCTGCTCGCCGACCCCGCCCAGGCCCAGCACGATGGGCACCCCCGCCGCGCGGCCCTCCCGGGCGGCGGCAACGAGGTCCACCGCGTCGGGCTCGTGCAGCGCGTACGCCGCGATCACGTCGACTTCGGGGTCGGCGCCGACAGTGGCCAGTACGCGGCCGAGGTCGGGGCCGGGGCGTCCGGTGTCGACGGGGTTGCGCTGGAAGGTGAGCGGCGGCAGGATCCCGGCCAGCGTCTCCTGGGTGGCGGCGGCCAGCTCAGGCACGTTCACCCGGCGGCCCCGCAGGTCGTCCAGCAACAGCAGGCCGGGTCCCGCCTGCGCGGTGACCACGCCCACGCCGGGCTCGGCGCAGGGGCGGGCGCGGGTGACGGCGAGCGCGCCGACAGCGTCCACCAGTTCCCGCTCATCGTCGACGAGCACGGCCCCGGCCTGCGCGAGCGCGGCCCGGGCGGTCCGCCAGGACGTCGCGAGCGCGCCGGTGTGCGACGCGGCGAAGGCGCCCACGTCGTGCTTGCCGACCACGAGCGCGACGACCGGAAGGCGGGCCGCGACCCGGCGTACGGCGGCGACCAGGCGCGCGCCGTCCGCGACCGATTCGACGTGCAGCGCGACGGCGCCCGTCGCGGGGTCGTCCGCGAGATAGTCCAGGACGTCGGGGGCGGTGATGTCGACCCCGTTGCCCAGGCCGACGGCGAGGCTGATCCCGTGTCCGGCCTCGCCCAGCAGGAACGCCAGCGCGTGGTTGACCCCGCCGCTCGCCGCGACGATGGCCACCCTGCCGGGCCGTACCTGGGCGATGCCGGGGACGAAGCTGGCGGTGACACCGGCATGGGGGGCCAGGAAACCGCTCGTGTTCGGGCCCAGCAGCCGGATGCCGGACTCGGCGACGACCTCGGCGAGTTCGCGCTGCAGCCCGATCCCCGGGCCGCCGGCCTCGGCGAAGCCCCCGCCACAGATCACCGCGGCCCGCGCGCCGGCCGCCGCGGCCTCGGCGAGCACAGCCGGGCAGGCCGGCGCCGGTACGCAGATCATCGCCAAGTCAACCGGTCCGTTCTCCGCGGCGTCGCGCACCGAAGCGTACATGGTGTCGTCGCGGTGGTTGACCAGCGCGAGGTGACCCCCTTCGCCGGCGAACCCGGACAGGGAACGGGCAAGGGCGGCACCGAGCTTGTTCCGGGTTCGTGACGCGCCGACGACGGCGATCCCGCGCGGCGCGAACAGCGGGGCGAGGTTGTTCGGTCGCCGCGTCGTCCCCGGTGCGGTGCGGATCACTCTGCGGCTCCCATCAGGTCGGCGCGGCCGGACAGGACGGTGGTCACCGCGCGGTCGGTGTCGGGTTCGGGGTCGATCAGCAGGGCGGGGATCCGCTCCCGCATGCGCGCCTGCTCGCACACCAGCGTCCGGGTCAGCGGCGTCCCGCCGTGGACGGCGGCCAGAACCAGGCCGCTGCTTGCCGGCAACTCGGCGAGCCGGCCGAAGACCTGGGGCAGTCCCGCCTCGGTATCCGGCGCCCGCACCACCGCACCCCAGGGGCCGGGGATCCGGTCCGCCGAGAGCACCAGGGCGGGGGCGCCCCGGACCGCCGTCGGGGTGCCATCGGCCGCTGTCGCCACCCCCACCAGCCGGCCCGGTGCCGACCAGCCGGCGTTCTCGAACGGCGTGCGCAGCGGCTCGGCGCCGTACGCGGCGACCCAGCCGGCGTGGCTGGCGGCGATGAAATCGGGGGCCCGGCGGGCGAGCCGCTCGTCGGTGATGCTGCGGGACAGGAAGTGGTAGGCGAACTGCCACGGCTCGAAGTGGTCGTGATATCGGCCGAAGTGCTCCCACCAGGCCAGGCTCGGCCGTGCCGACTCCTGGATCCTGCGCACCGAGGGCTGCGCGGCCTCCTGGTAGGCGGTGAGCGCCGCGGGGATGTCGCCAGGGTGGTTGACGAGCGCACGCGCGAGTTCGACCGCGTCCTCCATCGCCATCTTCGTACCCGACCCGACCGAGAAGTGCGCGGTATGCACGGCGTCACCGAGCAGCGCGACCGGACGCGGCGTCAGGGTGTGCCACGTGCGGGTGCGGCGGGTGCGGAAGTTGCCCCAACGGGAGTTGTTGGTGAGCAGTCGCCTGCCGTCGATCTGGCCGGCGAACAGCTTCTCCAGGTACGCCTTCGACTTCAGGTCGCTGGCGCCCGGTGGGCTCGTCACGTCGAACTCGTCGAGCCCGGCGCGGCGCCAGGACGCCTCATCGGTTTCCACGATGAACGTGGACATGTCCTCGGAGATGGGGTAGCCGTGCACCGCGAAGGCGCCGTGGGGGCCGCGCTCGTAGACGAAGGTCAGCCCGTCGAACATGTAGTCGGTGCCGAACCAGATGAACTTGGCGGTGGCGGTCTCGACCTCGACTCCCAGATCGGCCGCGAGCCGCTCGCGGATCTGGGAACCGGTCCCGTCAGCCGCGACCACCAGGTCGTAGCCGCCGAGGTCGTCCAGGGTCACCTCGGTGGAGAAGCGAAGCTCGGCGCCGACGTCGCGGGCCCGCGCCTGCAACAGGGTGAGCAGCGTACGCCGGACGATGGCGGCCATCCCGTTGCCGCCGCAGTGGATCCGCTCGCCCTTGAGCCGTACCTCGATGTCCTGCCAGTGACGGCCGTGCGCGTCGAGTGCCTCGCGCAGCACCGGGTCGGCTTCGTGGATGCCGGCCAGCGTCCGGTCGGAGAACACCACGCCGAAGCCGAAGGTGTCGTCCGCGCGGTTCCGCTCGAACACGGTGACCTCGATCGACGGGTCGGCCCGTCGGATGAGGGTGGCGAAGAAGAGCCCGCCGGGGCCGCCACCCGCTACTGCGACGCGCATCATTCTCCCTTGACGATCCTGTTGCGGAGCTCGCCGACGCCCTCGACCCGGGTCACCAGCTCCGAGCCTTCGCCGAGATAACGGGGAGGCTTGCGCGCGTGGCCGACCCCGCCAGGGGTGCCGGTGGCGATGATGTCTCCCGGGACCAGCGTGATGATCTTCGAGATGTACGCGATCAGGTCGGCGGGGCCGAACACGAGGTCGGCGGTGTCGGCCCGCTGGACCACGTCGCCGTCGACCCGGCATGAGACCTCGCCGGGCTGGATGCCGGTCACCAGCCAGGGTCCGACGGGCGTGCTGCGCTCGAAAGTCTTACCCTGCAGCCACTGCACCGAGCGGTACTGGTAGTCGCGGGCGGTGACGTCGTTGACCACCGTGTAGCCCGCGATCGCGGCTGCGGCCTGCTCCAGCGACGCGTGCCGTACGGTGGCGCCGACGACGACGCCGAGTTCGGCCTCCCAGTCGACCTCCGCGGATCCGGCGGGCAGTTCGACGGGGTCGTACGCGCCGACCAGGGCGCGCGCGTACTTGGCGAACAGCGCGGGATACGCGGGGAGTTCGCGGCCCATCTCCAGGATGTGCGTCCGGTAGTTCAGCCCGACGCAGATCACCTTCTCGGGCCGCGGGATCGGCGGCGCGTAGTCGAGGCCGGCGAGGTCGTGCCGCGGGCCGTCGGCGTTCTCGGCGGCCGCCCGCCAGGCCGGGTCGGCCAGGAACGCGCCGAGGTCGGCGGCGCCCAGTTCAACAGCGGCGTCGTCGTCGACGCGGACCGCGGCGTTGCCGTCGGCGGTCCGGATCGTCGCGAGTCTCATCGGGCGACCTCCTGTTGGGAGACACGGGCGAGGCCGAGGGCCTCGAGAACGGGGTCGTCGGAGAAGCGGAAGGTGTCCGGGCGCCCTCCAGAACGTGCCGGACCCACGATCCGGGCGGTGCGGGTCGTGGGGAGCCGGGTGGTCGGGGCCATGCGATTGTCCTCTCACGTCGTTCGGCAGCCGTCTGACGACGCAGCCATCGCTGTCAGAGTGCGGCCTGCCGCAACATTACAAGAACGAACGACGACCGTCTATATTCTGAAACGCTTCGCCCTGGAGGCTTGCCGCCGACCTGGAGCCGAGCGCACGGCAGTGCTGATACGGCGAGAACAGAGGATCGCCGGCGCGGCTACGACGGGCCGACGGCCCTTGCCCGTGTGGAATCACCCATCGAACGAGCGGCATCGAAATGACACACAAGCCCACGGGGGCGTGGATGGTCGGCGAAGGAACGCCCGCTCGGCCACCGAGTGTCCGTCGTGGCGGCCCAGTCGGCGGCGCGGGCACACGTCACGGACGGCCGGGCCGAGACCGGGGCCGTTGGGACGTTCGGGTTACAAGGTCGTCTGACCCCAGACGAGCAGCATGGCGATGATGAACACGATCATCACACCGGCGTAGCCGACCGGGCCCATGCGGAACGCCCGGCGCACGCGGTTGAGGCCCCACGCGACCAGCAGCGCCAGGAAGACCAGGAGGATCAGGCCGCCGTCCATGTCGTCCAGTATGCGGCGTGGGCGGGCTTCCCGCGCGGTGACAGGTCAGAATCCGAAGGACCTGCCGATGATCTCCTTCATGATCTCGGTGGTGCCGCCGTAGATGGTCTGGACCCGGCTGTCCATCCAGGCCTTGGCGACGGGATATTCCGTCATGTAGCCGTAGCCGCCGTGAAGCTGGAGGCACCGGTCGATGACCTTGGTCTGCACCTCGGTGGTCCACCACTTGGCCTTGGCCGCGTCGACCGCGGTGAGCTGCCCGGCGTTGAGCGCGCGGATGCACCGGTCGACGTAGTGGCGGGCGATCTCCGTCTCGGTGGCCAGCTCGGCGAGGACGAACCTGGTGTTCTGGAACGACCCGATGCTCCGCCCGAACGCCTGGCGGGTCCTGCAGTATTCGATGGTCTGCTCCAGTACGCCCTCCGCCGCGGCCACCGCCGCCACGGCGATCGACAGGCGCTCCTGCGGCAGGTTGTTCATGAGCTGGACGAAGCCCTCGCCGTCGTCCGGCCCGAGGCGGTTGGCGACGGGCACGCGGACGTTGTCGAAGAAGAGCTCGGCGGTGTCCTGGGCCTTCATGCCGATCTTGTCGAGGTTGCGTCCGCGCTCGAACCCCTCCATGCCCCGCTCCACGACGACCAGAGTGGTGCCCCTGGCCCCGGCCTCGGGGTCGGTCTTGGCCACCACGACCACGAGATCGGCGTTGATGCCGTTGGTGATGAACGTCTTCTGCCCGTTGACGACGTAGTGGTCACCCTCGCGGATGGCCGTGGTCCTGATGCCCTGCAGGTCGCTGCCCGCACCGGGCTCGCTCATCGCGATGGCGGTGATCAGCTCGCCGCTCACGAAGCCGGGCAGCCACCGCCGCCGCTGCGCGTCGTCGGTCAGATCCACCAGGTACGGCGCCACGACGTCGTTGTGCAGCGAGAAGCCGAGCCCGGTGGCGTTGTTCCTCATGAGCTCCTCGACGATCACCGCGTTGTAGCGGAAGTCCCGGATCCCGGAGCCGCCGTGCTCCTCCGGCACCGAGAAGCCGAACATGCCGAGCTCGCCGGCCTTCTTCCAGACCTCGCGGGGGACCACGCCGTCCTTCTCCCATTGAGCGTGGTGCGGCACGACCTCGCGGGCCATGAACGCGCGCACGGTCTCACGGAAGAGGAGGTGCTCCTCGTCGAAGAGGTCTCGCTGCATCGGTCGCCTCCGGAATAGGGTTCTGTTACTGGGAGGTATACCCCCTTTCCCGGTACGGCGGGAGCCGTGGACACGGGTTCATCACAAGTGGTCGGAGATGGTGGGTTCGGTATGTAGAGCGGGTGTTTTCGACTCTAAGATCTACCGTCGGCGTATTTGTGGCTGATCGGAGTCTCCCGTGAGTCGATGGCGCAAGGCGTTGATCGCCGCATCGGTGGGCGCGGCCGCTTCCACCGCGTTCGTCGTGACCTCCTCCATCCCCGGCCAGGCCGAAACCTCGCTGGTGGCCACCTACAAGTGCACCGGCGGGATCGCCGGCGCCGGAGTCGACATCGAGGCCACGATCACGCCGCAGGTCGAGGCCGGCGGGCTGATGAACGTCCGCTGGGGCATCTCGTACAAGGGCAATCCGAGGTTCGGCTCGCCCGGGTTCTTCCCCGCGGGCTCCTCCCTCGACCTCGAAGGCGTCGTGGACATCAGCGGCGCCTGGGTCGGCCAGTTACGGCCGAGGGGCGGCCAGGAGCAGGGCGAGCTGGTGCCGGGCGAGTTCCTCGAACTGCCCGAAGGGCTGTCCGACCAGGGATCCATCGGGCGTTCCGGGACGGTCCGCTTCAAGCCCGGCGCCCTGACCGTCAGGTTCACCCCCGCCGAGGGCGAGGTGATGGTCAACAACAACGCGCCGGACATCACGTACACGGGTGGCTGGACGCGGAGGACCACCGCGGAGGAGTTCGGCGACCACCTCTACGACCTGCACAGGACCAGAACGCAAGACGCCATCGCCAGGCTGGACTTCGTCGGCACGAAGGTCGCCTACATCGCCAGGCGCGAGCGCGATCTCGGCAAGATCAGGGTCATCCTCGACGGCAACGTCGTCACCGACCCGCTGGTCGAGCCGGGCAAGGACCGCAACGGGACCCCGATGACGGGCACCGCGTCCAAGGAGGTCCTCTGGGAGTCGCCGGAGCTCGAATACGGGCCGCACATCCTGGAGATCATCAACACCGAGGCGAAGGTCGCCTACGTCGACGCGTTCAGGGTGACGGTCAGCGACGTCACCGAGCCGCCGGCCCACGACCAGGCCACGTGCGAGCTCCAAGGTGACCCCGGGGCCATCGACGTCACCGTGCCCGGCCCGACGGACGACCCGACGGACGACCCGCCCACGGACGACCCGCCGACTGACGACCCTCCGACGGACGACGATCCGAGCGATGACCCGACCGACGAGGACAGCACGCCTCCGGAGGGCGACTCCATCGGCGGCGATCACGTGGCCGTGGTTCCCACGGGTTCCAGTTCGAGTTCGTCCACGCCGACGAGCAGCTCCAGCCCGACCGCGACCCGGTACTACCGGGCGCAGGTGCCCAAGACGCCCAAGGGCGGTGTGGACAGCGGCGAGGCGCCGGCCACCGGCGAAGGGCCGCCGCTCGGGCTCATGACCAGCGGAGCCGTGCTGATGGCGGGAAGCGTCGGTGGCGGCCTGCTGCTGCGCAGGCGCAGGGCCGCGCACGTCGGAGGAGCGGGACGATGACCGAGCGGACGACGCCGATGCAGCGCGCGCTGCCCGGCCTGCTGATCGCCGGCTCGCTCGGCGGGGTCGGCATCGTCATGGTGACGCTGCTCTCGCTGGCGCCGCCCGTGGACGACGGATCGGGGCCGCTCGCGGCGCCGGTCGCCGCGCAGGAGACGCCGACGAAGGCCCCGACGAAGGTGCCGATGGGGAACGCGGGCGCGTTCGTGTTGCCGGCCACCGTGGGGCCCGGGGGCAAGGACGTGCCCCTGACGCCGGCCCGCCTGGACGCGCCGCCCCCGCTGGCCGCCGCACCGGTGGTGCCCGCCATCCCGAAGGCCAGGAAGAAGAGCACGAGCAAGGTACGGCCGACCCGCATCAAGATCCCCAAGATCAAGGTCAACGCCTCGATCCGGTCCGTCACCCTGGACAAGCAGGGCAAACTCGGCACCCCGCCGCTGAGCAAGGCGGGCCTGACCGGCTGGTACCACCACTCGCCCCTGCCCGGCGAGCTCGGACCCTCGATCATCAACGGCCACGTGAGCACCCGCAGGGGCCCCGCCGTCTTCGACCGCCTGCGCGAACTGGCCAAGGGGGACCAGATCTACGTGTACCGCTCGGACGGCAAGGTCACCCGCTTCACGGTCAGCGGGATCGAGCAGGCCAGCAAGAACGCGTTCCCGACCAAGCGGGTGTACGGGAACACCACCAACTCCCAGATCCGGCTCATCACCTGTGGCGGGGTCTACAACAAGACGACCCACCACTACACGGACAACATCATCGTGTACGCGACGTTGTCGAAGAAGAAGGGCTGACCGGCCGATTTCTGGGTTTACGGGAAAGTTGACAGGGACAGTTCGTAAGATCTCAACCTAACCGTGACCAACAGCTGGAATTCTGGCACGACTGTTAATACTGCGCTGAAATGGAGCTGGAAGTGCTGACGTCCAAGGCGCGGCGCCGCGTCGCCCTCAAGGCATCCGCCATGGCCGTTCTAGGCGCAGGGATCTTCGCAGCGATACCTGTGATGGCCGCAGTGGCGGCTCCGGCTCCCGTGGCTTACACCTGCGGGCCGTCGGGCGCACCGACGGCCACCGTCCCCTTCCAGATGGAGCTGAAGACCCCGGCCGGCACCATCACCCCCAATGCCACGGTCACGGTCACCTGGGATGTCAAGCAGCCGGCGGCGGCGGAAAGCCAACTGCGGGCCACCGCGACGATCACACCGAACAGCACGGTTGGAGCTGTGGGTACTGTCAGCCCCAGCGGATCGCCGCTTCCTTCCACTTCAATCACCGCCTCCGGCGCCATAAGACAGCCGACGACCGTGACACCCAGCGCTGCCTTGCCGCTGCCGACCATGACCATGGTCGTCAGACCGACCGCGACGGGAACGGTCGCTCTCCGAGGCGGCGCCTTCGACATCAAGGTGAACAACGCCACCTACCACTGCCAGCCGCCGACCTCCGGCGGTCCTTCCGTGAACCTGGTGGTCGCCACCGGCACACCGACCGCCAGCCCCACGCCCACGAGAACGTCGCCCACGCCGACCCCGAGCAGCCCCAGGCCCACGAGGACCAGCACTCACACGGTGACCATCACGCCGTCGCCGTCGGAGTCCGAGCCGACCAGGAAGTCCCAGACTCCCAAGGCCGGGGCCGACACCGGGGCCGGTGGCACCATGGGCCCTGACGGGCGGTTGTTCATCCTCACCGGTGGCGCGCTGATCGTCGCCGCAGCCGGGGGTGGGCTCCTCATGCGTCGCCGTAACGCCGCCCGGGGCTGACGGGGATGTCCGGCTACTACCCGTACGGTGGCGGCGCTCCCGTACCGCCGCCTGAGGACAAAGGGGGCGCGGCGCTCAGGACCGTGCTGATCGTGGCGGCCATCGCCGGTGTGGTGACCGTGGTGGCCGGGTTGCTGATCGTCTTCCGGTCGCCCGACGAGTACGGCCTGGCCAGCAACCGGGACACCCTGGCGCTGGAGGCGCAGCCCAAGCCGTCGGGGCAGCCCGAGCAGGCGTTGTTCCAGGGCGGGCCCGACGTGCCGCCGCCGCTGCCGCAGATCAACCCGGCGCCTCCCATGCTGCCGTCCACTCCCATGCGGCTCGTGATCAAGCGGCTGGGGGTCAACGCGCCGATCAAATCGGTGGGCCTGGCCAGGAACGGCACGATCCAGGTTCCGCCGTCGAACAACGCCAACCTGGTCGGGTGGTACCGGAACATGTCGACGCCGGGTGAGGCGGGACCGGCCGTCCTGCTGGGGCACAAGGACACCAAGACGAGCCCGGCGGTGTTCAACCGGCTGCCGGAGCTCAAGCACGGCGACACCATCGAGGTCAAGCGCCAGGACAAGACCACGGCGGTGTTCACGGTCGGCGGCGTGGAGCAGGCCAGCAAGAAGACGTTCCCGACCCAGCGCGTCTACGGCAGCCAGGAGAACGCCCAACTGCACCTGATCACGTGCGGCGGCACCTATGATCGTCGCACCGGGCACTACACCGACAACGTCATCGTTTACGCGACGATGACGAGCTCCTATCGAAGCTGAGCGCGGAGGCTGGGCATGGGCTGGATGGCGAAGCGACGACTGCGTACAGGCCCCACGGCGGTGCTGCCCGCGAAGCCGGATCCGGCGAAGCTGCTGCGCATCGTGCAGCTGGCCGATCCCGGCGCGCGTAAGGAAGGCGACGACATCGTGGCGACCGACGTGCGGGTGTGCGCGCCGGTCGAGGCGGCGGGCGAGCTGACGGGCGGCGAGCTGGAGAAGGCGTGGGCGGTGCGGGTGGCCGCCGAGGGCCCGTTGCCGCTTGACTTCTTCGACCGCTATCTCGCCGAGGGCCTGGCTTTCCGGCTGAAGGGGCTGGCGGTGTGCCGGGGCGAGGTGAGCGATCCGGCCGACGAGGCGGAGGGCGGTCCCGCCGTCATCCTTCCGGTACGCCCGACGCCCGAGGAGCTGGCGCCGTTCCTGGAGCAGGAGGACGAGGAGTTCACGTTCACGGCGGGTGACATCAAGGCCGTGCTGGTGCCGCAGAAGGGCGGCCCGCCGGCGGCGGCGGAGCTGCTGCCGTTCGCCACCGAGCTGACGGCGATCGAGCTGCGCGGCGGGGAGCCGGAGAAGCTGGGCGCGCTCGCCCTTGAGCTGTCCGAGGCGCTGAACGGCCTGGCCGTCGACCGGTGGCGGTTCAGGATCGACGCGGCGGAGGACCTCGTACCCCCCTCGGAATGACCCTAGAACGTCGCTCTGTTGTAGTGTGCACCTAGTAACCGAATATTGCTCGGTTTCCAGGAGGCACTGTGGCAGAGGCGTACATCGTCGGGGCGGTCCGCACCCCGGTCGGCAAGAAGAAGGGCGGCCTGTCCACCGTCCACCCCACTGACCTGGCCGCGCACACACTGAAGGCGCTGATCGAGCGCACCGGCGTCGACCCCGCGGCGGTCGAGGACGTCATCATGGGGTGTGTCATGCAGTTCGGCCCCCAGAGCATGGACATCGCGCGCAACGCCTGGCTGTCGGCGGGCCTGCCGGAGACCACCGCCGGAGTCACGATCGACCGGCAGTGCGGCTCCTCGCAGCAGTCCATCCACTTCGCCGCCCAGGGTGTCCTGTCGGGCACCCAGGACCTGGTCGTGGCGGCCGGCGTCGAATCGATGAGCATCGTGCCCATGGGCTCCTCGATCACGGCCGCGCTCGAGAAGGGCATGCCTTTCCCGTTCGGCGAGATGTGGGTCGAGCGTTACGGCAAGCAGGAGATCTCGCAGTTCCGCGGCGCGGAGCTGATGTGCGAGAAGTGGGGCCTCAAGCGCGACGCGCTGGAGCAGTACGCGTTCGAGTCGCACCAGCGGGCCGCCAAGGCCGTCGCGAACGGCTACTTCAAGGACCAGATCGCCCCCGTCAACGGCGTCGAGGACGACGAGGGGCCGCGGCCCGACACCACGCTGGAGAAGATGGCCGGGCTGAAGACGCTGAAGGAGGGCGGCCAGATCACCGCCGCCACCTCCTCGCAGATCTCCGACGGCTCGGGCGCGGTGCTGATCGCCTCCGAGCAGGCGATCAGGGAGCACGGCCTGACCCCGCGCGCCCGCATCCACCAGCTCGCGCTCATGGGCGACGACCCGGTCTACATGCTGACCGCGCCGATCCCCGCCACCCAGCGGGCGCTGAAGAAGGCCGGCATGTCGATGGGCGACATCGACGTCGTCGAGATCAACGAGGCGTTCGCGCCGGTGCCGATGGCGTGGATGAAAGAACTCGACGCCGACCCGGCCAAGGTCAACCCGAACGGCGGCGCCATCGCGCTGGGCCACCCGCTGGGCGGCACGGGGGCGATCCTCATGACCAAGCTCCTGCACGAGCTGGAGCGCACGGGCGGCCGCTACGGGCTGCAGACGATGTGCGAGGGCGGCGGCCAGGCCAACGTCACCGTCATCGAACGCCTCTGAGCAGAAAGGGTGCGAGCGCCGCCTCCAGGCGTACGGGGGAGGCGGCGCTCGCTCTTCACTACCATCCCTGGTAGTTGTCCTTGGTCAGCGGCCCTTCGACGGCACGCGCCTCGGCGGCGCGATCGGGCGCTGCGGCATCTTCGGCAGCTGCCGGGGGGTGGGCAGCTGGGGCCGGTTCTTCTTCTTGTTGCTTGCGCGGACTCGCATGAGAAAGCTCCTTTACGTAACTCTCGACGCGGCTCGGAGGCCGGTCGGCAAGCTCAGCTGCCGCGTCTGGACGGACTGGCGGTCTTGGCCGGCTGAGCACGGGCCCTGAGGCCCGGCGAATTACAGGTAAAGGCGCATGCCCATGAAGCTACGGGGCCGCCGGTGCCCCGCGCAACCGAATTAATCCTTGGGCAGGAGGCTGCCGAGCGGGCCCAGGTCGAGGTTCAGGTCCGACGGCGCCAGGTCGAACCGCTCGCAGAGCTCCTCCATGGCCTCCTCCAGCCGCATGAGCGTCATGCCGAGCTGTTCGATCTGCTCGTCCGACAGGTCGCCCTGCTCCATCCTCCGTACGGACTGCCGCTCGACGAGCTGGCGCAGCAGCTCGACCAGCGTCAGCACGAGCCGGGACAGGTCACGCTCCACCGCCTCCGCGTCGGTGTCGATCCGCAGCCGCGGCTTCCTGGCCTGGCGGGCGGGCTCGCCGGGGTCACTCGTCATCGCGGATCGAGGTGATCAGTGCGTGGATGGAGATGCGTACGAGGTCGATGTCGGCGATCGACAGGACGAGGTCGCCGCTCACCACGACGCCCCCCGCGAGCAGCCGGTCGAGCAGGTCGACCAGCGCGACCCGCTCGGCGGGCAGCCGGCCCTCCTCGGCGAGCATGGCGCCACGAGGCTCCGGGTACGTCATGGTTCACCCCCTTCGTCCAGCGCGGCGAACGAGTACGGCGCCCACGGGCCGGTCAGCTCCAGCTCCCCGCCCTCGCCGCGCAACTCGTCCACCGTCCGTACGAACTCCGCGCGCCGTTCCTCGTCGACGAGGTAGGCGCCGTTGAGGATCATCCATTCCTTGCGCCCGGACAGCTGCGGGTCCTGGGCCCGGTGGCGGCGGCCGGCGACCGCGACGGAGGCCAGCCGGTCGTGGACCCGCTCGGCCCGGGCGCTCGCCCGCCGCCACGCCTCCTCCCTGCTGCGCAACCCCGCCTGGCGTTTGCGCAGGTACGCCGCTCCCGGACCGGTCGCGGCGCCGCCACTCTCCTGCGCGGCGGCGGGTTCGGCCTGCTCCGCCGGGTCGGCGTACACCTTCACGCCCCACTCCTGGCGACCGGTGATGCGGTCGAGCGCCTGGCAGAAGTCGTCGTGCCGCTCCTCCAGCAGGCCGGAGACCTGCTCGTCGCCGCTGTAGACGGTGACCAGCCGCACGGGTACGGCGGGCACCGCCACCGCCACCGCCTCGACCACGTGGTGGTGCGCCCTGGCGGTCGCGTCGAGCCAGTCCAGGTCCTCCATGGAACGCTGGAGCGGCTCCTCCCCGAACTCGGCCAGCGGCACGGTGCTCACGTACGCGACCAGCCCGGAACGGGTGATCGCCCGCACCGGCGCGCCCGCCACCCCCGACAGCCCTTCGGGGGAGGGGGCGCCGGAGTCGCGCGCGACCACGTACAGGTACGTGCCCGCGTCAGCCGTCATCTCGCCTCCTTCCGGCGCGCCGCCGCGGCGCGGGCTCGACGTCTTCGTCCTCCTCGACGTGCCCCTCGATGGCGGGCGGCGCAGAGCGGCCCTCCTCCAGGGCCTCGAGCCTCCTGCGCAGCCTGCGGTTCTCCTCCTCCAGGCCGCGGTCCTTCCCGGTCAGCCAGGGGTCGTGCTCCCACCAGTCGATGCCCATCTCCTTGGCGGTGTCGACCGAGGCGACGACCAGCCGCAGCTTGATCGTCAGCAGTTCGATGTCGAGGAGGTTGACCCGGATGTCGCCCGCGATGATCACACCTCTGTCGAGCACCCGCTCCAGGATGTCGCCCAGGTTGGCCGGCTCCCGCCCGCCGCCGGACGAGGACGGGTAGGCGCGTCCCGCCGGGCGTGCCGGTTCCATCATGATCCGCCCTCGCCCTGGTCGCCGCTGCCCCGCCGGTAGCGGCGCAGCCTCCGGTACGAGCGGAGCTCGCCGTCCGCGTCCAGCTCGGCCTGGTAGAGCGCGAGCACGTCGCCCGAGGACGGGATGCGGCGGTCCTCCACGACTTCGACGCCCACCACCCAGCCGTCACCTTCCGGCTTCACCAGCGTGATCCCCTCGGACTCCCGGCCGGTCAGCTCGACGATGTGGCGCAGCCCCGCCGCGCCGGCGCCGCCGGCCGACAGGGCCCTCGCGCGGGAGCGGGCCGGCGGAGCGTCGTCGCGAGACGCTTCTTCATCCGGTTCGTCCTCGACGGGCCGGTCCCCGGCCTGCTGGTCCTCGACGGGCTCCTGGGACTCGGCGTCCCGCTCGGCAGGGCGTCGCGCGCGGACCCTTCGCTGGGCGGGCACACGATCACCTCCTTCCTTCCCCGGGCGGGCCGGTCAGCCTGGCGAGGATCTCCTCCATGGCCTCGGCAGCCTCCTCCTCCGACATGCGGCCCTCGTTCCTGGCCTCCTCGATCGCCTCCAGCTCCCGCCGTACCACCGCCGGATCGTGCAGCTCCCGGTCGACCTGCTCCTGGATCAGCTCACCCAGCCTGATCACCCCGCGCATCGGGGCGAGCGGCCAGGTGAACAACGAGCTGATCAGCCCCATCAGCCGCCACCGGAGCCCTGCGCGACGATGAAGTCGTACGCGGCCAGCGGCCCGAGCAGGCGCAGCTCGACCCGGCCCGCCCAGCGTTCCGCGATCTTGTCCAGCGCCTGCTCCAGCTCGTCCTCCCGCGCCGTCTCGACGAGGACCGCGAGGTGCACGGCGTCCAGCTCGTGGCTGGGGTCGCGCAGCGAGGTGAGCGTGGAGACGGGGGTGACCGCGTCGAGCACCGCCTGCGTGTCGGCCTCCCGTTTCGCGTTGATGGCCTGATCGACGATCTCGCCGATCTGGATCCGCGCGTCCCTGGTGGCCTCCTCGGGCTGGTCCTTGAGCTGCTCGCGCAGCTCGGCCAGGTCGGGGCGCTCCTCCATGATCTCGGTGAGCACGGCCCGCTCGACGTAGCGGCCCTTGATGACGTACTGTGCCCGGCCCTCCAGCTCGTCGAGCGCCGCGTGGAACTCGTCGTGGTGCGGCGCGAGCAGCTCCTCGACCACCGCCTCCGGGTTCGTCACGACCGCGCCGAAACGTACGGGCAGCACCGGCACCTCGGCGGCGGTGGCGTCCAGCAGCCCCTCGTGGGCCATGAGATCGTCGGGCGTGCCCAGCGGCCGATCCAGCCGCAGCTCGCTGACCAGCGCGGCGATGTCGCCATGCCGGACCACCGTCACCTTCGCCGACGGGCCGCCGACGCCACCGCCGGCGTCGTCGGACACCTCCACGTCCGCCGGGACGATGCCGTAGACGTACGTGCCGACGCGCGTCTCGCTCCGCTGCTCGTCACCGGACGCCTCGCGCCGGCCGGTCGCCTCGGATGTCGCCATCTCAGCCATCCTCCTTCCGCCGGCGGGCCGACTGCCGCTCCGACTTCTCCTCCGGCTCGCCGACCAGGCCTCCCAGCTTGTCGGCCGCGGATTCGAGCACTCCCTGGACCGCGTCCTTGCCCTTGTCGGCGACCATGCCCTGCTTCATGTTCTGCATGAGCTCGGGCAGTCCCTGGCCGCCGGACTCCGACAGGTCCAGCCGGTTCACCGCCTCGGCGTAGCGCAGATAGGTGTCGACGCTGGCGACGACGATTCGCGCGTCAATGGTCAGCAACTCGATGCCGACGAGCGAGACCCTGACGTAGGCGTCGATGACCAGCCCTTTGTCCAGGATGCTGTCGATCACGTCGGCCAGGCCCGTCGCGGTGGGGCGTTGGGCCACCCCACCTGAGGCCGGCTGCACTGTCATATTGCGGCTCCTCGTGGTTCTCGGACGGGGGACGGCTCAGCCGCTGCGGCTCGCCGCCCTGCGGCGTACCGGAGCCCGCCGGGCGCGGGGGCGCTCCTCTTCCTCGGGCTCCTCTTCCTCTTCCTCGTACTCGTCTTCTGGCTCGCCCTTCTCGGGCTCTTCCTCGGGCTCCTCTTCTTCTTCCTCGTACTCGTCTTCTGGCTCGCCCTTCTCGGGCTCTTCCTCGGGCTCCTCTTCTTCTTCCTCGTACTCGTCTTCTGGCTCGCCCTTCTCGGGCTCCTCTTCGGGCTCCTCTTCTTCTTCCTCGTACTCGTCTTCTGGCTCGCCCTCCTCCGGCTCGCCCTCCTCCGGCTCTTCCTCCTCCTGCTCGCCGGCGGACTCCTGCTCCTCCTGGACGGCCGTGTCGTGGTCCTTGACCACCTCGCCGTCGCGGATCTCGCCGCGCCAGCCGCCCTCGGCGATCTCGTCCGGGTGCAGCATGACCTGGGTCATGACATGCCGGGCGAAGTGCTTGAGCTCCAGCCGTACGCGGCGGCCCTGCGCCCGCCAGAGGTTGCCGGTGCCCTCGAAGAAGCCCTTCGGGTGGTATTCGAGGGTGACCATGATCCTGGTGAGGTCGGGGGTGAGCTCGTGGAAGCTCACCGCGCCGTCGACGTACCCCTTCGCGCCCTCCGAGCGCCAGATGACGCGCTCGTCCGGCACCTGTTCGCTGATCGTGGACTTCCACTCGCGGTGCGACCAGAGGATCTGCGCCTTCCAGGTGAGCTTCTCGTCGGACTCCTGGTTGACCGCCTCGACCTTCTTCATGAAGCTCGGGAAGTCCCCGAACTGCGTCCACTGGTTGTAGACCACCCGGATCGGGGCGCCGACGTCGATGGTCTCGACGATGTTGGTGACCTTGAGCTTCTTGCCGCCCTGGCCCTTGCCGCCCTTGCCCAGCTTGCCTACCACGCCCTTGAGGGCGCCCTTGGCCGCGCCGGCCACGGCGGAACCGCCGATCGACTTGTCGGAGCCGGTGACCGCGCCGAGCAGGTTGCCGCCGCTGCCCTCCGCGAAGTCGGAGAGCCGTCCGGTCACGCCCTCGACCTTGTTCGTCACGGACGACAGCGCGTAATGCGTCGCGGCCTGGCCGAGCTTGCGTAGCCCGGCCTTGATCGGGTTGCCTCCGCCGGTCGCCTGCTCGCCTGCCTGCTTCGCCTTCCGTCCGACCGCGTCCGCCGTCCTGCCAGGACCTTCGCGTACGGCCTTGCCTGCCTGGCCCGCGGCTTTGCGGACCGGCTGGGCCTTCGTCGCCTCCGTCATCGCTTTCACCCCGCCGTTCTCGTCACGGGCGCGGGACGCTTGCGACCGGCGCCCGGCTTACGGGCACGCGTGCCCTGGGCCAGCGCGCCCTGCTGGGGACGGGCCTTCCGGGCGCGGGGCGGCTCGGGCGCCTCCTCCGGTTCGGAGGTCTCCTGCGCGTCCTCGGGCTCGGAAGCCTCGTCCGCGGGTTCGGAGGCCGCTTCGTCGTCCTCGTACTCGTCTTCGTCGTCTTCGGCGTACTCGTCCCGGGCCTCGTCCCGGGGCTCGCCCTCGTCCTCGGCCTGGTCGCCGCTCTGGAGGGATTCGGTCCGCTCCTGGAGCTTCTCGGTGAGGGAGTTGATCTGCCGGGTGGCGGCGGCCATGACGGCCGCCTTGCCGATGTCCATGACTTGGCCGCGCAGCCGGCTGGTCAGCTCGTCGATCTCCGGTGAGGACCCGAGGATCTTGCCTCCCTGCGCCAGCAGTCCGCCGTCGCCCTTGCGGTATTTACCGGCAACGCTCGCCGCGGCGAGCATGGCGGCCATGCGCAGCTTGTGACGCCGGCCGAGGTAGTAACCCGCGGCGAGAGCCAACGCCACTCTGGCCTTATCACTCATGGCATGCGCTCCTTTGTCCTCTCGGGGTGACCGACACCTGGCCGGACGGTCCCCCCGTGCCCGAGAGAGGGATAAGGAAACGTATATGCATATAAAACGGGCATTTCCCTGACTTAGGGTGGGTTTACGGCGGAGGCAGCGGGGTCGGGATGGTCTTCTGCACCTGCTGGTACACCACCGAAGTGCGGAACCCGACGATCTCCTTGCGCTTGCTCAGGCTGTCCAGCAAGAACGCGTGCAGGTGGTCGAGGTCCTGCACGGCCACGTGCAGCAGGAAGTCATCGCCCCCGGCCAGCACGAACACGCTGAGCACCTCCGGCATGTCGGCGGCCGACGCCTTGAACGCGTTGATCACCGCCCTGCTCAACGGCCGCACCTGCACCGAGACCATGGCCTGGACGCCGCGGTTGAGCGCCGCCGGGTCGATGTCGGCGTGGTAGCCGCGGATGACACCGCGGCGGGTGAGCGCCCTGACCCTCTCCAGGCACGTCGAGGGCGCGATGCCGAGCTTGCGTGCCAATTCCCTGTTGGACTGCCGCGCGTCAGCCTGCAGCAGCCGTACGATCGCCGAATCGAGTTCGTCCATGACCCCGATGGTCGCACGCCGTCCCGGTCAATCGTTCGGCGGAATGGGCAGGCGGCCGAACGTATGCGCGCTCCGAAGCGATCGAGACGGGACGGATGGGGGACTCAGCGCCCCGTGTCGTGCAGCTCCTGCGCGATCCACAACCGTTCCTCGCCGGCCCTGCGCAGCGCCGCCTCCTCGCGGGTCCGCTCCGCCTCGGCCGCCCGGAGCTCGACCTCGCGCAGGTAGGCACGGTGGGTCGCCACCATCTGCCCGATCGCGACGACCGCGGCCAGGAACCCGCCGGTCCACCACACGCCGTCGAACACCGCGTACGCGCCGTGCGGCACCGCGACGGCGAGGTAGAGCGCCGCGTCGAAGGCCACCGCCACGACCACGCTCGCCGGCAGGCGGCCGAGCGCGACCACGGTGTAGACGGCCAGCAGCACGGGCGCGGCGGCGAAAATGCCCGGATAGAGCAGCGCGTAGTAGGCCACGCAGGCCGCCGCCGGGGCCACGGCCACGGTGACCGGACGCGCCCGCCGCCAGGCCAGCGTGGGAGCCATGACGAGAGACGTTTCCATCCCCTTGCCCACGCCCTGGACGCGCCGCCTGCAGGTGCTCACCGCCGCGGCGTCGGCCGTCTTCACCGCGGGCACCGCGCTGCAGAACTTCGTGATCATCGATCTCGAGATGATCGAGCACAGCATGTGCCTGGCCGGGCTGAGCGCCGCCGAGGCGGCCGGCGCGGCCCCCGGCCTGCTGGCGTTCCTGCGCGGCGTGGGAGTCGCGTTCATCGTCGGCAACGCGCTGGCCCTGCTGGCGCCGCGCGGCTGGGCCTGGGTGTTCTGGGTCGTGCTCGCGGTGAACCTGGGTCAGGCCG
Source organism: Nonomuraea deserti (assembly GCF_004348685.1). Classification (GTDB taxonomy): domain Bacteria; phylum Actinomycetota; class Actinomycetes; order Streptosporangiales; family Streptosporangiaceae; genus Nonomuraea; species Nonomuraea deserti. Next base: position 20,547 of record NZ_SMKO01000017.1, on the reverse strand, counting down.
CGGGGCCGTTCGGGATGATCCCGCCGGAGGTCTATCGGGCCAGCCTGGATCTCTACGGCCCGGCGGGCATCCTGCCGACGGCGGTCACCGATGGCGGGGCGGCGATTCTCGTGATCGTGCTGCTGATCTCCCTGGCGGTGTTCCGCCGCCCCTGGGCGTGTTTGTCGCACAAAAAGGAGCGATAGACGCCCCCAAGCGGGCAGTACTCCTACCACAGGACGGCCCAACGCCGGGAGGTTCCATGACCGAGCACGCCAAGTACGCGGAGTCCAGAGAGGTCGGCGAGCAGGCGCGCGAGACGGAGTGGACGCGGCCCAGCTTCGCCAAGCAGCTCTTCCTCGGAGACTTCCGGCTGGACCTGGTGTATCCGGTGCCCTCCCTGCCCGGCGACGCTGCCAGGCGCGGCGAGGAGTTCGTCCGTGCCATGCGCCGCTTCCTGGACACGGAGGTCGACCCCGCTCTCATCGAGCGGACCGCGCAGGTGCCCGACGAGGTGGTCAAGGGGCTGGCGGAGCTCGGCGCGTTCGGGATGACGATCGGCAAGGAGTACGGCGGGCTGGGGCTGCCGTACCTCTACTACTGCCGCGCGCTCATGCTCGTCGGCTCGTACTGTCCCGCGCTGGCCACGCTGCTGTCGGCGCACCAGTCGATCGGGGTGCCGCAGCCGCTCAAGCTGTTCGGCACCGAGGAGCAGAAGCGCGAGTTCCTGCCGAGGTGCGCCAGGGGCGAGATCTCGGCGTTCCTGCTGACCGAGCCCGACGTCGGCTCCGACCCGGCCCGCCTGTCGACCACCGCCGTCCTTGACGGCGACGACTACGTGCTCGACGGCGTGAAGCTGTGGACGACGAACGGCGTCGTCGCCGACCTTCTCGTGGTCATGGCGAGGACCGGCAAGAAGATCAGCGCGTTCGTGGTCGAGGCCGACTCGCCGGGCATCACGGTCAGGCGGCGCAACGGCTTCATGGGCCTACGCGGCATCGAGAACGGCGTCACCGAGTTCGCCCAGGTCAGGGTGCCTGCCAAGAACCTGATCGGCAAGGAGGGCCAGGGTCTCAAGATCGCGCTCACCACGCTGAACACCGGCCGGCTGTCGTTGCCCGCGACGTGCGCGGGGAACACCAAGTGGGCCGTCAAGATCGCCCGAGAGTGGGGCAACGAGCGCGTGCAGTGGGGGCGCGAGGTCGGCAGGCACGAGGCGGTGGCCACGAAGATCGCCTTCATCGCGGCCACCGCGTACGCGCTCGAAGCCGTCTGCGAGCTCACCAGCCGCATGGCCGACGACCAGCGCAACGACATCAGGATCGAGGCGGCGCTGGCCAAACTGTTCTCCTCCGAGCTGTCGTACCAGGCGCTCGACGAGCTGGTCCAGATGAGGGGCGGGCGCGGCTACGAGACCGCGGAGTCGCTGGCCGCCCGCGGCGAGCGCGGCGTACCAGCCGAGCAGATGTTGCGCGACTCCCGGATCAACCGCATCTTCGAGGGCTCGTCGGAGATCATGCATCTGATGATCACGCGGGAGGCGGTGGATGCCCACCTGTCGGCCGCCGGCGAGCTGATCAACCCTGACGCGTCCCGCCAGGAGCGTGCGCAGGCCCTGCGCCGGGCCAGCCGTTTCTACGCCAAGTGGCTGCCGACGCTGGTGGCCGGCACCGGCAACCTGCCCACCTCGTACGCCGCCTTCGGCCCGCTCTCCGCGCACCTGCGCTTCGTGGAGCGGACCAGCAGGAAGCTGGCACGGTCCACCTTCTACGGCATGTCCCGCTGGCAGGGCGGGCTGGAGCACAAGCAGGCCTTCCTCGGCCGGATCGTGGACATCGGGGCCGAGCTGTTCGCCATGACGGCTGCCTGCGTCAAGGCGGAAGAGGATTCCAAGGACCTGGGGCAGCGCCCGTACGAGCTCGCCGACACCTTCTGCCACCAGGCGCGACGCCGCGTCGACTCGCTGTTCGCCCGGCTCTGGGACAACAGCGACCACCATGACGTGCGGCTGGCCGGATACGTGCTCGACGGGCGCTACGACTTCCTGGAGGAGGGCGTGCTCGACCCGTCCATCGAGGGGCCGTGGATCGGCGCGCCGGAGGGCGGGGAGAACGTACGGAGAAAAATCCTCTGACATCCGGTCTAGACCGGAAGTGAGCTTTCTCGGGTCTGAGTGTTGCCGAACCGATACGAGCCGGTATAGACCGGTTGCTGAACTCAGGCTTACAGTGACGCAAACGCGTAGAGCTGTGGCTCGCGCGCCCCCACCCCTGGGCGGCGTCCGTTGGCTGGTACGGACCAGCGTCACCCGTCCGACGAGAAGGCGGTACTCCAGTGAAGATGAAGCTTGCGGGCGGGGCCGCTCTCGGCCTCGCCACGGTGCTGGTCCTGTCCAGTTGCGGATCCGGCGGCGGCGACGCCCAGTCGTCGGACGACGGCCAGGTGACGCTGAAGATGGTCGCCGCCGACTACGGCGACGGCCCCGGCAAGCCGAACTCGGGCGAGACGTTCTGGAAGGGCGTCGTGGACGAGTTCCAGGCCGCCAACCCCACCATCAAGGTCGACGTCCAGGTCATCAACTGGAACGACATCGACAACCAGGTCGCCACCATGATCCAGAACGGTCAGGTGCCCGACATCCTGCAGACCGGCGACTATTCCGGCTTCGTCAAGGACGGCCTGCTCCACAAGGTCGACGAGGTGCTCTCGCCGAACGTCTCCGGCGACATGCTGCAGAAGTTCGCCGAGTTCGGCAAGGTCGACGGGACGCAGTACGGCATCCCGTTCGTCTCCTCCGCCCGCGCCCTCTTCTACAACAAGGACCTCTTCGAGAAGGCCGGCATCAAGGAGCCTCCGAAGACGTGGGACGAGCTCAAGGCCGCCGCGGGCAAGCTCAAGGAGGCCGGCGTCACGCAGCCGTTCGGCCTGCCGCTCGGCCAGGAGGAGGCCCAGGCCGAGTCGTTCCTGTGGATGCTCGGCAACGGCGGCGGCTACAAGGACGACTCCGGCAAGTGGGCGATCAACTCGCCGCAGAACGTCGAGACCTTCACCTACATGAAGGGCATGGTCGAAGCGGGTCTGACCACCCCCAACCCGGGCACCAAGGACCGCAAGACGGTCTGGGAGGACTTCGGGGCCGGCAAGGTCGGCATGGTCAACGGCGGCCCCATGTCCATCCCGATCTTCGACGCCGCCGGGCTGAAGAGCTACGGCGTCGTACCGATCCCCGGCAAGACCGGCCCGCTCGACACCACGCTCGGCGTCATGGACTGGATCATGGCGTTCAACAAGAACGGCCACGCCGCCGAGATCAAGAAGTTCTTCGACTTCTTCTACACCGGCAACGCCGCCCAGAAGATCTCCGAGACGTACAAACTGCTGCCCGTCACCAACGGCGGCATCGAGAAGTTGTCGGGAGACGAGAAGCTCAAGCCGTTCCTCGACGCGCTGCCGAACGCCAGCTTCTACCCGTTCCAGGACCCCAAGTGGGCCGTGGTGAACCCGGCGATCAAGCAGACCATCGGCGGGGCCGTCAAGGACGACCCGGCCAAGGTCCTCGGTGAGCTCCAGAAGACGGCCGAAGCGGCCGGCTAGCTCATGAGAAGGTTGCGCGCCCTGGAGTCCATCGTGTGGGTCGGCCCCGCGGTGCTGCTCATCGCGATGGTCGTGCTCTGGCCCGTGATCGAGATGATCAGGTCGTCGTTCCTCGAGATCAGCCGGTTCGGCATCGTCCAGGGCGGCAACGGCTTCGCGAACTACGAGAAGCTGTTCGGCGAGAAGGACTTCGCCGACATCATGGTCCGCAGCGTCGTCTGGGTGGTCGCGGTCGTCGTGCTCACCGTGCTGATCTCGCTCGCCCTGGCCCAGCTGTTCAACCAGCACTTCCCGCTGCGCAAGATCGCCCGATGGGCGCTGATCGCGCCCTGGGCCGCGTCGGTGCTGATGACGGCGATCATCTTCAAGTGGATGCTCGACCCCGAGGTCGGCGTGATCAACCAGATCCGCGTGAAGCTCGGGCTGATCGACGCGATGGGCGGAGCGGCGGCCGACCAGCTCGGCGACGCCTCCTCCGCCATGCCGTGGCTGGTGTTCGTCGCGGTGTTCGTGTCGGTGCCGTTCACCACGTACGCGCTGCTGGCCGGCCTGGCGACGATCCCGTCCGACGTCTACGAGGCGGCCACGATGGACGGCGCGGGCCGGCTGCGGACGTACTGGTCGATCACGCTGCCGCTGCTGCGCCCCGCGCTCACCGTGGCGGCCCTGATCAACGTCATGAACGTCTTCAACAGCTTCCCGATCATCTGGGCCATGACCCACGGGCAGCCCGGCTACTCGACGGCCACCTCCACGATCTTCATGTTCATCCTCAAGGGCTCCGACATCGGGGAATCGGCGGCCATGTCCGTGGTCAACTTCGGCATGGTGATCGTCCTGACCGTGATCTTCCTCAAGGTCTCCCGCTGGAACAAGGAGGTCGCGTGATGGCCGTCAACACCATGCCGCCGCGGACCAGGCCCCACTCCCACGTCCGGCCCGCTCGCGGAGCGCCGCGTCGCATGCCGAAGCTGAAGACCGTGATCGTCGCGGCCGCCGCGTACGTCATCTCGTTCCTGTTCCTGTTCCCGTACGTGGTGATGCTGCTCACCTCGCTGCGCTCCCAGGACTCGCTGCGCGAGGTGTCGTTCTGGCCCGAGGAATGGGTGTGGTCCAACCTCACCAACTTCTGGACCAGCGGCCTGGCCGGCAACCTGTGGGTGACGCTGAAGGTGGCCACGGGCTCGACGGTGCTCGTGCTGCTGGTGGCGCTGCCCGCGGCCTACTATTCGGCCCGGCACAGGTTCAGGGGGCGTACGGCGTTCCTGATCCTCGTGCTGATCACCCAGATGTTCCAGCCCACCGCCATGCTGGTCGGCATCTACCGCGAGTTCTACCAGTTCGGGCTGGTCGACTCGATCTGGTCGCTGATCCTCGTCAACGGCGGCTTCAACCTGGCGTTCGCGGTGTGGATCCTGAACGCGTACTTCGCCTCGATCCCGCGCGAGCTGGAGGAGGCGGCGTTCATCGACGGCAACGGGCGCTTCGGCGCGTTGTTCAGGATCACCCTGCCGCTGGCCCTGCCGGGCGTCATCACGGCGCTGATCTTCACGTTCATCGCCGCGTGGAACGAGTTCGTGGCCGCGCTGACCCTCACCACGACCCCGGAGAACCAGCCGTTGACCGTGGCGCTCAACTCGTTCATCGGCCAATATCAGGTCGACTGGCAGAACCTGTTCGCCGGCTCCGTGATCGCCACCATTCCCGTGATCATCCTCTTCGCGCTGATCGAACGGAAGGTGGTCGGCGGGCTGACCGCCGGATCCATCAAGTGACGCGCGGCCCGGCCGCCACCCGCGGCCGGGCTCGCCGTCACTGCTTGGGCTTGGGCACCCGCGCGACGCAGAACACCGTCTGGCCGAACGGCGGGCGGACGAAACGCTCGATGAAGCGGGTCAGCGGGACCACCGTGCGGTCGTAGACCTTGACCAGGCGCGGGTCGGGATAGCCGACGCCGCCCCGGCGCACGGCCGCCCACCAGGCGATGCCGCCCAGGAAGTTGATCGGCTTGAGCACCTCGACGTCGAGCCCGGCCTTGGCGACCGCGGTGCCCAGCGTCTTGGGCGTGTAACGCTGAACGTGACCCACCTTGCGGTCGAAGTCACCATAAAGCTGCATGTAGCCGGGCACCCAGATGATGATCCGCCCGCCCGGCAGCGTCACGCGGGCCAGCGAGCGCAGCGCCTCGGCGTCGTCCTCGATGTGCTCGAGGACGTTCATCATGACGACGGTGTCGACCTTGTTCTCCAGCGGGATGTCGGTGGGCAGCCCGAACCGCAGGACGTCGATCTCGTCACGGCCCGCGAAACGCTTCTCCAGCTGCTCGACGCAGTAGGGGTCGAAGTCGCTCACGACGAGCCGGTCGAGCCGCGGCAGGAACTGCTCGGCGAAGTGGCCGAGCCCGGAGCCGATCTCCAGCATCGAACGCCCGACATGCGGGGCGACCATGTCGAACTCGTACTGCCGATAGTTCTTGGCCTCGTCCCCACCCAGGTGGTTCTCCAGGGCCTCGTCACCGGCCGCCGGTTGTACTACACGGTCATACCCAGAAGACATAATCCCGTTCCTTCTAGGGGCTGATGGATTGCCCGAGTCTAATGCCCCGATCAACGGCCACGGTCACCTGAACAGCGAAACACCCTTCCGCGCGCCGCCCGGATGCGATGGAATCTGACCCGCCATGGACGACGACGAGGCGATCGCGCGCTCGCTCACCGGTGACCTGGCCGCTTACGAAGCGCTGGTCACGCGCTACAGCGCGCTTGCCCACCGTACCGCCGTCATGCTGGGCGCGGGCGACGAAGCGCAGGACGTCGTGCAGGAGGCGTTCGTCAAGGCGTTCCGGCACCTGGGGAGTTTCCGCAGGGACGCGCCGTTCCGCCCGTGGCTGCTGCGCATCGTCGCCAACGAGACGCACACCCTGACCAGGTCGCGGGGGCGCAGGTCCGAGCTGGCGCTGCGGCTCGGGGCGACCGCCGAGACGGCGGCGCCCGACGACCCCGAGGGCGCCGCCGTCGGCGCCGACCGGCGCACGCGGCTCCTCGCGGCCGTACGCGACCTTCCAGAACGGGAACGCCAGGCCGTCGTCTGCCGGTATTTCTTACAGCTGACCGAGGCGGAGACCGCGCAGGTGCTCGGCTTGCCCGTCGGCACCGTCAAGTCCAGCACCCATCGCGGGCTGGCCAGGCTGAGGAAGGGGGTGGGCAATGAACTCGCCTGAGCCGTACGACGACCTCGAGGCCGAACTGCTGGCGCTCGGCGACCTCGTCGACGTCCCCGGCCCGCCTCCCTCCGACGTCGCCGCCGCCGTGCGCGCCCGCCTCGAACCCACCACCCCGAACCCACCTGCCGAACTCCCTCGGAAGGTGCACCGGGAGGCGAAGAAGCGGCGGGGACCCGCGAGACGCGCACGGCGTCCCGCGGGAAGGCGGGCGCGGTGGAAGGTCGTGGCCGCCGTCGTGGTGGCCGTCCTCGCCGTCACCGCCGCCACCCCGCAAGGTCGCGCCGCCGTGACGACGATCCTGCGGCTCGCCGGGATCGAGGTGGAGATCGGCGACACCCCGCCCGAGCCGGTCACCACCCGGACGCCCCTGCCCGCCGAGCGGACGGTGTCCCCGGCCGACCTCCCCGAGCTGGTCGGCTTCGCGGTCAGGACCCCGTCCAGGCTCGGGGAACCGCAGCGCGTCACGGTCGCCGACCAGGGCAGGGTGGTGTCGATGTACTGGCCGGGCGGTGTCCGGCTCGACCAGTTCAGCGGCACGGTGGGGCCGTACTTCTACAAGCAGCTCGGCCCGCCGTGGCCCGACCACGTCATGGTGGGCGCGTACGACGCCTGGTGGCTGCCCGGCGAGCACCCGCTCGGCTACATCAGGCGCCAGGACGGCACTCACGTGCCCCTGCGCCAGGCGGCCTCCACCCTCATCTGGCAGCAGGGGACGCTCAACTACCGGCTGGAAGGCGCCGGCGACGTGGACGAGGCGGTCGCCGTCGCCACGTCACTCGGTTGAGGGCGAGCTCGTCAGCCAGTCGTCCACGCCCTGCAGCAGCTCCTTGCGCACCGCCTCGGGAGCCGTCGACGACCGTACGGACTGCCGCGCCAGCTCGGCCACCTCGGCGTCGCTGAAGCCGTGCACCTCCCTGGCCAGTTCGTACTGGCGCAACAGCCGCGTGCCGAACAACAGCGGGTCGTCGGCTCCCAGGGCGATGGGCACCCCCGCGTCGAACAGCCGGCGCAACGGCACGTCCGAGTCCCGCTCGGCCACCCCGAGCCCCACGTTGGACGAGGGGCAGATCTCGCAGCAGATCTGCCGGTCGGCCAGCCGCTGCATCAGCCACTCGTCCTCGGCCGCCCGCACCCCGTGGCCGACGCGGTCGGCCCCCAGGTCGTCGACGCACTGCGCCACGCTGCGCGGCCCCATCAGCTCGCCGCCGTGCGGCACGGCCAGCAGCCCGCCGCGTTTGGCGATCCTGAACGCCCGCTCGAAGTCGCGCGCCGCCCCCCGCCGCTCGTCGTTGGACAGCCCGAACCCGACCACCTTGCCGGTGTACCGGATGGCGAGCCTGGCCAGCGTGTTCGCGTCGAGCGGGTGCCGGATCCTGTTGGCCGCCACGATCACGGCGATCCCGATCCCGGCGTGCTCGGCCGCCCGATCCGCCGCGTCGAGCATCAGCTCGAGCGTGGCCGTCAGCCCGCCGAAGCGCGGCGCGTAGCCCGACGGGTCGACCTGGATCTCCAGCCACCGCGATCCGGCCGCCACCTCGTCCTCGGCGGTCTCGGCCAGCAGCCGGTAGACGTGCTCCGGCCGGTTGAGCACGGACCGCGCGATGTCGTACAGCCGCTGGAACCTGAACCACCCGCGCTCGTCGGTGGCCCGCAGCTTCGGCGGCCAGTCCTGCTCCAGCGCGTCGGGCAGGTGCAGGCCCTGCTCCCTGGCCAGCTCGATCAGCGTCGAGTGGCGCATCGAGCCGGTGAAGTGCAGGTGGAGATGGGCCTTGGGAAGTGCGTGCAGGGGCCTTGGCATCCGCATATTTTGCCACCGGGGCCGAAAAGATCGCGGCAGGAGTCTGCGGGAACACGCGGTACGGGGGAGACCGCACGGGGGATCATCGAGGAATGATCCCCGAGGCGCGGGCCGGCAGGCAGGGATGGCGCGCGGCACTGGCGGCGCTGGCGTTCGCGGCGACGGCCCTGATCATCTACGGTCTCTTCTCCTCAGGCTTCGGCCGTCCACCGCGGGCCGCCTTGGAGACACCGCAGCCCGTTCCCGCGCCGTCCCCGGCCGACGACCGCCCGCCCGCGACCGTGACGGGCGACCGCCCGCCCGCGACCCCGGCGAGCGACGGGACGCCGGCGGAGGAGGACCGGACGCCGGCGGCGGCGGATCGGACGGCCGGGGCGGGGGACCGGGCGCCCGCGGCGGCGGCGGCCGTTCCTGCCAGGCGTGCCGCGGCGCCCGCGCTCGCGGTGATCTCCGGCGACCTCTGGCTCACCTACCTGCCCACGGGGCTGGTACGCGGCGCCGGGGGGACGATCGCGCCGGAGCCGGGAGTCGAGGGCCGCTGGGCCAGGTGGAGCGCGGGGGGTGACTTCGTCGAGGCCCGGGTGGAGCAGGGCGCCGTGGCGGCCGGCTGGGCGGGCTACCGCGAGCGGGTCGCCGTGCTGAACGCCCGCGCCATCACCGTTCGGGGGAGACCCGCCGTGGTGGGCGAGCACCCGAAGGGCGGCCGGGTGATCGCCTGGCTGGAGCGGGCGGGCACCGGTGCGTGGATCAGGGTCAGCGACTCTCTTGCCGGCGAACTGCTCACTATTGCGACCTCAGTCAGGGCTCCTGTAGGAGACTAAGAGCCTTTGCCCGGCATATGCACTCACGTCATGGGGGTTAGTTGATGCGGCGTACGGCGGCCGTGCTCCTCGTGTGCGGGCTCGTGCCGGGGCTGGCCGCCTGCGACGCCCTCGCCGGCCAGGCGCCGCCGACGGACACCGGCATCGACGCGGGCAGCCGGCCGGTCCTCTCGGCGTCGCCGCCCCCGAAACCGGACACCCAGCGCAGGACCATCGCGCTGGCCTGCGGTTCGATCAAGGTGCACATTCCCGCCTCGCCCGCCGGCCTGGCACGGGCGGGCTCGTTCTCCCGCCTCGAATCGCTCCGGCGCCGGTCCAAGGTCAGGGGCCTGACCTGGAAGCAGAACGACGAGCGCCTGTACGCCGGCGTGGTGTGCGGCGTGCACACCGCCGAGCAGTTCGTGACGCTGGTGCCCAGGTCGAGTCTGACCGCGTACTGGGGCAGGCCGGCGCTGCACTGGACCACGCGCAACGGCCTGCGCAGCTTCATGTGGCTGGAGCGGCCGGGCACCGCCGTCTACATCGGCGCGACGCCCGGCCTCACCGCCGAGATCAGGCCCCTCGCCTCCGAGATCGCGCAGCGCCTGGCCCAGTGAACGGCGGCCTCAGCGGGCCTCGGCCAGCAGCTTGCCCAGCCGGCTGACGCCCTCGACGAGGTCGTCGTCGCCCAGCGCGTAGGAAAGCCGGAAATATCCCGGGGTGCCGAACGCCTCGCTGGGCACCACCGCGACCTCGGCCTCCTCCAGGATCAGCTCGGCCAGCTCGCCGGACGACGCGGGCCTGTGGCCGCGCAACTCCTTGCCGAGCAGCTCCTTGACAGAGGGGTACGCGTAGAACGCCCCCTTTGGTTCCGGGCACAACACGCCCGGGATCTCGTTGAGCATCCGAACCATCGTCTGGCGGCGCCGGTCGAACGCCGCGCGCATCTCCGCCACCGCAGACAGATCACCCGAAACCGCGGCCAGCGCGGCCATCTGGGCGACGTTGGAGACGTTGGAGGTCGCATGCGACTGCAGGTTGGTCGCCGCCTTGACCACGTCGGACGGGCCGATCAGCCAGCCCACGCGCCAGCCGGTCATCGCGTACGTCTTGGCCACGCCGTTGAGGATCACGACCCGGTCGCCCAGCTCGGGGACGGCTGTGGCGATGCTGGTGAACTCGGCGCCGCCGTACACGAGGTGCTCGTAGATCTCGTCGGTGACGACCCACAACCCGTGCTCGGCGGCCCAGCGGCCGATCGCCACGGTCTCCTCGCGCGGGTGGACGGCGCCCGTCGGGTTGGACGGCGAGACGAACAGCAGCGCCTTCGTCCGCTCGGTGCGCGCCGCCTCGAGCTGCTCGACGCTCGCGAGGTAGCCGGTGGACTCGTCGGTCACGACGCTGACCTGTGTGCCCCCGGCCAGCTTGATCGCCTCGGGGTAGGTCGTCCAGTAGGGGGCCACGACGAGGACCTCGTCACCCGGGTCGAGCAGCGTCGCGAACGCTTGATAGACGGCCTGCTTGCCGCCGTTGGTGACCAGCACCTGCGACGCCTCGGCCTGGTAGCCGGAGTCGCGCCGCGTCTTGTCGGCGATGGCCTTCTTGAGCTCGGGCAGGCCGCCGGCCGGGGTGTACTTGTGGAAGCGCGGGTCGCGGGCCGCCTCGATCGCCGCCTCGACGATGTAGCCGGGCGTCGGGAAATCGGGCTCGCCCGCACCGAAGCCGATGACGGGGCGTCCGGCCGCCTTCATGGCCTTGGCCTTGGCGTCGACGGCCAGCGTGGCCGACTCGGAGATCGCGGAAATTCTCGCTGAGATGCGGGATCGGGTGGACATGCGTCCATGCTCCCACGGGGCACTTCGCAGGCCACACGCCCGCGTGACCTGGGCCATCAGGATTTGGTTCGACGTGGCAGGCATTCCCCCGTATGCTTTCGCGTGGTCCTTCCGCCGCATGTCGGCGAGCGGTTCGGTCCAGGCAGTGAGTCGATCAGGGTAGTCTGGTCGATGACATAGGGCACTGGCGCAATTGGTAGCGCACCGGTCTCCAAAACCGGCGGTTGGGGGTTCGAGTCCCTCGTGCCCTGCGAGTGCGGTCCGCGCAATAATGGGCGTGTAAGCGCGCCGCAAAACTGCGTTGGATACGACAGATTCAGGTGAGGACTGTGGCGATCGACACGCGCGGCGAGACCGCAGGCAAGCCGAGTGGCGAAAAGAAGACACGCACTTCGCCTGCCCTTTTCTACCGGCAGGTCGTCAACGAGCTCCGCAAGGTCATCTGGCCGACACGCAAGGATCTCGTCACCTATACGACGGTCGTTCTGATATTCGTTCTGATCATGGTTGCGATCGTTTACGGGCTCGACAGCGGCCTGGGATGGGCGGTTCTCCGGATCTTCGGCGGAGCCTGATCGAGATTCCGGCCGGTGTCGTCTGACGGAGTCGCCATTCGATACGACAGCAAACGACAAGACGAAAGAGGAAGAGTCACCGTGTCCGAGTCTTCAGTTCCGGCCGAGGAGCCCCGCGACGAGTGGGGCGACGAGCTGGAAGAGGCTGCCGAGGAGGCCGCCGAGTCGGCCGTCTCCGAGGCCGAGGTCGCGGAGAGCGACGAGGCGGCCGATGTCGAGGCTTCCGCCGTCGAGGACGGTGCTCTTCTTCCTGACGTCGATCCGGTCGAGGAGTTCAAGAGCTCCCTTCGCGGCCTGCCCGGCGAGTGGTACGTCATCCACTCCTACGCCGGTTACGAGAACCGCGTGAAGTCCAACATCGAGAGCCGCAACGTCTCGCTCAACATGGAGGACTACATCTACCAGGTCGAGGTGCCGACGCACACCGTCCAGGAGTTCAAGAGCGGCAAGAAGGTGCCGGTCAAGGAGCGCGTGCTGCCCGGCTACGTGCTGGTGCGCATGGAGCTGACCGACGAGTCCTGGGCCGCCGTCCGTAACACGCCCGGTGTGACCGGTTTCGTGGGCCTGTCCAACAAGCCCAGCCCGCTCAGTCTCGACGAGGTCGCCAAGCTGCTGGCGCCGGAGCCGACCGAGGAGAGCAAGAAGGCCGCGGCCAAGACGGCCACGGGCCCGACCGTCGAGTTCGAGATCGGCGAGTCGGTCACGGTCATGGACGGCCCCTTCGCCACGCTGCCCGCCTCGGTGAGCGAGATCAGCCCCGAGTCGCAGAAGCTCAAGGTGCTCGTCTCGATCTTCGGCCGCGAGACTCCCGTCGAGCTCTCGTTCAACCAGGTCTCGAAGATCTAGCACGATCACCTACACTTAGACGTTCGGCTGGCCGCCCTGTCGCGAGGGGTGGCCTTCCGACATGTCAGGGCTGCATCCGCAGTCCGGCAAGCATCGCAATCAGGACCCGGAGAAGGACACATGCCTCCGAAGAAGAAAATCGCCGCACTGGTCAAGGTGCAGCTGCCGGCCGGTCAGGCCACCCCGGCGCCGCCCGTGGGCACCGCCCTCGGTCCCCACGGCGTCAACATCATGGACTTCGTCAAGCAGTACAACGCTGCCACCGAGGCCCAGCGGGGCAACATCATCCCCGTTGAGATCACCATTTTCGAAGACCGCAGCTTCTCCTTCATCACGAAGACGCCGCCGGCGCCCGAGCTGATCAAGAAGGCTCTCGGTCTCGACAAGGGCAGCGCGGTCCCGCACCGTGACAAGGTCGGCAAGCTGAGCCGCGAGCAGCTGCGCAGCATCGCCGAGACCAAGATGCCCGACCTCAACGCCAACGACATCGAGGCGGCCGAGAAGATCATCGCCGGCACCGCCCGGTCGATGGGCATCACGATCGCCGACTGACACCCTTTTCCCGTTCGTGGGAGGGCCCGCCGGCGGGCCCGGAGACCACTCAGGAGTCACAAGAATGAAGCGCAGCAAGGCGTACAAAGACGCGGCCGCCAAGGTCGACAGCGACAAGCTCTACTCGCCCGCCGACGCCGCGAAGCTGGCCAAGGAGACGTCGCCCACCAAGTTCGACGGCACCGTCGAGGTCGCGCTGCGGCTGGGCGTCGACCCTCGTAAGGCCGACCAGATCGTGCGCGGCACGGTCAACCTCCCGCACGGCACCGGTAAGACCGCCCGGGTCCTGGTCTTCGCGACCGGTGACCGTGCCGAGGCAGCCCGCGAGGCGGGCGCCGACATCGTCGGCGCCGACGAGCTGATCGACGAGATCTCCAAGGGCAACCGGCTCAACGAGTTCGACGCCGTCGTGGCCACGCCCGATCTGATGGGCAAGGTCGGCCGCCTGGGCCGCGTGCTCGGCCCGCGGGGCCTCATGCCCAACCCCAAGACCGGCACGGTGACGCCCGACGTCGCCAAGGCCGTCACGGAGATCAAGGGCGGCAAGATCGAGTTCCGCACCGACCGGCAGGCCAACCTGCACTTCGTCATCGGCAAGACGTCGTTCGACGAGCGTCAGCTCGTCGAAAACTACGCCGCCGCCCTTGACGAGGTGCTGCGTCTCAAGCCGTCGGCGGCCAAGGGCCGCTACCTGAAGAAGGTCACCTTCTCCACGACGATGGGCCCCGGCGTTCCCGTCGACCCCAACGTCACCCGCGGCCTCACCGCCGACCTGGAGGCCTGACCTCCGCACCTCCTCGCAAAGAGCCTCGCCCTCTTCCGGGCGGGGCTCTTTCGTTTCTGCCGCCGCCGCTGGCGCCTTCCCCCGGCGCTCCGAGGCCCGTCCGTCGTGCCGGGCCGACCCGCACGAGATCGTGCCGTCGGCAGCGAAATGGCGGCCGTCGTGGTGGAGCGGCGCCCGGCAAGGCGTGGCGTAGCGAAATGGCGGTCGTCGTGGCGGAGCGGCGCCCGGCAAGGCGTGGCGTGCCGCCGGGAGCGGAACGGCGTGCCCGGCGGCCGTCGAGGCGTGGGGTGCCGGGCGGCGGGGCACCACTTGTGGAGGAGATGTGTGGGGGCTGTGAGGGTTAACCCTGGGTTTTCCCTTATTTGTCCGGGGAAGGCGCCACGGCGGCGGAACTTAAACGTAAGGTCAAAACATGCTGAAGCGCATAAGTCTCTCCGCGGCCGGCGCCGCGCTCGTCGTGGCGGCGGTCGCCGGTTGTGGATCGAACGCCCAGCCCATCCAGGTCAACCTGGCCGCCTCAGAGGTCCTCTCGCAGGCCGCGCAGAAGACCGCGGAGGTGACCAGCTACACCGTCGACGCCGTCGTCAACATGACGCACCCCCAGGAGGGGACCGGCAAGGTGCAGGGCCGCATGCTCTACCAGAGCAAGCCGCAGCTCGCCGTCGACCTCACCCTGGACACCGCCGACATGGGCGGCAGGAGCCTCCCGGGCGGCGCGCACGCCGTGCTCCAGGGCGACACCGTCTACATCAAGGTCGAGGCGCTCAACGACCTCGTGGGCGCCACCAAGCCGTGGATCAAGGTCCCGCTCAGCGGGATGGGCGACTCCAACCAGGTCAACCAGGTGCTCACCCAGATCCAGCAGTTCGACCTGGGCAACATGACCAAGCTCATCACGGCCTCGCAGGACGTGAAGTCGGTCGGCAACGAGAGCGTCAACGGCGAGGACACCACCCACTACAGCGGCACCTTCCCGGTCGACGTGGCCGTCCAGCAGCTGCCCGCCGACAAGCAGGAGAACGCCAGGACGGGCCTGGCGGAGCTGAAGGACGTCAAGTTCGACATCTGGGTGGCCGCCGACGGCCTGCCGCGCAAGCTGGCCCTGAACGGCTCGAAGGAGGGCGGCACGCTCGACGCCACCCTGTTCTTCAAGGGGTTCAACGAGCCGGTCACCATCGAGGCGCCGCCCGCCGACCAGGTGGGAGAGCTGCCCAAGGGGCAGACCAGCTGAGAACGATTTGGAAACTCGGCGGCCAGCACGTAGTCTGGTCGTTGCCGAAGACCGCCGGTCGTCGTCAGGTGCCTCAAAACCTGGCGACCGAAGGATCCACATCATGTGGACGGCCCGCGCAGGTGTGATGCGAGTTTCCCACATGGTGTGATCCGTGTGTGTGAGCCCCGTGCGCCCTGCGCCCGGGGCTGTTCTCATGTCGAGGGGCCTTCGCCGGTGGCACATCTGGAAGGAGGCCCATGGCGAGGGCGGATAAGGCGACAGCGGTTGCCGAGCTCAAGAACGAGTTCGAGGGCAGCGCTGCCGCCGTTCTGACCGAGTACCGCGGTCTCACCGTCGCCCAGCTCAAGGAGCTGCGCACCTCTCTCGGTGAGAATGCGAAGTTCGCCGTGGCGAAGAACACCCTGACCAAGATCGCGGCCGACGAGGCCGGTCTCGCGGGCCTCGGGAGCCTGCTGACCGGTCCGACCGCGATCGCCTTCGTCAACGGCGACGTTGTCGAGGCGGCCAAGGGTCTGCGTGACTTCGCCAAGGCCAATCCCCTTCTGGTGATCAAGGGCGGCGTCCTCGACGGCAAGACGCTTGACGCCACCGAGATCACCAAGCTTGCCGACCTCGAGTCCCGCGAGGTCATCCTCGCGAAGCTGGCCGGTGCCATGAAGGCGAAGCAGAGCGCTGCTGCCGCGATGTTCGCCGCGCTGCCGACCAACATGGCCCAGCTGGCCGACGCCCTGCGCGCGAAGCGCGAAGAGGCCGGCGAGTAACACGGGGGTTGCCGCAACTCCGCGGTCCCGTTCCTAGTTCTCAGCACGTCCTAACGTAAGGAAACCATCATGGCGAAGCTCAGCACCGACGAGCTGCTCGACGCGTTCAAGGAGATGACCCTCCTCGAGCTGTCCGAGTTCGTGAAGCAGTTCGAAGAGGTCTTCGACGTCAAGGCCGCCGCGCCCGTCGCGGTCGCCGCCGCCCCCGCCGCCGGTGGCGCCGGTGCCGAGGCCCCCGCCGCCGAGGAGCAGGACGAGTTCGACGTCGTCCTCGAGGCTGCCGGCGACAAGAAGATCCAGGTCATCAAGGAGATCCGCGCCCTCACGTCCCTGGGCCTCAAGGAGGCCAAGGACCTGGTCGACGGCGCTCCCAAGCCCGTGTTCGACGGCAAGGTCAACAAGGAGCAGGCGGAGAAGGCCAAGGCTGCCCTCGAGGGCGCCGGCGCCACCGTCACCGTGAAGTAACTTCCCCCTTCACGCTCGCTCTTCGGAAAGAGGCGGCTGCACCCTGGTGCCGGGTGCGTCCGCCTCTTTTCGCGTTTCCGGGGGCGTCCCCGCCGACCGGACCCGCGCGATGGCGCTGGTGTCCATGTAGTCCCTGGTGTGGATGATCTCGCCCTCCCTGATCCGGAGCACCAGCAGGCCGGGAACCGTGATCAGCTCCTCGCCCGCCTCGACGACGGTGTCCTGCTCCACCACCACGACCTCCGGATCGTCGGTACGCCGCAGGGCGCGCCGGCGCACCTCGCGCACCGGGTAGGGCATCTGGCCCCACATGCCGCGGTAGCCCGTACGGACCTCCTCGCGTCCCCTGAACGGCGGCAGCCCACCGAACGGGAACTCGTGCAGCCCGGTCTCCGCGTAGAGGCCGGCCAGCTCGTCCGGGGACTTGTGCAGCATCGCCGCGTGATAGCCCGTGACGATCTCTTCGACGGACATGGTCGAACCTTTCGCTCAACGTATGTTGACTCAACGAGCGTAGAGCCAAAAGGGAAGTCGGTCAACGCGGGTAGAGTCGGGTCGATGGGCGAGAGAGTGCTACCCCGGGCCGAGAGGCGGCGCAGGACCGAAGGGCGGATCCTCGACGCGGCCAGGGCGTTGTTCGCCGAGGTCGGCTACGAGCGCGCCACGATCAGGGCCATCGCCAGGTCGGCCGAGGTCGACCCCGCCCTCGTGATGCAGTATTTCGGCAGCAAGCAGGAGCTCTTCCAGCAGTCGGTGCGCGTGACGGCCGTCGACACGGCAACGGGCACGGAAACGGACGCCGACACGGGCACGGGTGCGGAGGATCTGGTCGAGCGGTTGCTCGGCACTCTCGGCGCGAAGATGGGCGAGATGCCGCAGGGCTCGCTGGCCATGATGCGGTCGATGCTCACGCATCCCGAGGCCGCCACGTCGGCGCGGCAGGTGCTGGGCGCGCAGATCGACCGGCTCACGGAGTCCATCCACGGCGAGGACGCGCGGCTGCGCGCCGCGCTGATCATGACGGTGATGGTCGGCGTGACCGTGGGCAACCAGCTGCTCGAGCTCGACGAACTGCGCGGGGTGCCGCCGGAGGAGATCGCCCGTTTGCTCCGTCCCAGCCTGCGCGCGCTTACTGGACCCGACGTCTCATAACCGGCCCGTAACAAGTTGCCTGAACGGGTTCACATCGGGCGGATCGCCGTTACCGTGGGGCCACATCCCCCGGAATGCCGAGGTGGCCAGTGGGCGTCGAAGTCGTGGTCGACGGGTTGACCAAGTCGTTCGGTCGGCAGGTCATCTGGGAGGACGTCTCGCTCACCCTCCCGCCCGGCGAGATCTCCGTGCTGCTCGGCCCCTCGGGCACCGGCAAGTCGGTCTTCCTCAAGTCCCTCGTCGGCCTGCTCAGGCCCGATCGCGGCCACATCTGGATCGACGGCTACGACCTGGCCCACTGCGACGAGGGCAGGCTCTACGAGCTGCGCAGGCTGTTCGGCGTGCTGTTCCAGGACGGCGCCCTGTTCGGCTCGCTCAGCCTCTACGACAACATCGCCTTCCCGCTGCGGGAGCACACCAAGAAGTCCGAGAGCCAGGTCCGCGCGATCGTGATGGAGAAGATGGAGCTCGTCGGGCTGCTCGGCGCCGAGTCGAAGCTGCCGGGGGAGATCTCCGGCGGCATGCGCAAGCGGGCGGGGCTGGCCAGGGCGCTGGTGCTGGACCCTGAGATCATCCTGTTCGACGAACCCGACTCCGGCCTCGACCCCGTGCGCACCGCGTACCTCAACCAGCTCATCGTCGACCTCAACGCCGAGATCGAGGCGACGTTCCTGATCGTGACCCACGACATCAACACCGCCCGCACGGTCCCCGACAACATCGGGCTGCTCTTCAGGCGCGAGCTGGTCATGTTCGGCCCGCGCGAGATGTTGTTGTCGAGCGACGAGCCGGTGGTACGCCAGTTCCTCAACGCCAGGAAGCACGGGCCGATCGGCATGTCCGAGGAGAAGGACGTCTCGGAACTGGAGGCCGAGGCGCAACTGGGACACGATCCCGGCGCGCTGCCGCCGATCCCGCCGCAGCTCATGCCGAGCGACAACTCGATCCGCCACAGCCAGCGGCCGCCCGGCACGTGGCTGGCGGCCAACGGCGTGATCCCGCCGCAGGGTTCGTTCGTGGACGAGCGCGGCCGCAACTGGCTGGAGGAGTATCCGCGCCTGGTCAACTCCCACCTCCACGGCGCCAGATAGCGCGCAGGCGGCCGGGCCCACTTCGGGCAAGCGAGGTGCGGCGTCGGAGCCTCAGCGGGGCTCTCAGGCCCGGCTGAGGGCATTTACGGGGTTTTGGCTGATTCGTTCTGGGTTGGCGAAATGCCGCCTTGGTTGGTTGAGGGGCTCCACGCGCGAGTGCCAGGTTATGATCCCGGCGACCGGCCGTGGAAGGGGTGAGCGCGTCGTGGCAGGGCTCGCGGTTCGGCCCGCTCGCATCCTCATCGCGGCACTCAGCGGGGTCCTGGTGGCGCTCGTGGGCACGGGCGTGTGGATCGCCGCGCAAGCGCGCGACGAGCAGGCCAGGGCAGACGACAAGCAGGCCGCGCTGCGGGCGGCGAGCACCCATGCGATCAACCTGGTGTCGCTCGACCACCGCACCGTCGACGACGACATGAAGCGCATCCTCGACACCTCCACCGGGCCGGCCAGGGCCGAATACGAGGCCGACGCCGGCAAACTCCGGTCGACCACCGTCGCGAACAAGGTCGTCCAGCACGGCGTCCTGCGCGCGGCCGGGCTGGTGTCGCTGGCGGGGGCCGCCGCGAAGGTCCTGGTCGTGGCCGACGTGGAGATCCGCTGGGACGGCTCCGACAACCCGCCGCAGGAGCGGTACTACCGGTGGTCGATGGACGTGACCAGGACCGGCGGCGCCTGGCTGGTGTCGAAGGTGGTGCAGGTCACGTGAGGATCTTCGTGATCGCGCTGCTCGGCCTCCTCGTGGCCGTGGCGGGGGTGCTGGTCCCGGTGATGTGGTTCGACCTGCGCGACCTGCGCGCCGCCGACGGGGCCGCGGCGGAGGCGCTGTCCGCCGCCAAGAGGGTGGCGCCTGATCTGCTCTCGTACGACTACCGGACGGTGGAGAAGGATCTGGCGCGCGCGAAGGAGCACACCACGGGGGAACTGACCACGTACTACGGGCAGCTGACAACGAGCCTGGCGTCCAGGGCGAAGACCCAGAGAATCATCCAGACCGTGTCCGTGGCGGGGGCCGGCGTCGAGCGGGCAGAACCCGACCGGGTGGAGGTTCTGCTCATCGTGAACACGGGTACGGTCAAGGAGGTTTCCGGCAAGGACGGGCCGCAGCAAGGGTTCACTCAGAACCGGGCAAGGTTGGTGATGGTTCGGCAAGAGTCCCGATGGCTGGTGGCCGATCTGTCGACCCTGCTCGGGACCGCCTGAGACCTCGGCGCGCCGCTTCCTTCAATTGTTATCAAAAAACAGGTTTAGTGCGGTCAATGCCAGGGGTACTTCAGTCACAGCTACACCGGTTGCCGGCATGGGTTCGGCCCTCGGTGTGACAGAGCGTTAACCGCCCCCGTTCGCGGGTATCGTCTTGGGCCTGGCGGTAGGCGATCGGTCACACAGGGGAGAAAACCCAGCGTCCAGGCCCCTAGTCGGCTAAAAGTCGCGCTTGTGGGCTTGACGTATCCGCCTGAACGGGCGATGCTGCGACCAACGTGGAGCATGCAGCGAGAGCGAAGTGGACAGGCGTGTGCCGTTCGGCTACACTGCCCCTTTGCGCTGCCCTTTGACGACCCGCGATGCTTGCTCACGTTGCGAGGTTGTCTGGCGTGCGTGTAGTCAGTCCGCCGCGAGCCCTCGGAAGGACATCTGTTGGCAGCCTCGCGCAACGCCTCCGCCGTACCCGCTGGTCCCCGTCGCGTGTCATTTTCGCGCATCCAGGAGCCTCTCGAAGTTCCTGACCTTCTCGCTCTGCAGACCGAGTCGTTCGATTGGTTGCTCGGCAACGAGAAGTGGAAGGCCCGGGTAGAGGCGGCTCGCCAGGCCGGGCGCAGGGACGTCCCGACCCAGTCGGGTCTCGAAGAGATCTTCGAAG
>NZ_SMKO01000179.1 GCF_004348685.1 Nonomuraea deserti | reverse complement strand
ACCGAGATCTACACTCGACTAGTCGTCGGCAGCCTCAGACGTGTATAAGAGACCGGGTGGACTTCGACGTGCTGGTGCATGAAGCCTGGCCTGCCTACGAGCAGCGCGTACATGACGGATGGGTGCTGCGTTACGCCGGTGGTGTGACCAAGCGGGCCAACTCCGTGCTCCCGCTGCACGCCCCTGGCGATCTCGGCGGTGCCATCGAGGCCGCGGAGGCGTTCTACGACACGCGCGGGGAGCGCTGCGTGTTCTCGCTGGGGCCCAGGGCCGCGCCCGGCCTGGACGAGGAGCTCGAGCGGAGAGGGTACGAGCTGGTCGACCCGACCGTGATCATGGCCGGTACGCCGGGGAACGCGCCCGCGTACAAGGTCAGGATCCAGGATCGGCCGTGGCGGGGCTGGCTGGAGACGTGGTGGGCCGTGGACGGGCGCTACGGCGCGGGCGTCGAGGACGCCGAGCGCATCTGCACCGGAGTGCCGGCCTGGTATGCGGCGTACGAGGAGGATGGTGTGGCGTTGTCCGTCGGGCGGGGCGTGCCGCAGGGGGACACGCTGGGCGTCTACTGCATGGCCACATTGCCCGGCGCCCGCCGGCGGGGCTTGGCGCGCGCGGTGCTGCGGGCCCTGGTGGGGCACGCGGGCACGCGCTCCGCCTACCTGGTCACCACCGCCAGGAACGGGAGCGCGCAGGCCCTCTACCGCGGCGAGGGGTTCGAGATCGCGGGAAGGTATCACTACAGGGTGGCGGGTGCACCGGCGAGAAACGGGTGAGCCGCGCCCGGGCGAACGCAGCGCGGCGACCCCGGGCACGCCCGGGGTCGCCGCGCTGTTACGCGCTATGTGGTTATCTCATCACGACCAGCGCCGGTCAGCGCTCGTCGTTGGGGGCAACAGTTGGGGTTTCGCTGAGGCGAGCCGACTCGTCCAGGATGTCGGCGCCCTTTTCACGCAGCGCTGCGATGTGCTGACGCCCATGATGGGCGCAGAACAGCAGCTCCCCACCCACAGGCAGGGTCGCGCGAATGTAGGCCTGGGCACCGCAGCGGTCGCAGCGGTCGAGGGCCGTCAGCGGCTTAACGGGGGCGAGAGCTCCAGTCACGTATCGCCTTTCGGGTCACCCCCGCCGAAGCGAGGATCTGGCGTCAGTCACTTGGAACAACATCTAACCGGACGTGGACGTTCCCAACCGCCCCCTCTCTACGCCCAGAGCAGAATGTGTCCGAAAGTAATAATGATCAGCCGGTTGGTAACACCAAACGCGGCTCCATGGCAAGCTTGGACGCGCGCGTGCGGGAAGAACGGTAAGCTACGCACACATGTTCGATGCCTAGACCCAGGGGAGCTGGAGTGACGCTAGTGGAGGCGGGTTACACGGCTCGTCACCTGTCGGTGCTTGAGGGCCTCGAGGCCGTCCGCAAGCGACCCGGCATGTATATCGGGTCCACCGACAGCCGCGGGCTCATGCACTGCCTCTGGGAGATCGTGGACAACGGCGTCGACGAGGCGCTCGCGGGCCACTGCGACCGCATCGAGGTCGAGCTCCACGCCGACGGCTCCATCGAGGTGCGCGACAACGGCCGCGGCATCCCGGTGGACGTCGAGCCCAAGAGCGGGCTGGCCGGCGTGGAGCTGGTTTATACCAAGCTGCACGCGGGCGGCAAGTTCGGCGGCGGCGCCTATGCCGCGTCCGGCGGCCTGCACGGCGTCGGAGCCTCCGTGGTCAACGCCCTGTCCGCACGGCTCGACGTGGAGGTCGACCTGGGCGGCCGGGTGCACGAGATCAGCTTCCGCCGCGGCGTCACCGGCGTCTTCGACGGTGAGGGGCCGACGGCCAAGTTCAAGAAGAAGTCCGGGCTGCGCATCGGCGACAAGCTGCCGGGAGACGTCACCGGCACGCGCGTGCGCTTCTGGGCCGACAAGCAGATCTTCCTGCCTGACGCCGAGGTCTCGCTCGACGAGATCCACGTGCGGCTGCGCCAGACCGCGTTCCTGGTGCCTGGGCTGACCCTCGCGGTCTGTGACAGCAGGCACGAGGAGCGCATCGAGGAGGAGTTCCGCTTCGACGGCGGCATCTCCGAGTTCACCGAGTTCCTGGCCCGCGACGAGGCCGTCTGCGACGTGCTCCGCCTGCAGGGCTCCGGTCACTTCCACGAGACCGTGCCGGTCCTCGACGACCAGGGCCACATGACACCCACGCAGGTGGAGCGCGAGCTTCTCGTCGACGTGGCGGTCCGCTGGGGCAGGGGCTACGAGTCGACGGTGCGCTCGTTCGTCAACGTCATCGCCACGCCCAAGGGCGGCACCCACCTGACCGGTTTCGAGCGCGGGCTGGTGCGCACGGTCAACGAGGTGCTGCGCGAGACCCGCCTGCTGAAAAACGGCGACGACCCGGTGACGAAGGACGACATCTCCGAGGGCCTGACCGGGGTGGTCACCGTCCGCGTTCCCGAGCCCCAGTTCGAGGGCCAGACCAAGGAGGTGCTCGGCACCTCCGCGGCCACCCGCATCGTCTCCCACGTGGTCTCTCGTGAGCTCAAAGAGCTGTTCACCAACCCCCCGCGCGGCTACAAGCAGCCGCTCAGGGCCGTCCTGGAGAAGGTCGTCGCGGCGGCCAAGGCCCGCATCGCGGCCCGCGAGCACCGCGACAACCAGCGGCGCAAGAGCGCGCTGGAGAGTTCCGCGCTCCCGGCGAAGCTGGTCGACTGCCGCAGCGACGACGTCGACCGCAGCGAGTTGTTCATCGTCGAGGGTGACTCGGCATTGGGCACGGCCAAGCTGGCCCGCGACTCGGAGTTCCAGGCGCTGCTGCCGATCAGGGGCAAGATCCTCAACGTGCAGAAGGCGTCCGTGAGCGACATGCTCAAAAACGCCGAGTGCGCCGCCATCATCCAGGTGGTCGGGGCGGGCTCGGGGCGCTCGTTCGACATCGAGGCGGCCCGCTACGGCAAGGTCATCCTCATGGCCGACGCCGACGTCGACGGCGCCCACATCCGCTGCCTGCTGCTGACCCTCTTCCACCGCTACATGCGGCCGATGGTGGAGGCGGGGCGCGTGTTCGCCGCGGTGCCGCCGCTGCACCGCATCGAGCTGACCAACCCCGGCCGGGGCAAGGAGAAATACATCTACTGCTACTCCGACGGGGAGTTGCAGAAGGTGCTGCGCGATCTGGAGCGGCGCGGCAAGCGCTGGAAGGATCCGGTGCAGCGTTACAAGGGACTGGGCGAGATGGACGCCGACCAACTGGCCGAGACGACGATGGATCCCCGCCACCGCATCCTGCGGCGGGTCCGCATCGAGGACGCCGAGGGCGCCGAGGGCATCTTCAGCCTGCTGATGGGCAGCGACGTGGCGCCGCGCCGCGAGTTCATCGTCAACAGCGCTGCCGAAGTGGATCGCGACCACATCGACGCATAACGCCCCCACGCTTCGGCCCGCGTGGAGCGCCTCCACGGCGACGATGCCGCATGGCGCTCCACACGATCAGGATTGCTCCGTGTCCATGGTGCTGATGGATGCCCGCGATGTTTGCGTGGTGCCGGTTTGCGGGCGTCCCTTGTGATTCCGTGACGCCCGCCCGTTTCGGTGACCGCCCGTGGCTTGCACACTGGCTTCAATGGGATCCGTGGTGTTGGGCGGTGCGGTGGTTCCGGCGGTGCTCTGTGACGCGTGTGCAGCCTGCGGTGCTCGTGTCGTCGATGGTGCCTTGGTTCCGGCGATGCTCATGGTCTTCTGCGACGTCCTGCGAGGATCAGTGGCGCTTGGTGGGGCGGTCCTCGGTGGTGTTCTGCGACACGTCGTGGTGCCGCTGGTTCCGGCGGCCCTGGTTCGGTGGTAGCCGCCGTGCTTTGCGGCGCGCGTTGGTGTGTGGCGCCCTGGCGTCCTGTGTTTTGGCGCCTTTCTGACCAGTCACGGGCGATGAGAGAGGGCTGGACGGCGCTGGAGCGGTCCCTGGGGGACGAATGGAGCCCGGTCTGTACTCCAGGGCATCCCTGCGATGGCGTGGCGACAGGGGCGTTTGAGGCTACAGAGAGGCGAGCGCGGCGATGAGGCGGGCCCGGCTCGAGGCTCTTGCGGGCCCGCTAGCCGACTCCGGGTCTCGCTGAAGGAGCTCGCTCGCCGACTCCCGGCTCATGAAGGGAGCCTGCGAGCCGACCTCGGAATGCGCCGGGGGAGCCGCGAGCCGAACTCGGGCGCACCGAACCCACGAGCGCTTTCGGGTGCACTCAAGGAACCCACGAGCCGCTCTCGGGGTGCACTGAAGGAGCCGCCTCGGGGTGCGTCGAAGGAGGAATGGGTGCGAGGGCAGCTCCTATGGGCCGGTTCTCCGGGCGGTTGAATCGGCGGAGGAGGGTGGCCGTGGCCGGAGCGCGCCCGCGCGATCGGAAGTGTGAGGTCACCATGCCGTCCTGGGAGCAGGGCAATGCCGACTCCCAGTTGCGTTGACGGAAGGGCACGAACGTCAGGCCGCGTCGGACGCCTGTCTCGGGGCCGGGGTCAGCAGGCCGGTGTGGACGTCGTAGATGGCGCCGGTCACCGGCAGGTCCTTCGGCAGGAACGGGGTGCTGCGGATCCGCATGAGGTCGTGGCGCAGCGCCTCGTCCTGGTCGGGCACGGTGTGAAACTCCAGGCTGCGGGTGTCGACTCCCTGCTCGCTGGTGAGCGCGTGCACGTCGGGGTCCGTCACCTTCGACATGCCGCAGTCAGTGTGCGGCATCACCAGCACCCGATCGACGCCCAGCAGGTAGACGGCCAGCACCAGGGTGCGTAGTACGTCGTCCGTCACCCGGGCGCCGGCGTTGCGGAGGATCTTGGCGTCGCCGGGTTTGAGACCCAGCAGTCCGAGCGGGTCGATGCGGGAGTCCATGCAGGTCACTACGGCCAGTCCGCGGGCCGCCCGGCCGGTGAGGGTGAAGTTCTCGAACTCCTTGGCGAACTTCGCGTTGGCGGCGTACAGGTCGTCGAACGCTCTCATGACCACAAATATCCCTCACCCTCCGAACTTCATGCTCTCCGGGGGTCACGAATGGCCCGACTTGGCAAACCTCCCACGAACACCCTTCGCTCTGCGTGATGATGTCGTAGCCGTGTGTACGGGATCGAAGAAGGTTACTCGTGAGTAGGTCCGAATCGCTTGCCGCGTTTCTCCGTGTTCAGGCCTGGCGCCGCCTCGACCGCGTGGAGTCCAACGACGGCGGCCGTAACGCCAGAAGTGCGCTGGCGCTTCTCGACACCGCCGCCTACGCGACCGGTCTCCCCGAGGACGACCCGCTGATCATCATGTTGGATGAGGCGGGTTGCTTCGGGCCGCTGGGCTGCGAGGGCTTCGACCCGGGGGAGGCGGGCACCCGGCTGATCCGGCACTGGGAGGGCGGCGAGCCGCACGAACTGCTGCTCGCGATCCCGTCCGCCATAGCGGCGTCCGGCTGAGGACGCGCCAGGGCTGAGGACGCGCAAGGGCTGAGGACGCGCATGGCTGAGGACGCGCATGGCTGAGGACGCGCCAGGCGCGAGCGTTCAGGCGGGAGCGTTGCCCGGCTTCCACTTGATGCCGCACCCGAGTGACGGGCGCTGATCCTCCGGCACGGGGTCGCCCGCCAGCACGGCGTCGATGGCCGCCCGTAGGGACGCGCCGGTCACCCGCTCCGAGTTGCCCGGCCGGGAGCCGTCGAACTCTCCCCGGTAGACGAGCTGCATCTGCGCGTCGTACAGGAAGAAATCGGGCGTGCACGCCGCCCGGTAGGCCTTGGCCACCTCCTGGGTCTCGTCCAGCAGGTACGGGAACGTGAATCCGGCCCGCTCGGCCTGCTCCGCCAGGTGTGTCGGGTCGTCATCCGGGTAGTTCACGCTGTCGTTGCTGGAGATGGCGACGATCGACAGTCTCGCGTCGTAGTCGGCGGCCAGGGCTCCGATGCCGTCCTCGATATGCCGTACGTAGGGGCAGTGGTTGGACAGGAAGATCACAAGTGTGGCGGGAGAGCCTTTGAGGTCCTCCAGCGAGACGCTCCCGCCGTTGATGGCGGTCAGGTCGAAGGCCGGCGCGGGAGTGCCGAGTGGAACCATGAACGAGTTGGCAGCCATGGCAACATTCTTGTCTCCGATCGGCCAGGCAAAACAGGCCGGGAAGGTGAATTGATGAGCGGCATCGCGCAGTTCCGGACCATCGTGTTGGATTGCCCCGACCCCCAAGGACTCGCGGAGTTCTACTCCAACCTCCTCGGGTGGCCGGTCACGTCCGTCGAGGAGGACTGGGTGGTGGTTTCGGACGGCGGGCCGCCCAGACGGCTGGCCTTCCAGCTCGCCCCCGACCACCGGCCGCCGGCCTGGCCCGACCCGCAACACCCCCAGCAGATCCACCTCGATCTCACCGTGGACGACATGGACGAGGCCGAGGCGCAGGCCATCAAGCTCGGGGCGCGCAAGCACGAGCACCAGCC
Organism: Nonomuraea deserti; assembly: GCF_004348685.1. Taxonomy (GTDB): domain Bacteria; phylum Actinomycetota; class Actinomycetes; order Streptosporangiales; family Streptosporangiaceae; genus Nonomuraea; species Nonomuraea deserti. The sequence goes on along the minus strand of NZ_SMKO01000179.1, from coordinate 16,040 downwards.
GAGCGAGGACGACAACTTCCGGGTGTTCCTCGACCCGGCCGGGCATCCGTTCTGCCTCTGCACGGTCTGAACGCAGGCTCCCGGTCCAGCGACCCCGGCCCGGGTCATGGGGACTGCTCCCCGGGCCGGGCCGCCGGGACCGGGATGGGGACTGACCCCGCCCACACCGGGGCCAGTCCCCTTAACCATGTCAGCGGATCGACCGGGCCAGCAGGTCCACCGCCTTCCTGTACGCGCCCGCCGCCAGCTCGTGGTCGGCCGCGGCCTGCAGGTCGGGCCGCTTGCCGGTGCGCTGCGCGATGTCTCTGGCGACCGAGACGAGCGTGTCGGCCTCGGCGTACGAGACGCTCCGCGAACGTTCGAGCAGTGCCGCGGCCGCTTCGAGCGCGCCCAGGACCACGCGCGTGTCGCGGACGGAGCCGTCGGCGCGCCAGTGGCGGTCCGACAGCGCGGGCGTCAGCAGCAGGGCCGCCGCCCTGGACCGGCTGTCGCCGTCGGCGAGCTCGTGTCGTACGGCCTTGAGCCTGTCGCGGGCGCGGTCGGTGCGCAGCCCCCACCCGTACGGGAACAGCGGATCGTAGGCGGCGTCGCCCACGTTGATCGGCAGCTGCTCGACCGAGCGGAACCAGGTGAACGGCAGCCGCCCCGTGTACGGCACCGCACCGAACAGGGGGTCGGCCACGCCGTCGCCCTCGGTCCCCGGCAGCCACGAGGCGACCACGGCCTCGACGCCCGACAGGTCGCCGAGCACCATCGGACGCCCGGAGACCACCAGGACGGCGCACTTCATCGCCCCGCACACCCGGTCGACGGCGGCCCGGTCGGCGGGGGACAGGTCGAGCGTGCGGCCCGCGCGTCCCACGTCGCCCTGACCCTCGGCGTACGGGGTCTCGCCCACCACCACGACGCCCACGTCGTGCCCGGCCAGGTCGGCTGAGGCGTCCCGCGAGTACGTCACGGACCCGGCGCGAGACCGGACGGCCTGCAGGATCGTGGTGCCGGTGGTGATCGGACCGGACGAACCCTGCCAGCTGATCGTCCAGCCGCCCGACTGGTTGCCGAGGTCGTCGGCGTTCGAGCCGGCCACGTACACCTTGGCGCCGCGCCGCAGCGGCAGCAGGCCGTCCTCGTTCTTCAGCAGCACCTGCGACCTGGCCGCGGCCGTGCGGGCGACCGCGCGGTGCGCTGCCGAGCCCACGTCGCCGAGGCGGGATCGGTCGGCGTACGGGCGTTCGAACAGCCCCAGCCGGAACTTCTGCGTCAGGATCCTGGCGACCGCGTCGTCCACCCGCGCGATCGGCACCCGACCGGCCTCTACCTCGGCCTTGAGCGCTCCTGTGAACTCCGGGTAGGCGTACGGCACCATGATCATGTCGAGTCCCGCGTTGACCGACGTGCGCACGTCGCCCGGGTAGTCGCCGGGGATCTGGTCGATGGCCTGCCAGTCGCTGATCACGAATCCCTCGAACCCGAGCCTGCCCTTGAGCGTGCCGTTGATCAGCTCGTCGTGGGCGTGCATCTTCAGCGGCCCGTCGCCGAAGTCCACGCTGGAGAACGACGGCATCACGGTGGCGACGCCGCGCTTGACCGCCTCCTGGAACGGCGCCAGGTGGATCGCCGCCAGTTCCTCGCGGCTCGTCCGGGTGACGCCCTGGTCGATGGTGTAGTCGCCGGTGGAGGACGAGCCGTACGCGGTGCCGCCGTCGCCGACGTAGTGCTTGGCGGTGGCCAGCACCCCGTTGTCCTGCAGCCCGTCGATGACGGTGGCCATCCTCGTCACCAGCGCGGGGTCCTCGCCGAACGACTCGTACGTCCGGCCCCACCGGTCGTCGCGCGAGACGCACAGGCACGGGGCGAAGTTCCACGGGATGCCGGTGGCCTTGACCTCCCTGGCGGTGATCTTGCCCGCCTTCTCGACGAGTCCGGCGTCGCGGGTGGCGCCCAGGCCGACGTTGTGGGGGAAGATCGTCGCGCCGACCACGTTGTTGTGCCCGTGCACCGCGTCGACGCCGTAGATCAGCGGCACCTGCAGGCGCGTCCGCCGGGCCTGGAGCTGGAAGGCGTCGATCATGTCGGCCCACCCCTCCGGCGTGTTCCTGGCGGGCGCCGACCCGCCTCCCGACAGCAGTGAGCCGAGCCGGTACGTGGCGATGTCGCTCTGCTTGGCCAGCGCGCCGCGCTCGGCCTGCGTCATCTGGCCGACCTTCTCCTCCAGCGTCATCCTGCCGAGCAGGTCGGAGACGCGGTCCTTGACGGGTTCGCGGGGGTCCAGGTACGGCAGGTCGTGCGCGTCGATGACGATGACCGGCGGTTCGGCCGGAGGCCGCGTGCCCGTGCCCGACAGCTCGATCGGGATGGTCTCCGCGACCTCGCTCCGCCGGTCCTTCCTGATCTCGACGGTGAACGTCCGCGCCGAACCTGAGGCGGTGCCCGCGGGGAACGACAGCGTGCCCTGGGCCGCCGTGTAGTCGTCGCCGGAGGTCGCGGTGCCCGTGCCGGTCCTGTAGTCCACGGCCAGGTCGGCGGGGAGCGGCTCTCCGGTGGCCGTGGTGACCGTGACGCTGACCCGTACCTCGTCCTTCTCGTCCGCCGGGTAGACGGGCTGGTCCGTGGACAGCCGCACCGGGCGCGGGGGAGCGGTCCCGTACACCTGCACCTCGTCCCACCGCAGGGTGCCCTGAGCGGTGGGCAGGCGCATGCCGTAGCCCCACATGGCGACCAGGTCCAGCTCGCCGTCGGTCGGGGCGCCGCCGGGCTGGTGGTCGGCGCGGCGGGTGAAACTCTCGAACGGCACCTTCACCTGCCGCCAGCCCGCCGTGTCATCGGTGAACGACGACTCGAACAGCTCGGCGTTGCCCGGTCCGCCGCCACCGTCCTTGAGCTCGAAGAAGATCTTCCGGCCCGAGGCGGTGCCGTTCACCCAGAAGGAGAACCCTTCGTACGCGGACCAGTCCTGCGTGGCGGGCAGGTCGTGGGACCAGCCGCCCCACTGGCTCACGTCGTAGACCGAGGTGAGCACCCGGTTCGTGGCGGGCGCCTCCGGCCGGGTGGTGTCGGGCACGACGGTGAGCGCCGGGGTCGAGGCCGCGTCGTTGCCCCAGGCGTACACGCCGGCGGGTACGCCGTCCGACTCGAAGTCGGTGACGGTGAGCGGTTCGGCGGCGGCCGCGGCGGGTGGGGCGACGATCAGCGAGCCGGCCAGGGCCAGGGCCGTCGCCCATAACGGGGGTCTGGGTGGGAACACGGTACCTCCAGTCGAGGGTGTGAGAGAGCGCTCTCCCAGACCATCGGAGGTAAGGCGCATTTCATAACATCAGCCCACCCAGCCCCGTGAGACGTGGCCCACGGGGGCCAGGCGCTACGCGCGACCGGCCCGGCAACCCACCGAACGCCGGCGACCAGCCCCCGACGGCCACCCGCCCACGCGTGCGTGACCGTCGGGACCTCAAGGGCCGTTCCGTCGACACCCGCGGTGACGTCGCTCCACACGTGCGCGCCTCCGGTGCCGCCGGGACCTCAGCGGTCGCGCCGTCACGTGCGGTGCCGCCGGGACCTCAGCGGTCGCGCCGTCACGTGCGGTGCCGCCGGGACCTCAGCGGTCGCGCCGTCACGTGCGGTGCCGCCGGGACCTCAGCGGTCGCGCCGTCACCGCCTGCGGCGCCGCCGGCGTGTCACGGGCCGTTCCGCCGAGGGGGACGGCGGTCACGGTCGTCCCGTCTGCGCGCTGGTCGTCGGCACCTCGACGGCTCCGTCGCCACGTGCGGAGTCGCCGGTGCTGGGGCACCTCCCCCTCACACGGAGCCGGTGCGGGGCCGCGCGCCTCGGTCACTCCTCCAGGGATGTCTCGCCGTCGGCGGAGGGTTCGGCGGCAGGGTCGGCGGCAGGGTCGGCGGCGAGGGCGCCGCCGACGGCGCCGATCGTGTGGGTGAGGCGGACGCCCGAGCCGTCCCGCCGGCCGAGCTCCTCCGGCAGCGGCACGGGCTTGCCCACCGTGGAGACGGCCTTGGCCGGAGCCGGTCCGGCCCAGGCCAGCAGGAGTTCGTCCTCGCCCTTCAGGAACCGTTGCGCCCGGACGCCGCCCGTGGCCCGGCCCTTGGCCGGGAACTCCGCGTAGTCGGACACCTTGCCACCGCCCACCTGCGTGCCGGGCAGCGCCGTGGAGGAGCCGGCGATCGTGACCACATGGCCGGGACGCTCGGGGTCGACGGCGCCGAACCAGATCACCCGCGCGTCACCGTCGAGGCGGATGCCCGTCATGCCTCCCGCGGGACGCCCCTGCGGGCGCACCAGCGCGGCGGAGTAGCGCAGGAGCTGGGCGTCGGAGGAGATGAACACCAGGTCGTGGCTCTCCGACACCAGCTCGACGGCGCCCACCACGCGGTCGCCTTCCTTCAAAGTGATGACCTCGAAGTCGTCGCGGTTGGCCGGATAGTCGGGCACCACCCGTTTGACCACGCCCTGTGCCGTGCCCAGGGCCAGGCCGGGGCTGTCGGGGTCGAGCGAGCCGAGGCCGACGACCTTCTCGTCGGGCTCGAGCGAGACGTATTCGGAGACGGGATGGCCACCTGACAACGACGGCGGGTTGGCCGAGGGCGGCAGCGTCGGCAGGTCGACGACCTGGACGCGGATCAGCCGGCCGTGCGACGTCACCACGCCCACCTCGCCGCGTACGGACGTGCGGACGACGGAGACCAGCACGTCGTGCGCGGTGCGCTCGCCCTCGCCCGCCAGCGGCGAGGCGTCGGAGGTGCGGGCCAGCAGGCCGGTCGAGGACAGCAGCGCCAGGCACGGGTCGTCGGCCACCTGGAGCGACTGGATCGGGGTGCGGGCGACGCCCGGCGCCTCCAGCAGGACGGTCCGGCGCGGCGTGCCGTAGCGCTTGGCCACGTCGGCCAGCTCGCCCGAGACCACCTGGCGGAGCTTGGTCGGCGAGGAGAGGATCTCGGTCAGCGCGGCGATCTCGTCGCTCAGCGTCTGCTTCTCGCGGTCGAGCTCCAGCTTGTCGTATTTGGTCAGCCGGCGCAGCGGCGTGTCGAGGATGTAGGCGGCCTGAACCTCGGACAGCTCGAACACGTCCATCAGGCGGGTGCGCGCCTGGGCCGAGTCGTCGGAGGAACGGATGACCTGGATGACCTCGTCGATGTTGAGCAGCGCGATGATGAGGCCGTCGACCAGGTGCAGGCGCTCCTCGCGCTTACGGCGCCGGAACTCCGACCGGCGGCGCACGACCTCGAGCCGGTGGTCGACATAGACCTGGAGCATCTGGCGCAGCCCGAGCGTGCGCGGCTCGCCGTCGACCAGGGCGACGTTGTTGATGCCGAAGGTCTCCTCCATCGGCGTCAGCCGGTAGAGCTCCTCCAGCACGGCCTCGGGGATGAACCCGTTCTTGATCTCGATGACCAGGCGCAGGCCCTTGTGCCGGTCGGTGAGGTCTTTGAGGTCGGCGATGCCCTGGAGCTTCTTGCTGGTCACCAGCTCCTTGATCTTGGTGACCACGCGCTCGGGGCCGACGTTGTAGGGGAGCTCGGTGACGACGATGCCCTTGCGGCGCGGGGTGATCTGCTCGACCGTGCACGTGGCGCGCATGCGGAACGTGCCACGCCCGGTCTCGTACGCGTCGCGCACTCCCTGCAGCCCGATGATCGAGCCGCCGGTCGGCAGGTCGGGCCCCGGCACGAACTTCATCAGCTCGTCGAGCGTCGCCTCGGGCTTCTTGATCAGGTGGCGGGCGGCGGCCACGACCTCGGTGAGGTTGTGCGGGGCCATGTTGGTGGCCATGCCGACCGCGATGCCGCTCGTGCCGTTGACCAGGAGGTTGGGGAAGGCCGACGGCATGACCGTGGGCTCGGTCTCCTGGCCGTCGTAGTTGGGCTTGAAGTCGACGGTGTCCTCGTCGAGCGACTCGACCATGAGCATCGCCGCCGGGGCCAGCCTGGCCTCGGTGTAACGCATGGCGGCGGGTGAGTCGTCGGGGGAGCCGAAGTTGCCGTGGCCGTCGACGAGCGGCAGGCGCATCGAGAACGGCTGCGCCAGCCGGACGAGCGCGTCGTAGATGGCGTTGTCGCCGTGGGGGTGCAGCTTGCCCATGACGTCGCCGACGACGCGCGAGGACTTGACGTGGCCGCGCTCGGGGCGCAGGCCCATCTCGCTCATCGAGTAGAGGATGCGCCGCTGCACCGGCTTGAGGCCGTCACGGGCGTCGGGCAGGGCGCGCTGGTAGATCACCGAGTAGGCGTATTCGAGGTAGCTCGTGCGCATCTCGGAGGAGACGTCGATGTCGACGATCCGCTCCTCGAAGTCCTCAGGTGGGGGTGCAGTCGTGCGTCGGGCCATCTTGTGCTGCGCGGCTGCCTCGGTCGTCGCGCCGAGGGGAAGCGCATCCTCCTTCTGTCCTTGTGCGGTAACCGTAACCGTCAGCCCGGCAGAGCGGCGTCAGGTCGGCGGGCGGGGCGTCGACGTAAGCTCTCCCGGTCGCGGCGCGATGGCGGCCGAAGGCGCGTGCGGGCACGAGACCGGTGCGGGTGTGACGTTTTCTCCCCTGGAGATGATGGCACGAGCCAGGCGCGTTGTGACGTGTCCATGGCGTTGCTCATGCCTTCGCAGGCCGCCTGCGGGGCCGCGCGGGCGAGGGCCGCTGCCGTCAAGACGCCTCCTCGGTGATGATCGGGGTTGCCGGGGAGTGTGCGGTGTGCGCGTCGCCGGCGTCAAGATGATACGCGATCCGCGCCACTTCTCGTAAACATGTTCGATGGTCTGCAGTTTCTTGACCAAGCAATTGCTTGGGTGTTACGTTCCGGACACGAGGGTCCCGTCGTCTTCGGAGGCGTCATGATCGAGTTTCATCCCGTGACGAAGCACATCGGCGCCGAGGTCACCGGGGTCGATCTGCGCAAGCCGCTCTCACCGGAAGAGGTCGCGACCCTGCGCGGGGGCTGGCTCAAGCACCTCGTCCTGTTCTTCCGCGACCAGAACATCGACGACGAGCAGCACCTGCAGTTCGCCCTCAACTTCGGCACGCTCAACCACCCCGCCTTCAAGAAGAACGCCGACAGCCCCATCCACGTGCTCGACCAGACCTCGCCCAAGGGGGAAGGCGGCGACGAGTGGCACAGCGACAACACCTTCGAGCCCACCCCGCCGATGGGCTCGCTGCTGCGCTGCGTCCAACTGCCCGGCGTGGGAGGCGACACGTGCTGGGCCAACACGTACCTGGCCTACGAGACGCTCTCGCCGCCGCTGCAGCGGCTGTGCGACGAGCTGACCGCCGTGCACGACATCACGATGTCGATGAAGAAGGCCATCTCGAAAGGGCACCCGTTCGACCTGGCCGAGATCCAGGCGAAGTGGCCGCCGATCGAGCGCCCGGTCGTCCGCGTGCACGCCGAGACCGGCCGCAAGGCGCTCTTCGTCAACCGGGCGTCGACGACCCGGCTGGTGGGGTTGAGCGACCGGGAGAACGAGGCGCTCCTGCCCTTCCTGATCGACCACATCCGCTCGCCCGAGTTCCAGCTCCGGCTGCGGTGGCGGCCGGGGACGCTGGCTTTCTGGGACAACCGCCCCACCCAGCACTACGCGGTCGCCGACTACACCGAACGCCGCCGGATGCACCGCGTCACCATCAACGCCTTCCCCGAGCACGCCGACGCGTAGCCTCACGTCCTGACGTGGTCGTCGTTCACGGCGCCGCCGAACGCATGCCGTAAAAGATGCTGGTTTTGCGGGCCTCTGTCACCACAGCGCTCGGAGGAGCTGGTAACAAGGGAGGCATGATTGACGCCCCCGATGCCGGGATGCTAAGGGAAGAGGCCGAGACGCGGCTGCGGGCGCTGGCGGGCGAGCACGCCGTGCTCCGCGACGACCAGTGGTCCGCCATAGAGGCGCTCGTGATCGACCGCCGCAGGGTGCTCGTCGTGCAGCGCACCGGCTGGGGCAAGTCGGCCGTCTATTTCGTGGCCACCGCGCTCCTGCGCGAGCTCGGCGAGGGCCCCACCGTCATCGTCTCCCCGCTGCTGGCCCTCATGCGCAACCAGATCGCCGCCGCCGAGCGGGCCGGCATCAGGGCCGTCACGATCAACTCCGCCAATCCCGAGGCGTGGGAGGAGATCTACGGGCAGGTCGCCGACGGCATGGTCGACGTGCTGCTGGTCAGCCCCGAGCGGCTCAACAACCCCGACTTCCGCGACAACGTCCTGCCCGAGCTGGCCGAGAGCGCGGGGCTGGTCGTGGTCGACGAGGCCCACTGCATCTCCGACTGGGGCCACGACTTCAGGCCCGACTACCGCAGGCTGGCGACGTTGTTCGGCGACCTGCCGCCGGGCATCCCCGTGCTCGCCACCACCGCCACCGCCAACGCCCGCGTCACCCGCGACGTGGCCGAGCAGTTGAGTCTTCCCCCGGAGCTCCGGCCCGAGGGCGGAGACGACACGCTCGTGCTGCGCGGGCCGCTGGAACGCGAGAGCCTGCACCTGAGCGTCGTCCGCCTGCCGTCCGCCGAGCAGCGGCTGGCCTGGCTGGCCCAGACCTTGCGCGAGCTGCCCGGCTCCGGCATCGTCTACACCCTCACCGTGGCCGCCGCCCACGAGATCGCCGGCTACCTGCGCGAGCAGGGGCTCGAGGTGGCCGCCTATTCCGGCCAGACCGAGCCGGCCGAGCGGCTGGCGGCGGAGGAGGCGCTGCTCGGCAACCGGATCAAGGCGCTGGTGGCGACGAGCGCGCTCGGGATGGGGTTCGACAAACCCGATCTCGGGTTCGTGGTCCACGTGGGAGCGCCGCAGTCGCCCGTCGCCTACTACCAGCAGGTCGGCCGGGCCGGGCGTGGCGTCGAACGGGCCGAGGTCATCCTGCTGCCCGGCACGGAAGACCGCGACATCTGGGCCTATTTCGCGTCGCTGGCCTTCCCGCCCGAGCCCGTCGTACGCACCACGCTCCAGACCCTCGAGGAGCGCGGCGTCATGTCCACCCCCGCGCTCGAAACGGCCGTCGACCTGAGCCGCAGCCGGCTGGAGATGATGCTCAAGGTCCTCGACGTCGACGGCGCGGTCCGCCGGGTCAAGGGCGGCTGGGAGGCCACCGGGCAGCCGTGGGCCTACGACACCGAGCGTTACGCCCGCATCGCCGCGGAACGCAGGGCCGAGCAGGACGCCATGCTCAGCTACCTGACCACCTCCGAGTGCCGGGAGCAGTTCCTGCGCGGGCACCTCGACGACGAGACCGCCACGCCGTGCGGCCGCTGCGACAACTGCACCGGCACGCACCGCTCGACGGAGATCGGCGCGCAGGCCGTCGAGGGCGCCCGCGAGCGGCTGAGCAGGCCCGGCGTCGAGATCGAGGCCCGCAGGCAGTGGCCCACCGGGCTGCCCGACCTGTCCGGCCGGATCAAACCCGAACTGGGCGCCGAGCCCGGCAGGGCGCTGGGGCGGCTGACCGACATCGGGTGGGGCAACCGGCTGCGCGAAATGTTCAACGCCGGCGACGGGCCGATGGCCGACGACATGTTCGCGGCCGTGGTGAAGGTGCTGTCCGGGTGGGACTGGCGCGAGCGCCCGGTGGCCGTGGTCAGCGTGCCGTCCGCGACGCGGCCCAAGCTGGTGCGCACGTTCGCCGAACGGCTGGCCCAGGTCGGGCGGCTGTCGTACCTGGGAGAGCTGGGCTACCGCGCGGGCTCGCCCGGGCAGCAGTTCAACAGCGCCAAACGGGTGCAGGCGATCAGGGGCACGCTCGCCATGCCGAAGGACGTGGGCGCCGCGATCGCGCAGTGCGGCGGCCCCGTCCTGCTCATCGACGACCGCGTCGACACGGGGTGGACGATGACGCTGGGCGCGGCCATGGTGCGCCACGCCGGGGCGCCCGCCGTGCTCCCGCTCGCCCTGGCCACCACGTCCTGACCGGTACGGCCGGTCAGGCGAGACCCATCGTGACCAGGTCGTAGTTGCCATAGACCGGGCTGACATGGACGTTGGCGGCCCTGACCCCGCGCAGCAGCAAGGGGGTCCGCCAGGCCAGTGGCACGAGCACGGCCTCCTCGGCGAGCCGCTGCTCCACCCGCGTCCACAGGTCGGGCCGGCTGGCGGGGTCGAGTTCGGTCCTGACCTGGTCCATGAGCGTGTCGATCTCCTTGACGCGCACGCTCACGTTGATCGAGTTGTCCTTCTCGTTGATCTCCCTGCTGTCCGCGATCAACGGCAGGAACGCGCCAGGGTCGGGCCAGTCAGGGCTCCAGGTCTTGGCGATCAGGCCGCGCCGCCTCCGCCTCGCGGCGGAACCGGCGCACGGCCTGCTCTTCGTCGGTGAACCTGGCGTGCAGCAGCTTGATGGCGACCTGCTCGCCGGAGGGGGAGGCGCCGAGATGGACGCTGCCCTGACCGCCCTCGCCGAGAAATCCGATGATCTTGTACGAGCCGACCGGCGGCGGGTCACCCGGCCGTTACGGACGCACGCCGCCCATCCGGCTCCCTCGAATCCCGATGATGCATCATCGCTCACCATAGTGCCGGAAGGGCGCCTGGAGCGGGAGCCGCCGGCTCGCCTGCGCCGTGTCAGGCGACCTTCGCACCATGATCAGCGCGTGCAAAGCGGCGCGTCCCCCTCGGCGTCGAGCTGGTGGTCCGCCCAGACGTAGCTGTCGGGAAGCAGATCGGTGATGGGGACGGTGCGGAGCCTGTCACGTGTGCCGACGATGACCTTGAGGGCGGGGAAGTAGTCGAGCAGGACCTGGCGGCAGCGGCCGCACGGGGGCACGACGCCGCGATCGCGGTCGCCCACGGCGACGATGGTGTCCAGGTCGTAGGCGCCCTGCGCGGCGGCCGCGCCGATGAGGACCAGCTCGGCGCAGGGGCCGCCGGTGAAGTGGTAGGCGTTCACCGCCGTGATGATCCGGCCCTCGTGGTCGCGGGCCGCGGCCGCCATGGTGTGGTTGTCGCCGCGGCAGCGTGTGGCCGCGACATGCGCCGCGGCCTGGATCAGCTCATGGTCGATCTGTGCGGTCATGTTCTCTGCCTTCACGTGGTGGAGAGCGACGTATCGGCCTCCAGGCCGGAGGGCGGCAGGCCGTGTCCGGCCCGTTCGACGTCGCGATCCTCTTGGGCTCCCGGCGCCGGGGCGGCGTGAACGTCGCCGGTCACCCATGCCGTGCGCGGGCGGCAGCACCAGCCGGCCCGGTTGACCCAGCAGCGGGCGTTACGCCCACGCATCCGTGCCGGGCACGGCGACTGGACCTGCGGGGTGGACACGTGCCTGGTGCGACACTAGAACGGGGGACGCGCTCCCAGGTGCATGATGGCCTTGGCCGCCAGGCGGCAACCCGACGCCAGCGCCTCCGCCGGCGGCTTGCCTTCGAGCCACGGCGGCAGGAACCCGGCGGAGAACGCGTCACCCGCACCGGTGCCGTCGACGATCTTGTCGACCGGCTCGGCGGCGACCCGGACCGGATCGGGGCGGCCGTTGGTATACCACAGTGCGCCCTCGGCGCTCATCTTGATCACGACCTGCGGGAACCACGCGGTGAGCACCTTGGCGGCGGCCTCGGGCTCGTCGCGGCCCGTCAGGACCTTGGCCTGGTCGATGTTGGCGAACAGCAGCTTGGCGCCGTTGGTCCACTCGAGGAACGGCTCGGCGCCCGTGCGCTCCAGCGGCGCGGACGAGGCGCAGTCGACCGAGATCGACATGCCGGTGCGCCTGGCCATGTCGAGCGCCGCGAGACCGGCGTCGCGCGAACCCTCGTTGATCAGCGTGTAGCCGGACAGGTGCAGATGGGTGCCCTGGCCGAACAGGTCACGCGGCAGGTCCTCCGGCGACAGCGCCGCGTTGGCGCCGGGGTCGGACAACATGGTGCGCTCGCCCTTGTGCGTCACGAGCACCACGCAGGTGCCGGTGGGCCGCTCGGGGTCCATGACGAGCCGGGCGTCGACGCCGTAGCCCATCAGCTCCATGTCACGGTTTCGCCCCGTGATGTCGGCGCCCCTGCGGCCGATGTAGGCCACCTCCGCGCCCTCGACGGCCAGCCACGAGGCGATGTTCGCCCCCGAGCCCCCGCCGTGCATGGTCACGATCGCCGGGGTGTCGCTCGCCCTGGCGAGCGCATAACGGGCGCGCGCGACCGCGTCGGTCATGAGATCGCCCACCACGACGACCCGCGTCATGATGTCACCACCTTGCTGCCTTCGGAACGAGCCTGGCCACGGCAAAACTAACAGCTTCGGGGCTGCTCGTGGGACGGACCCGTCACACAGGGCAGCAGTCGATGCACAAGCGTTGCCCAACTGGGGCCCCGAGTCTTGGCATGTGGGATGCGGGTTTACGCTCAGGACTGTGGAGGAACAGTATCCGGCTCACTGGGAGGCGGATGTCGTCCTGGCCGACGGCGGCACCGCACATGTCAGGCCGATCAGGCCCGCCGACGCCGATCGGCTCCGTTCCTTCTACTCCCGCCTGTCCGACGAGTCGATCTATTTCCGCTTCTTCGGGCCTCGTCCGCGGCTGTCCGACAAGGAAGTCGCACGCTTCACCAACGTCGACTACGTCAACCGGGTCGCGCTGATCGCCACCATCGGCGACGAGATGGTCGCCGTCATCCGCTACGACCGCACCGGCCCCGGCGAGGCCGAGGTCGCCTTCCTCGTCGAGGACGCGCACCAGGGCAGGGGAGTGGCCTCCGTGCTCCTGGAGCACCTGGCGGCCACGGCCCGCGAGCGCGGCATCGAACGCTTCGTCGCCGACGTCCTGCCCGCCAACATGCGGATGACGAACCTGCTGCGGCAGGCGGGCTACACGGCCCAGAGCCAGTTCGCCGACGGCGTCGTACGCATGACGCTCGACCTCACCCCCACCGACACCTCGGCCGAGGTCAGGGCCGCCCGCGAGCACCGCGCCGAGGCCAGGTCGATCGCCCGGCTGCTCACCCCCGGCTCCGTCGCGGTCATCGGCGCCTCGCGCGAGCCCGGAGGCGTCGGCCAGAGCGTCCTGCGCAACCTGCTGGCCGCCGGCTTCACCGGCCCCGTCTATCCCGTGCACCGCGAGGTGCGGGCGGTGCACGGCGTACGCGCCTATCCGAGCGTGACGGCGATCGACGACGAGGTCGACCTGGCCGTGGTGGCCGTGCCGGCCGAGAGCGTGATCGACGTGGTCAAGGAGTGCGCGGAGAAGGGCGTGCACGGGCTGGTCGTGGTCTCGTCGGGGTTCGGCGAGACGGGCGCGCCGGGCCGGGCCAGGCAGGACGAGCTCGCCCGGATCGCCCGCTCCTACGGCCTGCGCGTCGTCGGCCCCAACTGCCTCGGCATCGCCAACACCGACCCGGCCGTCAAGCTCAACGCCACCCTCGCCCCCACCGTGCCCGGCCGGGGCAAGGTGGGGTTCTTCAGCCAGTCGGGCGCGCTCGGCACCGCGCTGCTCCAGCGGGTGGCGCAGCGGGGCATGGGCATCTCGTCGTTCGTCTCCGCGGGCAACCGGGCCGACGTGTCCGGCAACGACCTGCTGCAGTATTGGGAGGAAGACGACTCCACCGACGTGATCCTGCTCTACCTGGAGTCGCTCGGCAATCCGCGCAAGTTCACCCGGCTGGCCCGGCGCATCGCCCGCCGCAAGCCCATCGTGGTGGTCAAGAGCGGCGGCACCCCCGCGGGTCACTCGGCGGAGGCGCTCGGGCTGCCCGACTCGGCGATCAGCTCCCTGTTCGAGCAGGCGGGGCTGATCAGGGTCGACGACCTCATCCAGCTGTTCGACGTGGGGCAGGTGCTGGCGTACCAGCCGCTGCCCGCCGGGCCCAGGGTCGCGCTCGTGACCAACTCCGACGCGCTCGGCCTGCTCGCCGCCGACGCCTGCCTCGCCGCGGGCCTCGAGCCCCGCCCGCCGGTCAACCTCGGTCCCGCCGCGGGTCCCTCGGAGTTCGGTACGGCGCTCGCCGGCGAGTTGTCCTCCCCCGACGTCGACGCCGCCGTCGTGATCCACATGCCGCCCATCCCGGGCGCGTCCGACGAGGTGGCCGCCGAGCTGCTGCGCGTCTCCAAGGGCGTCGCCAAGCCGGTGGTGGCCACGTACCACGGCCACCTGGGCATGCACCCGGCACTGCGTGTCGAGACCGGCTCAGCGACGCCCGGGAGGTGCTCCATCCCCTCGTACGCGGCGCCCGAGGAGGCGGTGAGGGCGCTGGCGCACGTGGTGCGGTACGCGAGGTGGCGGGCGCACCCGGCGGTGCCGCCACCGGAACTCGACGACATCGACACCACCCGCGCCCGATCCCTGGCCCGCACCACCCTGGCCGCCACCACTTCTGGAGACGCCGCCGTGTCACGAGACGCGGGCACAGCTCCGGCATCGGGCGAGAGGACCGCTGAGCCCTCGCCGGGAGAGGCGCTCACCGCGCCGCCTGATGGATCACCCGGTACGGCGACCACCGGCCCGTCCGGTGAACCGGCCACCGCGTCGCCCGGTGCGGTGGCCGCCACGTCGTCCGGTGGGCCGCCGAGAGAGACGGCCGCCGTGTCAGCCGGCGCGGCGGCCGGAAGTCCGTCTGGGACACCGTCTGAGCCGCCGGGCGCGACGCCCCCCGGGACGCCGTCTGGGGCGTCGGGCGGGGAGCTGGGCGGAGGGCCGGATGTCGGGCGGCTTGGCTCGTCGGGCGTGTTCGCCGAGCCGGGGCCGCCGGTCGAGATCGACCCCACCGAGCTGCTGTCCTGCTACGGCCTGACCGTGTGGCCGGCCGAGATGGTGCGCTCTGCCGACGAGGCGGTGGCGGCGGCCGAGCGCCTGGGCTGGCCCGTGGTGGTCAAGGTCGCCGACCCGGGCGCCTCACGCAGAGCCGGGACGGTGCGCCTGGGGTTGACCGGGCCGGAGATGATCCGCAACGCCTACACGGAGTTCGCCGTGCAACTGGGCGAAGGAGCTGAGCTCGCGGTCCAGCGCATGGCTCCGCAGCCCGCCGTGCCGACCGTCGTGGGCGTCATCGAGAACCCAGCGTTCGGGCCGGTCGTGTCGTTCGGGCTGGGCGAGGTGACCGCCCGGCTGCTGCAGGACCAGGGTTTCCGCCTGGCCCCGCTGACCGGCGAGGACGCCGCCGCCCTGGTGCGCTCCGTACGCGCGGCTCCGCTCCTGTTCGGCGAGTACGGCTACCCTCCAGTGGCCGTCGACGCCCTGGAAGATCTGCTCGTACGCGTCGGCCGTCTGGCCGGTGACCTGCCGGAGCTGGCCCGGCTGGACCTCGACCAGGTGCTCGTGGGGGAGTCGGACGTCATGATCCTCGGCGCCCGCGCCACCCTTCGCACGCCGGCGGGCCCGCGTCTGGACGGTGGCCCGCGCCGGCTCTCCTGATTCGCCTTGAGCGAATGCGTGAACAGAGTGTTGTGTGTTGCCTGAATACAGACCGTTATAGAGCGTTATATCCGGCGGGTGAGTGCACTGCCCGGTCCTGGCAGGATGGACCCATGAGGGAAACCCGAGTCTCCGCCGCGGGCCTGCGCGAAGCGATCGAGCGCAGCGGCTATTATCCCGACCTCGTCACCGACGCGGTCGAATCCGCGCTGGGCAAGGAGGTCGTGACCGCGTTCGTGGTGCACCACGAGGCGACTTTCGATCCCGCCATGGAGGTGCGCAGGCACGTCACGGTCCTGGTGCTGACGACGACGCGGCTGCTGGTCTGCCACACCGACGAGCACCCGGCGGTGGAGGGTGTCTCCGCATCCCACGCCTCCACCACCACGGAGGCCGTGCGCCTGAGCCGCGTCCAGTCGGTCGCCGTCACCCGCGTGGTGCCCGACCCCGCCTCCTACGCGCCCGGCGTCCCGCCCACGGAAGTGACCCTCACGATCGGCTGGGGCGCCATCTCCCACGTCGATCTGGAGCCGGCCACGTGCGGCGACGAAAACTGCGAGGCCGATCACGGCTACACCGGCGCCATCACCGCCGACGACCTCTCGCTCCGGGTCAGCGAGGCGGCCGACGGCCCCGAGGCCGTCAACCACGTCCTGGCGTTCGCGAAGTCCCTCTCCGAAGCCACCGCCCACGTCACCACCTGACTTCTCCCGGCCCAGCACCGGCCCCACCCTCAACGC
>NZ_SMKO01000178.1 GCF_004348685.1 Nonomuraea deserti | reverse complement strand
CTCCCAGACGACACCCCGCGCCCGACCCGCACGGACCATGCGCCCCGCGGACGGTCTTCCGGACGACGCGTCCCGCGGACGGCCCGCACGCCCGACGCACCCCGCGCCCGATTCCGCCCGGCCGCCTGGACACGATGCGTTCCGCGGACGGCCGCAGGGTGTTCGAGCCGGTGGCCGGGCCGGGTGGGGCCGCCCGGTCCTGGGTGCGGCGGCCCGGGTGCCGTGGCCGGTTCTCCTGAAGGCTCTGAGCTGGTCATTTCTCGGAAAGACGGCACCCGGCGCAAGGGTGCGAACCGGGGCATCGCAGTAGCGTCGGCGGCATGAAGATCGACGTGGTGCTGCCCTGCCTCAACGAGGCGGCGGCCCTCCCGTGGGTGCTCGGGCGGATGCCGCACGGCTTCCACCCGATCGTGGTCGACAACGGCTCGGCCGACGGGTCCGCGAAGATCGCCGCCGAGCTCGGCGCGACGGTGGTGAGCGAGCCGCGGACCGGGTTCGGCGCCGCCTGCCACGCCGGGCTCGCCGCCGCCACCGCGGACGTCGTGTGCTTCATGGACGCCGACGCGTCGCTGGATCCAGAACAGCTGCCCCGGGTGAGCGGGCCCGTCATGGCCGGCGAGGCCGACCTCGTCCTGGGCCGCCGGGTCCGCCGGCCCGGCGCGTCGTGGCCGGCGCACGCCAGGCTCGGCAACGCCGTGCTGGCCAGGCGGTTGCGCCGCCGTACCGGTGCCCGGCTGCGCGACCTGGGGCCGATGCGCGCCTGCCGGCGCGTCGCGCTGCTCCGGCTGGGGATCGTCGACCGGCGCTTCGGCTACCCGCTGGAGATGGTCCTGCGCGCGGCAGCGGCGCGCTGGCGCATCGTCGAAGTCGATGTCGACTACCTGCCCCGCAACGGCCGCTCGAAGGTGACCGGCACGGTACGCGGCACCCTGCGGGCCATCGGCGACATGCGGCGGGTCATGGCCCGCCAGGACGGAACCACGTGAACCGGACGCAGATCGTCGTGATCGCCAAGGAGCCCGTGCCGGGGAAGGTCAAGACCCGGCTCGTACCGCCGCTCACCCCCGAGGAGGCGGCCACCGTGGCCGGGGCCGCGCTGGAGGACACGCTGCGCGCGGTCGCCCAGACGCCGGCCGTCCGCCGGGTGCTGGTTCTCGAAGGCGCGCCCGGAGCGTGGCTGCCCGCCGGCTTCACCGTGCTCCCGCAGCGCGGCGGCGGCCTGGACGAGCGGCTGGCGGCGGCCTTCGAGGACGCGTACCGGCTGCTGCCCGTACCCGTCGTGCTGATCGGCATGGACACCCCGCAAATCACCCCGGGCCTGCTGGCCGACGCCGTGGCGCTGCTCGACGGCCGCGACGCGGTGTTCGGCCCCGCCAACGACGGCGGCTTCTGGCTGCTCGGGCTGCGCGACCCCGACCCCGCGCTGCTGCTCGGCGTGCCCATGTCGGAGCCGGACACCGGAGAGATCCAGCTGCGGCGGATGGAGGAGGCGGGGATGAGCGTCGCGTCGCTGCCGTGCCTGACCGACGTGGACACCATGGCGGACGCGATCGAGGTGGCGGCGCTGGCTCCGCGCACCCGCTACGCCGCCGCGCTCGCCGGGACCGGGACGCGGCTGTGACCGGCGCGCGCGGCCGTACGGTGGTGGTGACGGGGGCCGCCGGGTTCATCGGCAGTCACGTGGTGGAGGCGCTGGAGGCGGCCGGTCACGAGGTCGTGCCGCTCGACCTGCGCTCCGGCGGCGACGTACGCGACCCCGTACTGCTCGACCGGCTGCTGGCGGGCGCCGGCGCGGTCGTGCACCAGGCGGCCAAGGTCGGCCTCGGCGTGAACGTGGCCGACCTGCCCGACTATGTCTCGGCCAACGTGTACGGCACGGCGGTGCTGCTGGCCGCGATGGCCGCCCGCCACGTCAGGCGGCTGGTGCTGGCCTCCTCCATGGTGGTCTACGGCGAGGGCGCCTACGACTGCGCGCGGCACGGCCGGGTACGGCCCGGCCCGCGCTCGGCCGGGGACATGGCGCGGGGCTCGTTCGAGCCGTGCTGTCCCCGCTGCGGAGACCAGGTGCGCTACTCCCCCATCGACGAGGACGCGCCGGTGGATCCGCGCAACGCCTACGCCACCACGAAACTCGCGCAGGAACACCTCGCCGCCAACTGGGCGCGCGAGACCGGCGGGACCGCGGTCGCCCTCCGCTACCACAACGTGTACGGCCCCAGGATGCCGAGGGACACCCCCTACTCGGGGGTCGCGGCGATCTTCCGGTCCGCGCTGGAGGCCGGTCGTGCGCCCCGGGTGTTCGAGGACGGCGGGCAGACGCGCGACTTCGTACATGTCCGCGACGTCGCCGGCGCGAACGTCGCCGCCCTCACCGGCGGACGGCCGGGATGCCTGGCCGCGTACAACATCGCCAGCGGGGAGCCGCACACCGTCGGCGAGCTGGCCAGGGAACTGGCGGCGCAGCGCGGCGGCCCCGAACCGGTCGTCACCGGGGAGTACCGGCTGGGCGACGTGCGCCACATCGTGGCCGCCCCGCACCGGGCCGCCGCGGAGCTCGGCTTCCGTGCGCGGATCCGCTTCGCGGAGGGCATGAAGGAGTTCGCCACCGCGCCACTCGCCTGAACCGAACCACCCCACCACCACACCACACGCCTTAACCGAACTACCCCGCCACACACCTGAGCCCCGACCACCTTCGCACCGCAACACTCCAGGCGAGGCCAGGCCAGGCCACGCCACGGACGTCACCACGTCCCCGCTGGGCCTCCCGCTACGGTGTCGGGGCGGTGCAGGTGGCGAACCAACGGCCGGCGGTGGTCCACAGGTCGACGGTGGGGAAGCCGCAGCCAGCGGCGAGCGGGCCGATGTCGTCGGCGCAGACGGTCGCCCACCGGAACCAGTCGCCGGTGCGGCCACCGTGGCGCAGCCGTACGCGGTCCACCGTGCTCCCCGAGCCCGGCGGGCGCACCTCGGCGAGCACGGATCCACCCGGCCTGACCAGCTGCCGCAGGCGCCGCAGCAGCGCCACGGGGTCGCCGTCGATCCCGATGTTGCCGTCGGCCAGCAGTGCCTCGGCCCACAGCCCGGCGCCGGGAACGGGTTCGAAGACGCACCGGAGCAGAGCCAGGCCGCCCGCGCGCCGGGTCAGCTCGACGGCCAGCGGTGTGATGTCGATGCCCAGGGCGAAGATGCCCCTGCGGGCGAGCGCCGCGGTCAGCCGGCCGGCTCCCGAGCCGACGTCCAGTGTTGGGCCGCCGCACCGGTCCAGCACGTCCTCGTCGCCGTCGATGGGCCGCAGCCAGCGTTCGGCGGCGAGCGGGCGGACGCGGCCGTCGGAGTACTCGACCTCGACGTACCGTCCTCGTAGATTGTGCTCGTAGAACGTACCGATCATGGCGCCCCGGCTCCCGAGGGGAACCGAACCCGTGTCCCCGTGACGTCCGGCACGATGCCGCGCGTAGTAACGCCCCGGCCGGAAGGGCCCGCCGGACGCGAGTCAGGCGGAGCCGGACGCGGGTCGGGTGGGCCGGGGCGCGGCCACGGCCGCGCGGCCCCGTCGGTTACTGCCGTGGGCGCGCCACGCGCGCGTCCGGGCGGCTCGTCCGGCACTCATCCCCCCGTAGCCGATGTCGAATGCTGGTGTCCTTACCGGATATACCATCTGTTATTCCTCATCACGCTGCGCATTCACCCAGCGAGAAAAGCGTTGGCCCGCGCGTGCGCCGCGTCGCTAGCGTGTCGCCGGTGACGTACGAGAACCCCCTGGCCTACGTGCTCGGCCTGCAAGGCATGGCTTTGATGCGCTCCTTCACCGGGGAGCATGACCGCGCGTTCGTCGAGGCACGCATCGCCGAGATCCGGCGCCTGCTGGACGATCCGGCACTGGCCGATGCCGCCGTCGACGTCGTCCGGGTCGACACGGTCGAGGGCTATCGGATCTGGTCGCAGACGTACGACGGCCCCAACTCGACGTTCTCCTACGACGAGCCGATCGTCGAGGAGATCGTCGGCGAGTTGCCGGTGGGCGTCGCCCTCGACGCCGCGTGCGGCACGGGACGGTTCGCCGCGGCCCTGGCCGGTCGCGGCCACCAGATCATCGGCGTCGACAGCTCGCCCGACATGCTCGCCCGCGCTCGCGAGCGGGTGCCGGAGGGCGACTTCCGTCTCGGCCCTCTCGACCGGTTGCCGGTCGAGGATGCCGCCGTCGACCTGATCGTCTGCTCCCTGGCGCTCACCCATGTCCCCTCGCTGGATCCGGTGCTGGCCGAGTTCGCCAGGGTGCTGCGCCCGGGCGGGCACGTGGTGATCTCCGACATCCATC
The DNA here is from genome assembly GCF_004348685.1 of Nonomuraea deserti. Classification (GTDB taxonomy): domain Bacteria; phylum Actinomycetota; class Actinomycetes; order Streptosporangiales; family Streptosporangiaceae; genus Nonomuraea; species Nonomuraea deserti. Next base: position 18,331 of record NZ_SMKO01000178.1, on the reverse strand, counting down.
CCGAGGGCGTGGCCCGCGGCATCATCCCGTCGTTGCGGCTGGCGGACGACCGGCCCGCCCGCGTGGCCACCTACCACCACCGGATCGGCGACTACGTGCGCGCCGCCCTGCGGGCAGGGCTGGAGGTCCGCCGCTGCGAGGAGCCGCGAGAGCCCGGCGCCGAGGTCCCCGAGCCGAAGGATCCGCCGCGCGAGCCGGGGTCACTCGGGCCGTGGGATTTGTGGCCGTGGGTCCTGGTCGACCTCGCGCCCGAGGGGGCGCGGGCGGCCGTCGACGGCGCGCCCGCCATCGTCGTCTGGCACCTCCAACGGGCGGCCGCCTGACGTGGACAGGCCGTGAAGAACCTGCCGCCGCTCGGCCCCACGCCCCACGTGGACACGTCGGGGAGAGCCTCTCCTCGCTGCTCGGCCGCTCGCCTGACGGGTTGAGCGCCCGGGCGTCTTACGCCTACGGCGTGCCGTCAGTCCCGTCGCCGAGGGAACGCAGGGCCACGGGCGGGGGGCGTTCGCAGGTGCTCGCGATGGTCACCGCCGTGCCGGAACGCGCCGCGTCCAGCAGCGACTCCATGACGTCGAGCACGTGGAAGGCCAGCGATCCGCCCGCGCGCGGCTCCGCGCCCCCGGCTGCATGGGGGCCGGCCGACGCGAGGTCCGCCAGTCCCACGCCGCGCCCGGCCTCGACGTAGCCGGCCGCCGCCGGCAGCTCTCGCCAGCTCTCCTCCCCCAGCACCGAGGCGAGGACGGCGCCGTCGAAGTGGTTCGGGTCGGGCACGACGAGCGAGCCCTTCTCCCCGTGCACCTCGATGTTGGGCGACTTGGTCGCCACCCCGTCGAAGCTCATCACGAGCGTGGACAGCGCCCCTGACGCGTGCACGAGCACCCCGGTGACGTGGGTGTCGACGCTGACCGGGATCTCCTCGCCCTGGCGGGGGCCCGAGCCGATCGTGCGCTTGGCCCGTGTGCGCCCGGCGGCGCCGACGACGGTCGCCACCGGCCCGAGCAGCGTCACCAGGCAGGTGATGTAGTAGGGGCCCATGTCGAGCAGCGGGCCGCCGCCGGGGGCGTAGTAGAAGTCGGGGTTGGGGTGCCAGCGCTCGTGGCCCGGCGTCATCATCGTCGCGGTGGCCGCGACCGGCCGCCCGATCAGGCCGTCGTCGATCGCCTTGCGCGCGGTCTGCGTGCCCGTCCCTAACACCGTGTCGGGCGCGCAGCCGACGCGTACCCCGGCCTCGCCGGCCGCCTGCAGCACCCGCGCGGCGTCGGCCACGTTCGCGGCCAGGGGCTTCTCGCAGTAGACGTCCTTTCCGGCGGCGATGGCCCGCAACGCGATCTCGGCGTGGGCGGCCGGGACGGTCAGGTTGAGCACGACGTCGACGCGCGGGTCGGCCATCAGGTCGGCCACGCTCAGCACGTCGGTGCCGGGGTAGGGCCGCACCGCCTCCCGTGCCCTGTCGAGGTCGAGGTCGGCCACCGCGACCAGCCGCACCCTGCGGCAGCCGTTCGATGGTGCGGAAGTACTGGGCGGAGATCGCGCCGCACCCGACGACGCCCACGTTCACCGGCTCGCCCACACCATGCCCCTTTCGATGACGGTGCGCACGCTGTCGTGCTGGAGCACGTCGACGCTGTGCCCCGGGGTCGCGACGAAGATCCGTCCCTTTCCCCACCGCCGGGTCCAGAGGGCGGGCGAGGTCACCTCGCGGTGCCACGGGTCCCACGGGCGCACCCGCTGCGTGGTCGTGGCCAGCACGTCGATGTAGTCGTCCGTCAGCACCCAGTACTGCTCGGTGACGAGGTCGAAGTCGGCGATGCCCTCGGTGATGGGGTGCCCGGCCGCCTCGGGCGACATGTTCACGGTGTACGGGACGAAGTAGTGCTCCTGCGTGCCCGCGTCCGCCGCGTCCGGCTCCTTGCCCGGGTGGCAGGCGAACTGCCCGCCGATGAGGTGCAGGTAGTCGGAGGAGTTCCGGAAGGAGTCGGCGATGCCGCCGTGCCAGCCCGCCATCCCGGTGCCCGCCCGGATCGCGGCCTCCAGCCCTTGCAACTCGGCCCGCTCGATCGTGCCCATGGTGTAGCACTGCACGACGAGGTCGACGCCGGACATGAATGCGGCGTCCGCGTACGGTGCGGGAGAGTCCGACCTGACCACCTCGAACCCCTGCTTCTCCAGGAAGGGCACGAAGAGTTCGGTGGCCTCGACGGGGGCGTGCCCCTCCCAGCCTCCCCGCACCACAAGGGCTTTCCTGCCGTTCTCACCTGTCATGCCATCACCCATCGCTCTATGGTCAACGACTCCGATGGTCGCATCCCGCCCCGCGTTCCAGGAGGCCGGGCCGGTGAAAGGATCGTGACCTCAGCTGAGTGAAAGGCACAGGAGATGGCTCCGAACATCGCTACCGCACGCCGCGTCGAGCTCCCCGAGCTGCTCGATTTCCTCCGCCCCAGGCATCACGGCCTGCTGTCCACCACCCGCGCCGACGGGCGGCCGCAGCTCTCGCCGGTCTCCTGCGGCGTCGACGAGGGCGGCACGATCGTGGTCTCCACCTATCCCGACCGCGCCAAGGCGCGCAACGCCCGCCGGGACGAGCGGGCGTCGATCTGCGTGCTGTCCGACGACTGGAACGGCCCGTACGTCCAGGTGGACGGCCGCGCCGAGGTGCTCGACATGCCCGAGGCCCTGGAGGCGCTGGTCGGCTACTACCGGTGCATCGCCGGCGAGCACCCCGACTGGGACGAGTACAGGGCGGCCATGCGGCGCCAGGACAAGTCGTTGATCCGCCTGCACATCGAGCGCTGGGGGCCCATCGCGACCGGCGGGTTCCCCGCGCGGCTGGTGTCCGGAGACTGAGACCCGGACAGTCGTGCGATCGGGCGGCGGCGCCACCGGGCGTCGCCGCCCGCCTCATGAGCACGGCGCTGGAGCACGAACCTGGGCACGGCGCTGAGCACGGGCGCTGGAGCACGAACCTGCGCACGGCGCTGACGCGCGTGGCCGCGACCTCTCGTCGGGCATGTCCGCGTAGGTCCCTTGACATCCGCAATCTCGCAGGTTAGCGTCCTCGAAACCTGGAATTAACGTTCACGTGAACGTTCATCCTCACCCAGGTAATTGTCGACGAGAAGGACGCCCCCTTGAGCGTGGACACCCATGTTCCGGCCGATGACCTCCGGCGCGCGCTGATCGCAGCAGACCCCAAACTTTCCAAGTTCAACCCGCTCCCCCGCATACTCGCCTTCGACGAGTTCAATACAGGAACGCACGGCTGGTGCGAACTCATCGGAAACCACGACGGCCACGGAAATCTCGACACGGTCGACGTGCACATGCGGGACTTCCGCCCGCCGCAGCTCAGCTCGTGCGATTTCTTCGACATCGGCACGCACGCCGCGATGAGCGGCAATTACGCGCTCAAGGTCGCCACCCGGCCGGTGACCGGTCACACCGCGGTGGCGATCCGCCGGCTGACCATGGCCAGGCGCGGGGTGGTGCAGTTCGAGACGTACTTCACCTACAAGAGCGAGGCGGCCACCGCGGAGTCCTCGCTCGGCAACAGCTTCGGCGACATCGAGTGGGACGGCAACCTGCACCCGTCCGAGGCCCAGTTCGGGGCGTTCACGGTGGCCACGGACCTGTGCGACGGCGAGGGCATCCGCTATCACTGCGTCGCCCGCTACCAGAACACCGACCTGGACCACAATTTCACCAGGCGCTGGATGTACCCCGTGGTGCCCGAGCCGACGCCCAGGGAGAACCTGCACAACCAGGAGAACCTGTCGCCCACCGAGGACTTCACCGCGCCCGACCCCGAGGACTGGCGCCCGCTCGACGAGGAGCCGCAGTTCCTCTGCTACAACGAGGTGCCGACCAAGGTCAACTGGCACTATCTGCGCTGGCAGTTCGACACCAGGACCCGCACGAACATCGAGTTGCAGGTCAATGACCGGATCATGGACATGCGCCAGGTCCCGGTGCCCGCCTATCCCGACAAGTACGACGGCCTGGAGAACCTGCTCAATTTCTATGTGAGCGTGCGCACCCACTCTCCGGTACGCAACTTCCTTTTCCTTGATTCCGCACTGATTTCCGTGGATTGGTGAACACCGGCATGAGGCACGCTCTTACCGCCGTTCTTGAGCGCAACAGCACTTTTACCGCAGACTTCGTGACCGAGCCGTACGAGGCCGGGTGGGCTGCTGAGGCGCGCTGGTTCGTACGGACCCTGGCGCTGGAGGGCGACAACCCCGGCCTGCGGCTGACCGCCCAGATCTCCCCGGACGGGCTGCACTGGTGCGACGACGACGAGAGTGCCGAGCAGGTCGCCACGGAGCCCGGGCTGGTGTCCATGCGGGTGCGCGAGTTCGGTCACTGGTTGCGCCTGCGGGCCACGCTGACCGGCGGCGACCCGAAGGCCAAGGTCCTGATCTACCTGGCACTCAAGAGCTGAGAGGAGCTCGACATGACGGCAACGGAGGGAGTGGGCAGGCGGCGGTTCCTGTCCCTCCTGGGAGCCGGGGCCGCCGGCGCCTCCCTCCCCGGCCTCGTCACCGGATGCGCCCCCGGAGGCAAGGGGACGGGACCGGCCGCAGGGGGGAACCGGCCGCTCAGCGCCGCGTTCTACCAGGCGATCAACGACCTGGACCCTCACGGCGCGAGCGCAGTGGACGAGGCGTCGCTGCTCGCCAACCGGCAGATCTACGACACGCTCGTCGCCTGGGACGGCGCGAAGGCGACGCCCGGCCTGGCCACGTCGTGGCGCCAGCCCGACGAGACGACGTGGGAGTTCACCCTCCGCGACGGCGTCGTCTTCCACGACGGCAGCAAGCTGACCTCGGCCGACGTCAAGGCGTCGCTGGAGCGGCTGGCCGCCTCCGACGGCCCGCAGAAGCCGCTGTGGTCCACGGTGGACACGATCAAGGCTCCCGACCCGAGCACCATCACGATCACCACGAAGGAGCCCGTCGGCACCCTGCTGGTGAACCTGACCCTCGCCTTCATCCTGCCCGCCGCCCAGATCGGCAAGGGCGACCTGTCGCGCAAGGCGATCGGCAGCGGCCCCTTCGCCGTCGAGTCGTTCACGCCGTCGTCACAACTGCTGCTCAAGCCCGCGCCCGGCTACTGGGGCGGGGCGTCCAAACTGGCCGGCCTGCGCCTGCCGTACATCCCCGAGTCCTCCACGCGCATGACGTCGCTGCAGAACGGCGAGGTGGACGTCACCTGGATCATCCCGCCCGACGAGCTCGAACGGCTGCGCGGCGTCGACGGCGTGAAGATCGAGAGCAAGCCGGGCGTCAACTACTTCCTCACCTGGTTCAACTGCGGCAGGAAACCCTTCTCCGACCCGCGCGTGCGCCGCGCGCTGCTCCACGCGCTCGACATCAAGACCATCGTCTCCAGCCTGTACGGCGACGCCGCCGCCGTCATGGACGCCCCGATCCCGTCCGCCGTCTTCGGCCACGCCCCGCAGAAGCCCTACGCGTACGACCCCGACCTGGCCAGGCGCGAGCTGGCCGAGGCCGGTCACGGCTCCGGGATCCGCACCTCGATGATGTGGTTCAAGGACACCGGGCCCCTCGCCACCGAGCTGGCCCAGTCGATCATCTCGGCCTGGGCCAAGGTCGGCGTGGTCGTCGAGCCGCAGCAGATCGAGAAGGCGGCCTGGCTCAAGCGGCTGACGGCGCTCGACTGGGACATCGAGCTCCAGGTCAACACCGTGACCACCGGCGACGCCGACTACACCCTCGGCCGGCTCTACACCAGCGAGGCCAACCGCATGGGCTACGCGAACAAGGAGCTCGACGGCCTCCTCGCCAAGGCCAAGGCCACCTCCGACCAGGATGAGCGCAAGTCGCTGTACGGCCGGGCATGCGAGATCATCTGGCGTGACGCGGTCGGCGTCTTCCCCGCGGCGCTGGCCGCCACGTACGGGCTGCGCTCCTCCGTCGCGGGCTTCGTCCCCGCGGCCAACAGCCAGCCCGAGTTCCGCACGGTGTCGACCACCGGGTGATCCGTGCGAGACCAGACCCGGCCCGGGAGCGCCATGCGTGAGGCACGCCGTACGACATTGAAGGACATCGCCGAGAGCCTCGGCGTCTCCGTGAACACCGTCTCCAGAGCCCTCGCCGACAAGGACAGCGTCGGCCTGGAGACGCGCAAGCGGGTGAAGGCCGAGGCCGAGCGGCTGGGCTACGTGCCCAACTCCACGGCCAGGTCGCTGGTCCTCGGCTCAGCGAGCACGCTCGGCATGGTGATCACCAATCCGTCCAACCCGTTCTACGCCCAGCTCATCAGCGGGATGGAGCAGCACTGCCGGCGGCACGGCTACTCCTTACTGCTGATGGCGACGGAGGAGAGCCTGGCCAACGAGCGGCGCGCGGCCGAGGAGCTGCTGCGCCGCGGCGTGGACGGGGTGCTCGTGGTGACGGTGCAGGAGGGGGCCGAGCACTGGCGGCGGTTCCGTGCGGCCGGGGTCCCGCTGGTCCTGATCAACCGTGACGTGCCCGAGCTCAACGCCGACCTGGTGGGCGTCGACCACGTCAAGGGCGGCTACGAGGCCGCCAGGCACGCCATCGCCCAGGGCGCCAGGAAGATCTACTTCCTGGAGGAGGACCTGGGCGTCTCGGCGGTCGCCGACCGCGTCCAGGGCTACCGGCGGGCCATGGCCGACAGCGGCCTGCCCGTCGAGCCCGACACCATGATCAGGGTGCCGACCCGGCGGCTGGAGCAGAGCGCGATGCCGTGGGACCCGAGCGAGGCGTACCGGCTGGCCAGGGAGGTCGTGCGGTCCGCGCAGCGCCCGATGGCGTTCGTGGCCGGCAACGACTATTTCGCGCTCGGCGTCTACCGGGTCGCCGACGAGGCCGGGCTGCGGATCCCCGACGACATCCTGGTCGTCGGCTACGGCGGCCACCCGTTCGCCCCCTACGTGATCCCCTCGCTCACCACCGTGGAACTGCCCGCCGCGGACATCGCCGTGTCCGCCGTGGACCGCATGCTGCGGCGGCTCGGCGAGGCGGCGGGGGCGCCGCAGCAGGTCCTGTTCCCGCCCCGCCTGGTCGTGCGGGCGTCGAGCGGCGGGGGCGGCACATGACCGCCTATCTCGGACGGCGGCTCGCCCAGGCGCTGCTCCAGATCTGGGGCGCGATCACGATCGTCTTCATCGCCCTGCGCGTGCTGCCCGGCGACCCGGCCGAGCTGATCCTCGGCAGCCAGGCCACGCCCGAGGCGCTGGAGGAGCTGCGCGGCAACCTCGGGCTCGACGAGCCCCTGCTCGTCCAGTACGCCACCCACATGCGGGACGTCGTCGCCCTCGACTTCGGCCACTCGTGGCGGCAGAGCGTGAACGCCCTGGACGCCTGCCTGGAACGTCTCGGCTCGACCCTGTCCCTGTCGGCGTGGGCGATGGTGATCACCATCGTGCTGGGCTTCGCGGCCGGTTCGTTCGCCGCCCGCCGCGCGAACACCTGGGCCGACCATCTGGTCTCGGTGTCCTCGCTGGTCGGCCAGGCGCTGCCGCCGTTCTGGATCGGCATCATGCTCTCGCTCATCTTCGCGCGCTGGCTGCAGATTCTGCCCAGCACGGCCGACGGCACCATGGTCAGCCTGCTGCTGCCCGCGTTCACGCTGGCGCTGCCGTTCGTGGGCTGGCTGGGCCGGCTCGTGCGCACCGGGATCCTCGAGGAGATGAACCAGGACTACGTCCGCACGGCCCACGCCAAGGGCATGAGCCACCGGGTGGTCTTCTACATCCACGTGCTGCGCAACACCCTGGTGCCGGTGGTGACCATGCTGGGCCTGCTCATGGGCTACTTCATCGCGAACGGCGTCATCGTCGAGGTGATCTTCGCCTGGCCCGGGATCGGGTCGCTGCTCATCGACTCGATCACCTTCCGCGACTACGCCGTGGTCGAGGCCGTCCTGACCGTGATCACGGTCTGCTACATCCTGCTCAACCTGCTGGTCGACGTGCTCTACGTGTACCTCGATCCCAGGATCCAGTTGGAGAACGCCTGATGACAGTGAACGTGCGAGGCGCGACACTCGCCGGCCGGCTGGCCGCGCTGCCCCTGCGCGCGCACCTGGCGCTCGGGACCGTGCTGCTGTTCGTGCTGGCCGGCCTGCTCGGGCCGCTGCTGGCGCCGTACGACGCGGCGCGCACCAGCCCGGTCGACCGGCTGCTGCCGCCGGGCACCCGGCTGTCCGACGGCGCGATGGCGTGGCTCGGCACCGACCAGGTCGGGCAGGACATCCTGGCCGAGGTGCTGGCCGGGATGCGCACCTCGCTGACGGTCGCGCTGGTGACCGTGGCCGTCGGCGGGTCGGTCGGGCTGCTGCTCGGCCTGCTCGCGGGCTACTTCGGCGGCTGGGCCGACGGGATCATCTCCAGGGTCGGCGACATCCAGCTCGCCTTCCCCAGCCTGCTGCTGGCCATCCTGCTGGCCGGGGTCCTCGGCCCGAGCATGGTGAACGTGATCATCGCGCTGGCGGTCACCAGATGGGTGATCTTCGCCAGGGTGGTGCGCGGTTCGGCGCTCGCCGTGCGCGACCGGGAGTTCGTGGACTCGGCGCGGGTGATGGGCGCCTCCCATGCGCGCATCCTCGCCGGCTACATCCTGCCGTCGTGCCTGCCGCCGCTGATGGTCGCGGCCACCGTGCAGGTCGGCCTGACCATGGTCGCCGAGGCGTCGCTGAGCTTCCTCGGCCTCGGCGTGCCCGCCTCTCAGGCGTCCTGGGGCTCCACGATCGCCGAGGGCCGCGACTACCTCGCGTCCGCCTGGTGGATCGCCGCCGTGCCGGGCGCCGCCCTGGCGCTCGTCGTGGTGAGCATCGGCGTCCTCGGCGACCTGCTGCGCGACGCCTCCGACCCGATGACGGAGCTGTGACGATGCCGGACGAGAGGGCGAACGAATCCGCGACCCCGCTGCTGGAGGTCGAGGACCTGGCCGTGGAGTTCGACACGCCCGCGGGTCCGCTGCGGGCCGTGCGCGGGGTCTCCTTCGAGGTCGGCGAGTGCGAGACGCTCGCGATCGTCGGCGAGTCCGGCAGCGGCAAGAGCGTGACCGCCCAGACGCTGATGGGGCTGGTGCCGCTGTCGGCGCGGATCGCGGGAGGGCGCGTCGCGATCGAGGGCCGCGACGTCGTCGGGCTGTCCGACCGCGAGTGGCAGGCGCTGCGGGGCGAGCGCATCTCCATGATCTTCCAGGATCCGCTGAGCGCGCTGAACCCGTCGCTGACGGTGGGCTACCAGATCGCGGAGATGTTCCGCAGGCACCGCGGCGCCGGCCGGGCGGAGGCCCGCCGACGGGCGGCGGAGCTGATGGCGCAGGTGGGCATCCCCGACGCCGAGCGGCGGCTGGACGACCATCCGCACCGCTTCTCCGGCGGCATGCGGCAGCGGGTGATGATCGCGATGGCGCTGGCGCTCGACCCGCGGCTGCTCATCGCCGACGAGCCCACCACCGCGCTGGACGTGACCGTCCAGGCGCAGATCCTGCGGCTGCTGCGGCAGCGGCAGCGGGCCGAGCGGCTCGGCATGATCCTCATCAGCCACGACCTCGGCGTGGTCGCGCGGGCGGCCGACCGGGTGGCCGTCATGTACGCGGGCCGCATCGTCGAGACCGGCACCGTGGCCGAGGTGTACGAGCGGCCCGCCCACCCGTACACGCTGGGCCTGATGCGGGCGGTGCCCGATCCCCGCGACATCGGCGCCCCGCTGGAGGCGATCGAGGGCCGGCCGCCCGACCTGGCCGCGCGGCCCGCCGGCTGCGCCTTCCACCCGCGTTGCCCGTTCGCCAGGGACGTCTGCCGCACGGACGATCCCGCGCCGCGAGAGCTCGGCCTCCGCCGGGCCAGTGCCTGCCACTTCGCGGAGGAGGTGATCGCGCATGGCCGAGGCTGAGCCCCTGCTGGAGCTGTCCGACCTGGTGACGAGCTACCGCCTGCGGCCGGGGATCGGCCGGCCCGGCGGCGAGGTGCGGGCCGTGGCCGGCGTGAGCCTGACCGTCCACGCGGGCGAGACCGTCGGGCTGGTCGGCGAGTCCGGGTGCGGCAAGTCCACGATCGCCCGGACCATCGTCGGCCTGGTGCGCCCGTCCGGCGGCAAGGTCCTCTTCGACGGCCGCGACCTGGGCACCCTGCCCGCCAAGGAGCTGCGCAGGCTGCGCCGGGACATCCAGCTCGTCTTCCAGGACCCGTACGCCTCGCTGAACCCGCGCATGACCGTCGCCGCCCTGATCAAGGAGGCGTGGCGCATCCACCCCGGGCTGGTGCCGCGCGAGCGGTGGGACGACGAGGTGCGCGCCCTGCTGGAGCGCGTCGGCCTGCGCGCCGAGCACGCCGGCCGCTACCCCCACCAGTTCTCGGGCGGGCAGCGCCAGCGCATCAGCATCGCCAGGGCGCTGGCCGTGCGGCCCCGGCTGATCGTCTGCGACGAGGCCGTGTCCGCGCTCGACGTCTCGGTGCGGGCGCAGATCCTCAACCTGCTGCAGGAGCTGCAGCGCGACCTTGGCGTGTCGTACCTGTTCATCTCGCACGACCTGGGCGTCGTCCGGCACCTGTGCGACCGGGTGGCGGTGATGTACCTGGGCAAGATCGTCGAAACCGGTTCCAAGGAGGACATCTACCGGAGCCCGGCCCACCCGTACACGCAGGCTCTGCTGTCGGCGGCCCCCAGCCTGGACGACTGGCGGGCCGACGAGGACGGCGAGCACGGCGAGATCGTCCTGACCGGAGATGTTCCCTCACCGTTGCGCCCGCCGACAGGCTGCCGTTTCCGTACGCGCTGCTGGCGGGCCCAGGATCGGTGCCGCGACGAGGAACCGGCGCTGGTCGAACGGGACACGGGTCACCCGGTCGCCTGCCACTTCCCCGGAGCGCTTCCACCCCCCGCCACGACGGCGCCCGAGGGCGGCCGTCCCATGAAGGAGTGATCCATGCCAGGCACGTTCCTGCCCGCGCTCGCCACGGGCGCCCTGATGGCCACCGCCGTGCTGGCCGGCGCGGGCCCCGCCGCCGCCTCCGCGAGCACCTGCGCGGACGCGCCCGCCACGCCGGTGACGACGGCTGCCGTCTTCAACGACCCGGTGAGCGGGGACGGGGCGGCGCTCGTCCGGAAGCTCTGCGGCCTCGTCCGGCAGACGCCCTCGGGCGCCCGCATCCAGGTCGCCCACTTCGTCATGTCGGGCGCCGCGGGCACGGAGTTCGCCGACGAGCTCGTCAAGGCGCACCAGCGTGACGTTGACGTGCAGGTCGTCCTGGACGGCGACAGGCGCGGCGCGGCCATCGCGGAGAAGCTGGCGGCGGCGCTGGGCACGGACACCTCGGCGCGCTCCTGGCTGCACGTGTGCACCGGCCCGCCCTCCGGCGGCACCGCCGCCTGCATCGGCAACAAGGGCCAGCACAACAAGTTCTACCTGTTCTCGCGCACCGGCGACGCCTCCGAGGTGGTGGTGCAGTCGTCGGCCAACCTGACCGACCTCAACTCCACGACGTACTGGAACAACGCGGTCGTCCTGCCCGGCAACCGGCGCCTGTACGCGGCCTACGCCGGCTACTTCGCCGACCTGGCCGCCGAGCGCAAGAACCTCGACTACTACCGGGTCGTCCAGACCGGCGGGCCCGGCGGCTCCGTACGGGCCCACTTCTTCCCCAAGGCGAGCGGCGACCCCATCGTCGATCACCTCGGCAAGGTCTCCTGCCGGGGCGGGACGACGATCAGGGTCGGCATGTCGGAGTGGGACACCTACCGCGTCGCGATCCCGCAGCGGCTGCGTGACCTGGCCGCCCAGGGCTGTACGGTGCGGATCGTCTACGGGATCATGGACGACGAGGTCAAGGAGCTCCTCCAGGCCGAGCCGCGCGTCGAGCTGCGCGCCCTCGGCGACGGGGGTTCGCTGCCCGGCCGCGTCCACTCGAAATACCTGCTCGTCGAGGGCTCGTACGACGGCGACCGCCACGCCCGCCGGGTGTTCACCGGCAGCCACAACTACAACGAGACCTCGCTGCGCCGCAACGACGAGGTACTGCTGCGGCTCAACAATCGGGGCGTGTACGAGCAGTACGTGGCGAACTTCGAGCGCATGCGCGAGGTGGCATCGCCCGCGACGCAGGCGTAGCGGGGCGGCCGGTCACGACATGCGCTGCCCGGCGCTGCGCACGCCGGCCCGCGTAGGGCCTCGCTAGGGCCGGGCGGCGCCGCAGAGCGTGTGGTCGACCAGCGTGGAGAGGGCGCGGCCGGTGCGCAGCAGGGCGTCGAGATCGCCGAGGGAGCGGGAGGTCGTCTCCACCGCCACGCTGTGCTCCGCGTCCTCGGTCACGCCCACCCGGGTGGAGAAGCCGGCTTCGTCGCCGCCGTGGCCCCAGTAGCCGCCACCGCAGGTCAGCGGGAGATACATCAGGCCGAGGCCGTAAGCGGCCCCGGTGAGGCCCATCTGCCGAAGCGCCGTGGCCGGAACGGTCTGCCGCATCTGCGCCAGCTGCGCCGGGGCGAGGAGTTTCCCGCCCAGCAGCGCGCGGAAGAACCGGTTGAGGTCGCCCGTGGTGCTGATCATCGCCCCGGCCGCGTCGCCCTGGCTCGGGTCGTGCACGGTGACGTCCGTCAGCGGGCCGTCCGGGGTGAACCGCGCGTAGGCCTTGGCGTGCGGGTCGGGCAGGCGCGGGTCGAGACGTGGGACGAGCGTGTGCCGCAGGTTCAGCGGGGTGAGGATGCGCCGCTCGACCTCCCGGTGCCAGGTGCGGCCGGTGACCTTATGGATGATCATGCCGAGGAGGACGTAGTTGGTGTTGGAGTAGCCCCACTCGGCGCCGGGGGCGAAGGCCGGCCGCTTCTCCATGGCCAGGGCGACGAGCTGCTCGGGCCGCCAGCGCCGCAGCCGCTCGCGGCGCCACTGCTCCGGCGAGGTGGCGGGGCGGAGGTATTCGGGGATGCCGCTGGTGTGCTGCAGGAGCTGGCGTACGGTGACCTCGCGCCCGTCGTTGCCGTGGCCGCTGACGACGCCCGGCAGCCACGTGTCGACGGTGTCGTCCAGCGACAGCCTGCCCTCGCCGACCAGCTGGAGCACGACCGTGGCGACGAAGGTCTTGGTGGTGCTGCCGATCCGGAAGTAGCCGTCGCGCGGCATGGCCGCCCCGGTTCTGCGGTCGGCGACCCCGGAGCGGGCGGACGACCGTCCCGCACCGGTCCTGGCCTCGGCGAGGACGCCTACCACGCCGGTCTCGTGGACGGCCCGCACGTCGTCGCGCAGCCGCTCCTGGGCCGCGCTGTCCGGCTGCGGCACGGCGGGGGCGGCGACGGCCGGCGGTGCGGACGGCTTGGGCGGCGCCGCAGCGGTCGCCGTCGCGACGATTCCGGCGGCCGAGACGACGGTCAGGACGCGCGTGCCGAACCGGCGGACGAGCGGTCGGCTGCTGTGGACGAGCATGAGTCCCCTCCTGGGAATCGCTGGTGGATCGCCGGGAGGCAATACCAGCGGAATGCCGGTTACCAGGAGGGAACGGCGGCTTTTACCGCGTTGTAACCCCTCGCCGGTGATACTCGCATGCGAATGATCTGGGGGATGCGCGATGCGGGTGCTAGTGGTGGAGGATCACCGGGAGCTCGCCGAGACGTTGGCGGGCGGGCTGCGCCGGGAGGGCCTGGCGGTCGACGTGGCGTACGACGGGGCGGGAGCGCTGGAGCGCAGCTCCGTCAACCGCTACGACGTCGTCGTGCTGGATCGTGACCTGCCCGGCCTGCACGGCGATCAGGTGTGCCGCACGCTGGTCCGCGAGCGGTATCCGGCACGGATACTGATGCTCACCGCGGCCGCCACGATCGACGACCGGGTGGACGGGTTGAGCGTCGGGGCGGACGACTACCTGCCCAAGCCCTTCGCCTTCGCCGAGCTCGTGGCCCGCGTCCGGGCGCTGGCGCGGCGGGCGCAACCCGCGGTGCCGCCGATCCTGGCACACGGCGAGCTCCGCGTGGATCCCGGCCGCCGCGTCGCCACGCGGGCAGGCCGCCGGCTCGACCTGAGCCCCAAGGAGTTCGCCGTGCTGGAGCTCCTCCTGGCCGCCCAGGGCCGCGCGCTCTCCGCCGAGGAGCTGCTGGAACGTGCCTGGGACGAAGCCGCCGACCCCTTCACCGCCACCGTCAAGGTGACCGTCAGCCGCCTGCGTCGCAAGCTCGGCGACCCGCCGCTGATCGAAACGGTCCCTCAGGCGGGGTATCGGCTCCCGTGGTCAGCATGAAGCCGTTCGCCCGGTGGACGGTCCGGCTGCGCCTCACGCTGCTGTACGGAGTGCTGTTCCTCGGGGCGGGCGCGGTGCTGCTCGCCGTCACGTACGTGCTCGTCGTCCACGGGCCGCCGTTCGTGAAGGTGGAGCCGCCGGCCGCACCCCGCCTGCGGGACGTGTTCGAGCGGCCGGTGCCGGTGGTGGAGCCGCCGGTCCAGCGGCGGGCCGAGTACCTGTGGCGGTTCCTGGTGGCGTCGGTGCTGGCGCTGGTGCTGATGACCTTCGCCGCGGTCGGGCTGGGCTGGGTGGTGGCGGGGCGGGTGCTGCGTCCGTTGCGGACGATCACGGCGACCGTGCGGGAGATCTCCGCACGCGATCTGCACCAGCGGCTCGGCTCTCAAGGACCCGATGACGAGATCAGGGACCTGGCGGACACCTTCGACGGGCTGCTCGGGCGGTTGGAGGCGGCGTTCGAGGCGCAGCGGGCGTTCGTCGCCAACGCCTCCCACGAGCTGCGTACCCCGCTGACCTTCGAACGGAGCCTGCTGGAGATCGCGCTGGCCGATCCCGACGCCGGCGTGCGGGACCTGCGGGCCGCCTGCGAACGTGTCCTGACCAGCAACCAGGGCCAGGAACGGCTCATCGAGGCGCTGCTCACCCTCTCCCGCAGCCAGCGCGGGCTGGACCAGCACGAGGATCTGGACCTGGCGGAGGCGGCCCAGGCCACGCTCGGCTCCGCCCGCGCCGAAGCCGCCGCACGCGGGGTACGGGTGGAGGCGGCCCTGGCCGTCGCCCGCACAGCGGGCGATCCTCGGCTGGTCGAACGGCTGGCGGCCAACCTGGTGCACAACGCCGTGCGCCACAACGTCGCCGGCGGCTGGGCACACGTCTGGACCGGGATCGACGCGGGACGGCCGACGCTGCGCGTGCGCAACAGCGGGCCGGTCATCCCCGCCGACCAGGTCGACGCCCTGTTCCAGCCCTTCAGAAGGCTCGCGGGCGACCGGACCGCGGACGGGCACGGCCTGGGGCTCGGGCTGTCCATCGTGGCGGCCGTCGCCGCCGCCCACCACGCCGAGCTCACCGCCCGCGCGCTTCCCGGCGGCGGCCTCGAGGTGCGGGCCGGCTTCCCGGGCGACGCCTGACGAGGGATCAGGCGGGCACCTCTCCGAGAGACGGCTCTCAGCCGCTGCGGCCCTCCAGGCCCGCGATCGCGATCGTGCCGGACGTGCCGCGCAGGCCGAAGCCGTGGCGGAAGCCCTCGCGGGCCTGCGGGGTGGCCAGCGTGTCGCCGATCGAGGCCGTGCGCAGCCGCCGCCACTCGCCACCCGTCCCGGCCGTACGGGCGAAGGAGGTGATGGTGTCGCCGGACAACACCAGCGCGAACCGGTCGCCGGGCTCCAGGGTCAGCGCGGCGTCACCGGGCGTGTCGAGGAACCGGCCGCCGACCCGCACGTTGATGCCCGACTGCTTGCGGGTGTGGTTGTACCAGGCGGTCACGTAGTCGTCCTGGTCCTTGACCCAGCCGACGAACACGCTGTCCTCGGCGCTGCCGGTGCCGGCGAAGCTCCCGGCCGTCACCATGCTGATCGCGTCGGCCGACGACGGCCCCGCCGGTCCCGCGACCACGCCGAAGAACGGCCGCGCGCCGCTGCCCGCGAACCTGCCGCCGCCGGCCGTGATGTCCGGCTCGGCCTCGCCGTCCTCCGGCCGGTGCACGGTGTAGCGCGCGGAGGTGTCGGTGGCGAACGTGTCCTCCACCTCGACCCGCGCGTACGCGGCCGGGTCGAGCTCCCGCTCCACGTGCGCGTACGCGCTCACCGCCCGCGCCCGCCCGTCGTAGGCGGCGAAGGCGCGCACCGGGTGCACGTCGGGGCGCGGCCCGTCGCCGTCCGGCGGCGACACCCGCCAGCGCACCGTGAACTCGCCGCCCGGCCGCACCACGGGCGTCTCGGTCCTGCCGCGCGGCTCGGCGGACCAGCCGGGCGGCACGGCCAGCTCGACCTTCACCCCCGTGGCCGGCCCGCGACCGTGGTTGGCGAACGTCGTGGTGACGGCGGCGGGTGTGCCCTGCTCGGTGACGGACACGTCGAGGCTGGTGTCGCCGGCGGCGGGCGACCACGCCTGCAGCTCGGTGACGCCGACGTACGCGCCCGGCCGCGGCACGAACACCAGCCGGATCGCGGTCGTCGTCAGCTCGGGGAACGTGACCCGGTTCAGCGCCGCGCCGGCGGGCCGCTCCGGCGTGCGCTCCTGGCCCGGCACCTCGCGCCACGCCCCGCCGTCCAGGAACTCCAGCAGGTACGACGCCGGCGCCCGCACCTCGCCGCCGTCGTCGTAGGTGTGGAACCGCACGTCGCTCACCCGGGTCGGCACGCCGAAGTCGACGCCGAGATGGTCCTCGGCGTTCGGCGAGCGGTAGTTCGTCCACCGGCTGTGCGGGATGTCGTCGTAGAAGATCCGCCCGTCAACGGCGTCCCACACGCTGTCGATGCCACCCGTGTAGGAGGCGAACGGCTTGGGGTGGCCGGCGCCGTGCGGGTTCGCGGCGTCGTTGCTCGGGCGCGCGGCGCGGTCCGGAGCGCGGCCCGGCACGCGGGCGGCCAGCTCGCCGAGCCCGGGCCGCGCGGCCGCGAGCCTGCCGTCCACGTAGAGGCGCAGGCCCTTGCCCTGGCCGTACCTCGTGCCGTCGCGGTCCCACAGGACCGTCACGTTGTGCCCGTGGTAGGGCACGTTCTCCAGCGCGAAATGCGTCCATCCGGCGGGGGCCAGCGGGTTGACCACGACCTCGCCGCCCGCCTGCGGGCGCAGCCCGATCAGGCCGCTGATCACCAGGTCGTTGAAGGTGGAGTGGTTGTAGTGCTCGCTGTGGCCCCTGCCGTCGTAGATCCAGCGCGGTTCGTCGGGGTGGTGCGCCTCGGCGACGTACGGGCGGCCGTCCTTGTACTGGGTGAGCGCGTAGCCGCGCAGCAGGCGGTAGTAGTCGGCGGCGGTCACCACGTCCTGGTCGCGCTCGTTGAGCAGGTTGGCCAGCCCGGTCAGCGTGGTCGACGTCGAGTACGGCCAGCTCGGCCCGTTCCAGCGGCAGCAGCCGCTCAGCGCGTCCTTCATGAACAGCGGGCTGCGCCGCTCGGCGGTCGTCGGCCCGTACGGCGCGGCGAACCCCCGCGAGTCGAGCAGTTGCGCCCACGCCCCCTCGGTGCCGGGCCTGGCCATGCCGAACGCCCACGGCACGAACCCGATCTGCTCCCTGGTGGACACCAGCTTCTGCTCGGGGTCCAGGTCGGCGCGGGCCTTGTGGTAGAAGAACTGCCGCTCCTCATCCCACAGGTGGCGGTGCAGGGCGTCGCGCAGCGCGCCGGCCCGCCGCCCGAACGTCCTGGCCAGCGACCTGTCGCCGCGCATCTCGGCGATCGCCGCGATGGCCCTGGCGTCGCCGTACTGGTAGGCGTTCAGCGTCGGCCGGTAGCCCGCGCCGCCGTGATAGGGGTCCTCCGGGTCGGTCTCGTAGGAGGAGGCGGTGTACTCCATCGCGTCCCACACCGGCACCGACCAGTAGAGGCCGAGCCGCTCGTCGTACTGGCCGCCCCACTTGTCGTACTGGCGGACCAGGTCGGGCAGCAGGTCCTCGACGAAGGACGCGTCGCCGGTGACGAGGTAGCGCTGGTAGGCGGCGTCGGCGGCCCACCACGCGTACTGGTGGGCCCAGTCGTCGGTGTCCTCGTTGACGTAGTCCTCCTTCGGCTTGGGTCCCGCGCCGGGGCCCTTCAGCCAGTAGGTGAGGTAGTCGTCGATCGGGCGGGTGTCGCGCAGCCAGCGGCCTTCGTACACGTGGTGGCCCGCGGCGGCGACGATGCCGCCGAGCGGCGCGGCGTAGCCGGGGGCGTTGTGGAACTCGGTGATGATGTGGCCGGTCGCGGAGTCGGTGTAGCGGATGTGCCGCTTGAAGGTGCTCCAGCGGTAGTAGTAGACGTCCTGGATCTCCTGGTCGGGCACGTCCAGGAACGGGATGTTGGCTTCGTACCACTCCGGCTCGGCGAGGCCGGTCAGCAGCGCGCGGTGGTCGAGGAAGTCCGTGCCCCTGCCGACCTCCGGGTAGACCGGCGGGGGCACGGACTTCCTC
>NZ_SMKO01000177.1 GCF_004348685.1 Nonomuraea deserti | reverse complement strand
GGGAGCGGGGGCGGGGGAAAGGCCGAAGGGCTCGCCGGCGTACGGCGAGCCCGTGCCTCAGGCGGGTGACCTCGAAACGAGCAATCCTGAGGAGCCGGCCTCAGAACGACTCGACGGCCCGGCGGGCCTCGGCGTCGAGCACGCCCCAGCTGATGAGCTCCTCGGTCAGCTCGCTGGGCGACTTGTCGTAGATCACGGCCAGGGAGCGCAGATCCTCCTGGCGGATCGACAACACCTTGCCGTTGTAGTCGCCACGCTGGCTCTGGATCGTCGCGGCGTAACGGGCCAGCGCGCCCGCCTTCTCCTTCGGCAGGGTCGCCAGGCGCTCCAGGTCGATCACAAGCTTGGGTGTCGGCCCGAGCGGGCTGGGGGCGGCGCCGCCCGGCAGCAGCTCGGAGACGGGCACCCCGTAGAAGTCGGCAAGTTCGGCAAGTTTCTGCACGGTCACAGCTCGGTCGCCGCGCTCATAAGAGCCCACGACTACGGCTTTCCACCTGCCACGCGACTTCTCCTCGACTCCATGCAGGGACAGGCCCTGCTGGGTGCGGATGGCGCGGAGTCGTGCACCCAGCGACTTTGCGTACTCAGACGGCATCGTGTGGCCCCCCGGCTCTCGTATGTATCGCTCTTAGTAGATTGTGCTCCCTTGCGGCGTATGCCCCGGCCACCGGGGGGTCTGGTGCCATGCTCGGCACCATCGGTAGCCACGGCCTGGGTTTACCCCGGTAACGCCGCGCAGTGCGGTTACGCACAGTGACGGTAAAGGGGTGGACGCCCCAGGTCAAGCTGATTGGAAAAAAGATGCCGAATCCGGTCCGTTAGGAATCGCCACAAACGCCTCTGATGTCCCACTAGTACCAGTGCTTCGTCATAGTTTGACGAGGGAGCGTGCCCACTCACGTCTGGCGGGTGAGCACCATGACAGGGCACGTCGCGGCCTTGACGATCTTTATGGACGTGTCGCCGAGGAAGACCCGTCTGAGTGGCCCGGTGGCGCTCGAAGCGCATATGATCATCTCGCCGGTGAGCCACGAGGTCGTGCCGAGCGCCTGGGGGACACTCCGGCCCTCCAGCACCTCGGCCTCCACCGACAACCTCCGCCGGTGTCCTCGCGCTGCCGTGCGCAGGTCGGCCGTGGCCTGGTCGCGCAGGCGTACGAGCATCTCCTCCTCGACCCGCGCCCGCCTGCCGCTGCTGACCACGAGCGTGACCAGCCGCAGGGACACGCCGAGCGTCGCGGCCGCCCTGGCCGCGTCCTTGACCGCCGCGTCACCGCCGGGGCCGCGCCGGTAGGCGACGGTGAGGCGGTCGAAGGCGGCGGGCGGCCGCTCGCCGTAGCCGCGGGGAGCGAGCAGGACGGGGACGGAGGAGGAATGCAGCAGCTGGTCGGCCGTGCTGCCCAGGGCGATGCGGCCCCTGCCGCCGCGCGGGGCCGAGCCGATCACCACGACGTCCGCGCCGCGTTTGCGGGCCAGCTCCACCAGGCCGCGCCCGCTGCCCCGGTGGGTGTGCTTGACATATTCGGCGTCCTCCCCGGCCAGCTCGCGGGCCTGCGCGAGCGTCGAGGCCGCCTGCTCGGCGAGGTAGGCGCGCCAGGCGGTCTCCTCGGCCCTGGCGGGCCCCGGCGGCGTCCAGACGGGCGGCTGCACGCTCGCCACCGTCAGGCGCCCGCGCGCCTGCTGCTTGAGCAGGACGGCCAGCGCCAGCCCGTCCCTGCCCCGAGGCCCCGGCGCGTATCCGGCGAGCACGTTCTCCAGCTTCATCGGCTCCTCCTTCGCTGGAGATCCAGGACCTCAGCCCCGGGAAGCAGGCCGGTCGGGTGCCCCCCAGCTCGAAGACCTGTCGGGGAAGTCAATCAGCCCACCTCGACATTCAGCCGCGAATGGTTGTAGCCGTAGAGGAAGTAGCAGGTCAGGCCCGCCAGCATCCACAGCGCGAACGCCAGCCAGGTGACCCCGGCGAGTCCCGCCATCACGAGGAGGCAGAAGATCGCGCCGAGGATCGGCGTGACGGGGAAGAACGGCACGCGGAAGCTGCGCGGCAACTCGGGGCTGCGGTAGCGGAGCACGAGCACGCCGACGTTCACGATGGCGAAGGCGAACAGCGTGCCGATGCTGGTCGCCTCCGCGAGCTGGCCCAGCGGCACGAGCCCGGCCAGCACCGAGACGAACAGGGCGACGATGAAGGTGTTGGCGACGGGCACCTGGTGGCGCGGGTTGACCTTCTGGAAGACGCGCGGGATGAGCCCGTCGCGGGACATCGCGAACAGGATGCGGGTCTGGCCGTACATGACGGTGAGCACGACGCTCGCGATGGCGATGACCGCGCCGAAGGAGACGATCAGGCCGGGCCAGGTGGCGCCCATGGCCAGGTCGGCGATGTAGGCCAGGCTGGCCTCGGTGCTGTCGGGGTCGAACTCGGTCCACGGCATCGCGCCGACGGCGGCCAGGGCCACGAGCACGTAGACGATCGTGACGATGGCCAGGGAGAAGACGATGGCCAGGGGCAGGTCGCGCTTGGGGTTCTTGGCCTCCTCGCCGGCGGTCGAGGCGGCGTCGAAGCCGATGTAGGAGAAGAAGACCTGGGAGGCCGCGGCGGTGATGCCGGCCACCCCCATCGGAGCGAGGGGCGTGAGGTTGCCCGCCCTGAACGCGGTGAACGCCACCACGCAGAAGAACAGCAGCACCGCGATCTTGATCAACACGAAGATCGCGTTGGCCGTGGCGCTCTCGGACGCTCCGTAGAGCAGCAGCCAGGTGGCCAGCAGCACGATGAGGATCGCGGTGACGTTGACCACGCCGCCGTCCTGGCCGGGGGAGCGGGTGATCGCGTCGGGCAGGGTGAAGCCGACCAGCGACCGCAGGAACGAGTTCAGATATTCGCCCCAGCCCACGGACACCGCCGCCACGGAGACGGCGTACTCCAGCATGAGGCACCAGCCGCAGATCCAGGCCACCAGCTCGCCCAGCGTCGCGTACGCGTAGGAGTAGGACGAGCCGGACACCGGGATCGTCCCGGCCAGCTCGGCGTACGACAGGGCGGAGAGCAGCGCGGTGAAGGCCGCCAGCACGAACGCCAGCACCACCGCGGGCCCCGCCTTGGGCACCGCCTGCCCGAGGATCACGAAGATGCCGGTGCCCAGCGTGGCGCCCACGCTGAACAGCGTGAGCTGCCACAGCGACATCGTGCGCCGCAGCTCACCGCCCTCGCCCTGTCCACCCTCGGCCACGATGCGTTCGGTCGGCTTGGTACGCAAGAGCCGTTGGGCCAGTGTCATCCGACACCCCCTACAACGTGCTCGTCAGCGGCCACCTGCCGTTGGGTGTGACGATCGTGCCCGCTGAGCCGTCGAGTATGCGTTCGGCCTGGTCAAGCTTCCCGATGGCGGCCATGTCACCGGTGTTCTCGACGAAACGGCACACGGCGTCCACCTTCGGGCCCATCGACCCGGCGGGGAACTCCATGGTCCGCAGCTCGTGCGGCGTGGTGTGGGCGATCTCCGTCTCCTGGGGCGTCCCGAATCCGCGCATCACGCGGGGCACGTCGGTGAGGATCAGGAACGCGTCGCATTCGAGCGACTCGGCCAGCATCGCGGCGGTGAGGTCCTTGTCCACGACCGCCTCGACGCCGATCAGCCGGCCGGACTCGTCGCGGACGACGGGGATGCCGCCGCCGCCCGCGCAGATGACGACCACGCCCTCGCGGATCATCTTGCGGATCAACCGGGTCTCGACGATGCGCCGGGGCGTGGGGGAGGGGACGACCCGCCGCCAGTGGGGGCCGTCCTGGGCGACGGTCCAGCCGTTCTCGGCGGCCAGCTTCTCGGCCTCCTCCTGGTCGTAGACCTGGCCGACGAACTTGGCCGGCCGCTCGAAGGCGGGGTCGACGGCCGTCACCAGCGTCTGCGTGACCATGGCGAGGACCTGCCGGCCCGGCAGCGCGTTCTGCAGGGTCTGCTGCATCCAGTAGCCGATCATGCCCTGCGTCTGCGCGACCAGCGTGTCGAACGGGTAGGGCCGGGTCAGGTCGGGGTCGGCGGCGCTCTCCAGCGCCAGCATGCCGATCTGCGGGCCGTTCCCGTGGGTGATGACCAGCTCGTGCTCGCCGGCCAGCCGGGCGAGCGTCTTGACGGCCGTACGCACGTTGGCCAGCTGGACGTCGGCGTCCGCCTTCTGGCCGCGTTTGAGCACGGCGTTGCCGCCCAGAGCGACGATGACCCGCATCAGGCCTCCTAGACCGCGTCCCGCTCGAGCGGGCAGCTCATGCAGCGGGGGCCGCCCCGGCCCCGGCCGAGCTCGCTGCCCCTGATGGTGATCACTTCGATGCCGTTGTCGCGCAGGAAGTTGTTCGTGGTGGTGTTGCGCTCGTAGGCGACCACCACGCCGGGCTCCAGCGCCAGCCCGTTGCAGCCGTCGTCCCACTGCTCCCGTTCCGCGGCGTACACGTCCTGGGTGGGCGTGAGGACCTTGATGTCGTCCAGGTCCAGGGCGCGGGCGATGGCCTTGTGCATGTCCTCCGGCGGGTGGTCGGTGACCTTGAGCTCCTTGTGCGTCTCGCCGGGCTCGATCGTGTACGAGCGCAGCATCCCGAGGCCCGCGTACTTGCTGAACACCCCCACGTCCAGCATCGTCATCACGGTGTCGAGATGCATGACCGCCCGCGCCTTCGGCATGTCGAGCGCCACTATCTTCCGCGCCGAGCCGGCTCTGAACAGCCGCTGCGCCAGCATCTCGACCGCCTGGGCCCGGGTGCGCTCGCTGATCCCGATCAGCACCGCGCCGTTGCCGATCACCAGCACGTCGCCGCCTTCGAGGGTGGCGGGCGCGACCGCCTGGCCGGGCATCCAGCAGTGGTAGCCGCCCTGGCCGGGCCGGTCGAAGCCGCCGGCGAACGTCGGATGGAACATGTAGACGGCCTCCATGTTGACCGTCTCGCGCATGCGGGCCTTCTTGCGCATGGCGTTGATCGACACGCCGTCGTAGATCCAGCAGGACGTGTCGCGGGTGAAGAGGTGGTTGGGCAGCGGCGGCAGGATGTAGTCGTCGCCGGCCGTGGTGTGGAAGGTGACCGACTTGGGGGCGCAGCCCATGGCGACCAGCTCGTCCTTGGTGATGCCGCCTGTCAGGTAGAGCTGCAGCGTGGCCGCGTCCATGCCGTCGAGGGTGTTGCGGATGTCGTCGATGGCGGCCGGGCCGAGCCAGCGCTCGTCGATGACGGCGTCCAGGATGTGCTTGCGCGCCTCGGGGATGTCGACGGTCTCCCGCAGCAGGTCGGCCAGCTCGTACACCTCGATGCCGCGGCCGGTCAGCACCTGCCTGAACTCCTCGTGCTCCTCCATCGCGCGCTGGACCCACAGCACGTCGTCGAAGAGGAACGCGTCCTTGGTGGTGGGGGTCAGCCTCTTGAGCGCCAGGTCGGGCTTGTGGAGGAGGACCTGGCGCAGGCGCCCGACCTCCGAATCGACATGAAAGGTCATCTTCGCTCTATCCCCCCCAAAAGCCGGACATGAACAGTCGCCCGGCAGGCCCTCGGTGACCTGCCCGCGCGGGACCGGCCGACACGACGGAAGAGGCAGTTTTACCCGATCACAAGACGCGGATGAGGGCGCCGGAACCCGCCCTGGCCGGTCACCCCCTGTAGGGGAGCCGTCGCGGCGTTCCGGAAGGGTGCTCGCGTTGTAGCTGGTCGCCCCTGGTACTGTGTCTCCCGACCAACACCCTTTAAGACCCGTCCCGTGAGGCGGGAAAGGTGGTGAGATTTGCCATGTCCGATTCCCGCGCCGTGCTGGAGGCACCCGACATCCACCGGGCGCTGACCAGGATCGCGCACGAGATCCTCGAGCGGACCAAGGGCGCCGACGACGTCGTGCTCCTCGGCATCCCGACCCGCGGCGCGACGCTGGCCCGCCGGCTCGGCGACCGCGTCGAGCAGTTCGAAGGCGTCAAGATCCCCGTCGGCTCGGTCGACATCACGATGTACCGCGACGATCTGCGGCTCAGGCCCGCCCGGCCCCTCGGCCACACCGAGCTGCCGCCCGACGGCATCGACGGCAAGGTCGTGGTGCTCGTCGACGACGTGCTCTACTCCGGCCGCACCGTGCGGGCCGCGCTCGACGCGCTCAACGACCTCGGCCGGCCCACCGCCGTGCAGCTGGCCACGCTGGTCGACCGGGGCCACCGCGAGCTGCCCATCCGCGCCGACTACGTCGGCAAGAACCTGCCGACCGCCAAGAGCGAGAAGGTCAAGGTCTACCTGCAGGAGATCGACGGCCGCGACGCCGTCGTGCTGGTCAAGGGGGGCGCCAGGTGAAACGGCATCTGATCTCCGCCGGCGACCTCACCAAGGACGACGCGCTGCTCATCCTCGACACCGCCGAGGAGCTGGCGAGTGTCTCGGAACGTTCCATCAAGAAGCTGCCCACGCTGCGCGGGCGCACGGTGGTCAACCTCTTTTTCGAAGACTCGACCCGCACGCGGATCTCGTTCGAGGCGGCGGCCAAGCGGCTGTCCGCCGACGTGATCAACTTCTCGGCCAAGGGGTCGAGCGTGTCCAAGGGCGAGTCGCTGAAGGACACCGCGCTCACCCTCGAGGCCATGGGGGCCGACGCGGTCGTCATCCGCCACGGCGCCTCCGGCGCGCCGCACCGCCTGGCCAACTGGGTGCACGGCAGCGTCGTCAACGCCGGCGACGGCACCCACGAGCATCCGACGCAGGCGCTGCTCGACGCCTTCTCCATGCGCCGCCGCCTGGGCGCGCTCGAAGGGCGCAAGATCACGATCGTCGGCGACGTGCTGCACAGCCGGGTCGCCCGCTCCAACGTGCTGCTGCTCGGCACGCTCGGCGCCGACGTCACGCTGGTCGCGCCGCCCACGCTGCTGCCCGTCTCCGTCGGCACCTGGCCCTGCGAGGTCTCCTACGACCTCGACGCGGTGCTGCCGAAGTCCGACGTGGTGATGATGTTGCGGGTGCAGAAGGAGCGGATGAACGCCGCCTACTTCCCGAGCGAGCGCGAATACTCGCGCCGCTACGGACTCGACCGCGACCGCTTCGCCAAGATGCCGGACGACGCGATCGTGATGCACCCCGGTCCGATGAACCGCGGCATGGAGATCGCCGCCGAGGTGGCCGACTCGGCGCGCTCGACGATCGTGGAGCAGGTCGCCAACGGCGTGACCATCCGCATGGCCGTCCTCTACCTGCTGCTAGGGGGAGAGACCACGTGAGTCAGCGAACGAAACCCGACGGGCACAGCGTTCTGACCATTGTGCCGGCGAAGGAGGCACGATGATCATCAAGAACGTCAGGATCCTCGGCGGCGAGCCGGTGTCCATCCGGATCGCCGACGGCGTGATCGCGGAGGTCGCGCCGGGCATGGACGCGCCCGAGGCGATCGACGGCGGAGGCGCGATCGCGCTCCCCGGGCTGGTCGACCTGCACACCCACCTGCGCGAGCCGGGCCGCGAAGACGCCGAGACCGTCCAGACCGGCACGCAGTCGGCGGCCCGCGGCGGCTACACCGCCGTGCACGCCATGGCCAACACCTCGCCCGTCGCCGACACCGCCGGCGTGGTCGAGCAGGTGTGGCGGCTGGGCCGCGAACACGGCCTCTGCGACGTTCATCCCGTCGGCGCCGTCACCGTCGGCCTGGAGGGCAGGCAGCTGGCCGAGCTGGGCGCGATGGCCGACTCGGCCGCCCGCGTGCGCGTCTTCTCCGACGACGGCAAGTGCGTCGACGACGCCGTCCTCATGCGCCGCGCCCTCGAATACGTCAAGGCGTTCGACGGCGTCGTCGCCCAGCACGCCCAGGAGCCCAGGCTCACCTCCGGTGCCCAGATGAACGAAGGCGTCGTCTCCGGCAGGCTCGGCCTGACCGGCTGGCCGGCGGTCGCCGAGGAAGCGATCATCGCCCGCGACTGCCTGCTGGCCGCGCACGTGGGCTCCAGGCTGCACGTGTGCCACGTCTCCACGGCGGGCTCGGTCGAGATCATCCGCTGGGCCAAGTCCAAGGGCTGGAACGTCACCGCCGAGGTAACCCCCCACCACCTCCTGCTCACCGACGACCTGGTCGAGGAGTCGCCGGTGGGGGCCTACAACCCGATCTACAAGGTCAACCCGCCGCTGCGCACCCGCGCCGACGTGGAGGCGCTGCGCGCCGCGCTGGCCGATGGCACGATCGACATCGTGGCCACCGACCACGCGCCCCACCCGGTCGAGGACAAGGAGACCGAGTGGTCGGCGGCGGCCATGGGCATGGTCGGCCTGGAGACGGCGCTCAGCGTCGTCCAGGAGGCCATGGTCGAGACCGGGCTGCTCGACTGGGCGGGCGTCGCGCAGCGGATGTCCGCGCTTCCCGCGCGCATCGGCCGCCTGCCCGGTCAGGGCCGTCCGCTCGAGGCGGGCGAGCCCGCCAACATCATGCTGTACGACCCGTCCGCGCGCACCAAGGTGGATCCCTCCGCCTTCGCGTCGAAGAGCAGGAACACGCCCTACGAAGGCATGACGCTGCCGGGCCGGGTAGTTGCCACGTTCCTGCGCGGCAGGCCGACCGTTCTCGAAGGGAAGCTGGTTTGAACACAGCGGTGCTCGTTCTGGAAGACGGCCGCGTCTTCCACGGAACCCCGTACGGCGCCGAAGGCGAGACGTTCGGCGAGATGGTCTTCAACACCGGCATGACCGGCTACCAGGAGACCCTGACGGACCCGTCCTACCACCGGCAGATCGTCGCCATGACGGCGCCCCACATCGGCAACACCGGCGTCAACGACGACGATCCCGAGTCGTCCCGCGTCTGGGTGGCCGGCTACGTCGTGCGCGAACCGTCCAGGGTGGTCTCCAGCTGGCGGGCCACCCGATCACTCGACGCCTATCTCAAGGAGCAGGGCGTCGTCGGCATCGCCATCCCCGGCACCCGCGCGCTCACCCGCCACCTGCGCGAGCGCGGCGCCATGCGCGCCGGCATCTTCACCGGCCCGTCCGAGCCCGTCGAGGAGCTGGTCGAGCGGGTGCGCCGCTCGCCCGGCATGGAGGGCGCCGACCTGGCCGCGCAGGTGGCCACGGCCGAGCCCTACGTCGTGCCCGCGGCGGGGGCGAAGAGGTTCACGGTGGCGGCCGTCGACCTGGGCATCAAGGGCATGACGCCGCACCGGATGGCCGAGCGCGGCTGCGAGGTGCACGTGCTGCCCGCGACCGCCACGTACGAGCAGATCATGGCGGTCGAGCCGGACGGCGTGTTCTTCTCCAACGGCCCCGGCGACCCCGCCACCGCCGACGTGTCGGCGCTGCGGAAGGTGCTGGAGGCCAGGGTGCCCTTCTTCGGCATCTGCTTCGGCAACCAGCTCTTCGGGCGGGCCCTCGGCCTGTCCACGTACAAACTGCGCTACGGGCACCGGGGCGTCAACCAGCCGGTGCAGGACGTACGCACCGGGAAGGTGGAGATCTCGGCGCACAACCACGGCTTCGCGGTGGAGGCGCCGCTCGACGGGCCGTTCGAGACGCCGTACGGGCCGGCCGAGGTCAGCCACGTCAACCTCAACGACCGCTGTGTGGAGGGCCTGCGCCTGCTGGAGCAGCCTGCCTTCAGCGTGCAATACCACCCTGAGGCCGCCGCGGGGCCCCACGACGCGGCTTACCTCTTCGACGAGTTCTGCGAGATCCTGGCCTCGTCCTCTGCGCGGGACGCCGGCCGGGACTCCGTGCAGCACTCCCCTCAAAACTCTGTGAAAGACGGGAAGGATTCTCACCCTTGCGGATAGAGGTTCCTGCTTCGCAGCCGACCGCCCGCCAGAAAGGGACGCTCTCCTTGCGGTCTTACACCAGCTCCACAGACGTTTCACCGGCCCGCGGGCTCCGCGGCCCGACGCGTGACCTGATGCCCGCCCGGATGAGGGAGGCCGCGAATGCCCAAGCGTGAGGACATCAGGTCGGTCCTGGTGATCGGCTCGGGCCCGATCGTGATCGGTCAGGCGTGCGAGTTCGACTACTCCGGCACCCAGGCGTGCCGGGTGCTGCGGGACGAGGGGTTCCGCGTCATCCTGGTCAACAGCAACCCCGCGACGATCATGACGGACCCGGAGTTCGCCGACGCCACGTACGTCGAGCCCATCACCCCCGAGTTCGTCGAGAAGATCATCGCCAAGGAGCGCCCCGACGCGCTGCTGCCGACGCTGGGCGGGCAGACGGCACTCAACACGGCGGTCGCGCTGCACGAGTCGGGCGTCCTGGACAAGTACGAAGTCGAGCTGATCGGCGCCGACTTCGACGCGATCCAGGCGGGCGAGAACCGCGAGCGGTTCAAGGAGATCGTCGCCAAGGTCGCCCGCGAGCACGGTCTCAACGCCGAGTCGGCCGGGTCGCTCATCTGCCACACGATGGACGAGTGCCTGGCCGCCGCGGGCGAGCTCGGCTACCCGGTGGTGGTCAGGCCGTCGTTCACCATGGGCGGCGCCGGGTCCGGGTTCGCGTACACCGAGGAAGACCTGCGGCGCATCGCCGGCGCGGGGCTCGACGCGTCGCCGACCACCGAGGTGCTCCTGGAGGAGTCCATCCTCGGCTGGAAGGAGTACGAGCTCGAGGTCATGCGCGACAAGGCCGACAACGTCGTCATCGTCTGCTCCATCGAGAACATCGACCCGATGGGCGTCCACACCGGCGACAGCGTCACGGTCGCGCCCGCGCTGACGCTGACCGACCGCGAATACCAGAACATGCGCGACGTCGCCATCGCCGTCATCCGCGAGGTCGGGGTCGACACCGGCGGCTGCAACATCCAGTTCGCGGTCGACCCGCGCACCGGCCGCATGATCGTCATCGAGATGAACCCGCGCGTGTCGCGCTCCAGCGCCCTGGCCTCCAAGGCCACCGGCTTCCCGATCGCGAAGATCGCGGCCAAGCTGGCCATCGGCTACACCCTCGACGAGATCCCCAACGACATCACGAAGGAGACCCCGGCCTCCTTCGAGCCGACGCTCGACTACATCGTGGTGAAGGTGCCGCGGTTCGCGTTCGAGAAGTTCAGGGGCGCCGACCAGACGCTCACCACGCACATGAAGTCGGTCGGCGAGGCCATGGCCATCGGCCGCTCCTTCCCCGAGGCGCTGCAGAAGGCGCTGCGGTCGCTGGAGAAGAAGGACTCCTCCTTCACCTGGGCCGGCGAGCTCCGGCCGAAGGACGAGCTGCTGGCCGAGTGCCGCACGCCGCACGACGGGCGGCTGCGCACCATGCAGGAGGCCATCAGGGCGGGCGCCACGCCCGGCGAGCTGTTCGAGGCCACCAGCGTCGACCCGTGGTTCGTCGACCAGCTCTTCCTGCTGCACGAGGAGGCCGAGGCGGTCGCCGAGGCGCCCGAGCTGACCGTGGAGGTGCTCGAACGCGCCAAGCGCCACGGGTTCAGCGACGTGCAGATCGGCGAGATCCGCGGCATCGACGAGGCGCGGGTGCGCGACCTGCGGCACGCCCTCGGGCTGCGGCCGGTCTACAACACCGTCGACACGTGCGCCGCCGAGTTCGCTGCGAAGACCCCCTACCTCTACTCCACCTACGACGAGGAGAGCGAGGTCCCCTCCGGCGAGCGGGACAAGGTCATCATCCTCGGCTCCGGGCCCAACCGCATCGGGCAGGGCATCGAGTTCGACTACGCGTGCGTGCACGCCTCGTTCGAGCTGTCGCGGGCCGGGTTCGAAACCGTCATGGTCAACTGCAACCCCGAGACCGTCTCCACCGACTACGACACCTCCGACCGGCTCTACTTCGAGCCGCTCACCCTGGAGGACGTCCTGGAGGTCGTCCACGCCGAGCAGCAGACGGGGACGGTGGCGGGCGTGATCGTGCAGCTCGGCGGCCAGACGCCGCTGGGTCTCGCGCAGGCGCTGAAGGACGCGGGCGTGCCCGTGGTCGGCACCTCGCCGGAGTCCATCCACCTGGCCGAGGAGCGCGGCGCGTTCGGGCGGGTGCTGGCCGAGGCGGGCCTGCCCGCGCCCAAGCACGGCACGGCGCTGACCGTCTCGGAGGCGCTGGAGATCGCCGAGGACATCGGCTACCCGGTGCTGGTGCGCCCCTCGTACGTGCTGGGCGGGGCCGGCATGGCCATCGTCTACGACGAGGAGACGCTGACCACCTACATGGCGGCCCAGGAGGGCGGCCATCCGGTGCTGGTGGACAAGTTCCTCGACGAGTCCATCGAGATCGACGTCGACGCCCTCTACGACGGCGAGGAGCTCTATCTCGGGGGCGTCATGGAGCACATCGAGGAGGCCGGCATCCACTCCGGCGACTCGGCGTGCGCGCTGCCGCCCATCACGCTCGGCAGCAACGACATCAAGCGCATCCGCGCCGCCACCGAGGCCATCGCCTCCGGGGTGGGGGTGCGCGGGCTGCTGAACGTCCAGTACGCCATGTCCGCCGGCGTCCTCTATGTCCTGGAGGCCAACCCGCGGGCCAGCCGCACGGTGCCGTTCGTGTCCAAGGCCACGGCGGCGCCGCTGGCCAAGGCGGCGGCCCGGGTGATGCTCGGGGCGTCGATCGCCTCGCTGCGCGAGGAGGGCATGCTGCCCGCGACCGGCGACGGCGGCACGCTGCCGCTCGACTCGTCCATCGCGGTCAAGGAGGCGGTGCTGCCGTTCAACCGCTTCCGCGGCGTCGACATCGTGCTCGGCCCTGAGATGCGTTCCACGGGCGAGGTCATGGGCATCGACGCGTTCTTCGGCGTGGCGTTCGCGAAGTCCCAGGCGGCCGCCTATGGCGAGCTGCCCACCAGAGGACGCGCGTTCGTGTCCGTGGCCAACCGCGACAAGCGTGCGATGATCTTCCCTGTGAAGGCGCTCGCGGACCTCGGGTTCGAGATCCTGGCCACCGAGGGGACCGCCGAGGTGCTGCGCCGCAACGGCGTCCATGCCAAGATCGTGCGAAAGCACAGCGAGGGGACGGGGCCCGGAGGTGAGCCTACGAGCGTGCAGTGCATTCTCGACGGCGGGGTCGATCTGATCATCAACACGCCCTTCGGCAGCCCCGGGCAGGCAGGCCCGCGCCTCGACGGCTACGACATCCGCACCGCCGCGGTGCTGCGCGGCATCCCGTGCATCACCACGGTCGCGGGACTCGCCGCGGCGGCGGCGGGCATCCAGGCGATCGTGCGGGGCGATGTGGGCGTACGGTCGCTCCAGGAACACGCGCAGGCACTCAGGGGCTGACCCCGTACGACCCCCGGGGCGGGAGGTGAAGACGACTGGCCGGCACTCCGGTGCAGGTGACTGGCACGGTGCTGACGACGCGCCGCGTCGACGCCTACCATGCGCTGACGGTGGTGGCGCCGGGGATAGCCGAGCGCTACCGCCCCGGTCACTTCGTGTCGGTGGCGGTCGGAGGGGCTTACACCTCGATGGTGACGCGCCGGGCGTTCTTCATCCACGACGTCAAGGCCGACTACGGCGGCACGGTCGAGCTGGTCTTCACCACCGGCGGGCCCGGCACCGCCTGGCTCGCCGAGCGGCGCGCCCGTGACACGCTCGACCTGGTCGGGCCGCTCGGGCGGCCGTTCCCGCTGCCGCGCGACCCCGCGCACTGCGTGCTGGTGGGCTCCGACTACGGCTCGGCGG
The DNA here is from genome assembly GCF_004348685.1 of Nonomuraea deserti. Classification (GTDB taxonomy): domain Bacteria; phylum Actinomycetota; class Actinomycetes; order Streptosporangiales; family Streptosporangiaceae; genus Nonomuraea; species Nonomuraea deserti. Next base: position 9,196 of record NZ_SMKO01000177.1, on the reverse strand, counting down.
TGCTGTTCCCGCTGGCCGACGCGCTGCTGGAGCGGGGCTGCCGGGTGGACTTCGTGATCGGGGGAGCCGAGGCCGAACGGGTCTTCGGGGCGATGCGGGCCCGCAGGATGGCCGAGACGACCACGCTGACCACCCAGGACGGCTCGCTCGGCCTGCGCGGCACCGTCACCGACGCGCTGCCCTCGGTGATCGCCGACACGCGGGCCGACGCCGTCTACGCCTGCGCGCCCATGGCGACGCTGCGGGCGGTGACGGCGGTGGCGATGGAGTTCGACATCCCGGTGCAGGTGGCGGTCGAGGAGTCGATGGCCTGCGGGATCGGGGTGTGCATGACGTGCGTGCTGCCCGTCATCGGCGACGACGGGGCGACGAGGATGGTCAGGGCGTGCGCGGAAGGGCCGGTGTTCCGGGGGGAGCGGGTGCGTTTCGAGGACGTGGGAACCATCCCGTTCGACGCGCTGGGCGCCCCCGGAGGCGGAGTACGACATGTCAGTTGATATGCGGACTTTTCTGGCGCATGTGGAGCTGGCGAACCCGATCACCACGGCGGCCGGCTGCGCGTCCTCGGGGCGGGAGCTGGCCCAGTTCTTCGACCTGCACCGGCTCGGCGCGCTGACCACCCGCTCGATCACCATGGCGCCGCGCGCCGGCCGGCCGACCCCGCGGATGGCCGAGACGCCCTCCGGCATGCTCAACTCCGTCGGCCTGCAAGGCCCCGGCATCGACGCGTTCCTGGAGCGCGAGCTGCCCTGGCTGGCCCAGCGGGGCATCAAGACCATCGTCTCGATCGGCGGCGGCACCGTCGCCGAATACTCCGAGCTGGCCCGCAGGCTGGCCGACGCGCCCGGGGTCACCGCGCTGGAGATCAACCTCTCCTGCCCGAACATGGAGGACCGCGGCCGCGTCTTCGCCCGCGAGGGCAGCGCGGCGGCCGAGGTGATCGCCTCCGTGCGCTCCATCATGCGCTACGACGTCCCCGTCGTCGCCAAGCTCGCACCCGACGTCGCCGACATCGTCTCGGTCGCCCGGGCCTGCGTGGACGCGGGGGCCGACGCGCTGTCCATGATCAACAACCCGCTCGGCATGGCCATCGACACCGAGGCGCTGCGGCCCTCGCTCGCCGCCGTCACCGGCGGGCTGTCGGGACCCGCGGTCCTGCCGCTGGCCGTACGCTGCGTCTGGCAGGTCCACGCCGCGCTGCCCGGAGTCCCGCTGATCGGCATGGGCGGGGTGATGAGCGGCAAGGACGCCTTCCAGCTCGTCCTGGCGGGCGCCTGCGTGGTGGGGGTCGGCACGGCGCTCTTCCACGACCCCTACGCCTGCCTGCGCATCGAACGCGAGCTCGAAGACCTCCTGAGGGCCCGCGGCCTGCAGCGGCTCGCCGACGCCGTCGGCCTGGCGCACCGCCCTCCGGGAAGCGCCCCCCGGCATCTTCTGGTCGACTCCGAAGAGAGCGCCCCATGACGCCTCCTGCATGCCCCGTGACACCTTCCGGTGGCCGGCGCGGAGGAGAGCGTCCTGTGACGTCGTCCGGTGGCCGGCGCGGAAGGGAGCGTCCTGTGACGTCGTCCGGTGGCCGGCGCGGAAGGGAGCGTCCTGTGACGTCGTCCGGTGACCGGCGCGGAGGAGACTGCCCCGTGACGAGTTCTGGTGACCGACGCGGAAGAGCGCCCTCTTCCCCCGCCCGCAACCGCTCCAGCACCTGAGGAGAGCACGCCTTGACTCCCGCACCGATCGCCGTCGCCCTCGACGCACCCGACCTGGAGACCGCAGCCCAGTGGGCGGCCCTCGTGACGCCGCACGTCAGCACGGTCAAGGTGGGCCTGGAGCTCTACCTGCGCTACGGCCCCGACGTGATCGCCTCCGTCAAGGGGGCCAGCGGCGTGCAGGTGTTCCTCGACCTCAAACTGCACGACATCCCCAACACCGTCGCCGGCGCCGCCCGCGCCGTGGCCCGGCTGCGTCCCGCGATCCTCACCGTGCACGCCGCCGGCGGGCCCGCCATGATCAGGGCCGCCGTGGAGTCGGCGCCGCACACCGAGATCGCCGCCGTGACGATTCTCACCTCCTTGACCGAGGCCGACCTCGACCGCATAGGGCTCGCCGGCCCGGCCGACGCCGCGGTGCGCCGATTGGCAGCGCTGTCGGTCGAGGCCGGCGCGACGGCGCTCGTGTGCTCGCCCCACGAGGTGTCCGCGGTGCGGGCGGAGGTGGGGGAGGGGATCAGGCTGATCACGCCGGGCGTGCGCCCCACGGGCGCCGCCACGCAGGACCAGGCGCGCGTGGCGACCCCGGAACAGGCCCTCGCGGACGGCGCCGACCTGCTCGTCATCGGCCGCCCCATCACGGGCTCGCCGGATCCGGGCGCCGCGGCCGCCGCCATCGCCGCCTCTCTCCGCCGTTCCGTCTGACGCCCTGACGATCATCATTCGTTACGGCAGGCCTGGCCTGCCCGCACGCGCCGACGCTGGTCTCCGCCCGTCATGGCCGGTCGTGAAGGCCCACGTGGCACTCGCCGTGACGAGCGCACACTTGACCCGCCCCGTGGCGATCCGGCACCCAGAGGCGCACGTCTGGGCTGGGTCGTGTGGCGTCGGGTAATGGTGGACGGGCGTGGGGGGCGCGCGCCTGGCCTGGGTCGTGGTGGTCGGCATCCGAGTGCGCGTCCGTGGCCGGTCACGGCGCACCGATGCCCGCGTACCGGCAGGTGGAGCGCGTGTCGTGGCGGCCGCAGGACACGCAGCCGGCGTTCACGCATGGTCGAGGCCGTCGCGCCTGGTCCGGGGCGCTGGGCTCCGTGCCGTCGGGACACCGCGTCGGCCACGTGCCGGCGAGACGTCGGGATGTCGGGTCGGTCCCGTGCGGTCGGGTGGTCGCGGCGCCCCCGGCATGGGATGACGGGTGCGGGTTGACGGGCGCGAGTCAGAGGTGGTCGCCGCGCCTGTCCCCGCGCCCGTCGCCATGGGTCCGTGGATCATGGTCGAGCGGGCAAGATGGATCTTGCCGTCCGGTGCCGCTCCCAAGATCATAAGGCATTCCCGAAGTGGTCGCACACTGATCGCCGAGAAGGTTTCGGCCCAGGTGCGGGCGGTATTTCGGACAATGCTCGACGGCTGAAATGTGATCTTCATTGCGTTTCGCGACATCGTCGCGCGCCGCCGTCCTGAGCGGGAAGTGCGACAATTTGATCAGCGCAATGTGATTTTACAAACACGGACAGTGATGAAGTGCATTTTGTGGCGAGAGAAACTGCTCTTGACGTTGCTTAGGGGGCGATGACCAGCTAGTTTCCCTTCCCGTCCGAGTACATCGACAGAAATTCGAGGTGACCCGGCGTGGCTCTTCCTCCCCTGACCCCCGAGCAGCGCGCCGCAGCCCTGGAGAAGGCTGCCAAGGCCCGTAAAGAGCGTGCCGAGGTCAAGAACCGGCTCAAGCATGGCGCGGTTTCTCTGGCTGAGGTGCTCAAGGATGGGCAGACCGACGACGTCATCGGCAAGATGAAGGTGTCGGCTTTGTTGGAATCGCTCCCAGGCGTGGGCAAGGTCCGCGCCAAGCAACTCATGGAGCGGCTGGCCATCGCCGAGTCCCGCCGTGTGCGGGGCCTCGGCGCGAACCAGAGGGCCTCCCTCGAGCGCGAGTTCGGTGGCAACGAGAGCTAATCTCTGTTCCACACGAAAGCGCAGGTTCAACGGGGGGTAGGAAGTGGCCGACAGGTCCTGGTCCGGCGACGTCAGTGCCCATGAGACTGTCGGAGCGGGAGCGGAGGACGGCTTCCTGCCCCTGAGCGAGAGACGGCTGACGGTCCTTTCAGGGCCGTCGGGCGTCGGCAAGTCCACGGTCGTCGCCGAGCTCCGGCGGGCACACCCCGAAGTGTGGCTGTCGGTCTCGGTGACCACCAGGAGGCCCCGGCCCGGCGAGGTGCACGGGGTCCACTACTACTTCGTCGACGGCGACGAGTTCGACCGGCTCGTGGCGGCCGGTGAGCTGCTCGAATGGGCGGAGTTCGCGGGCAACCGCTACGGCACGCCGCGCGAGCCGGTGCTGAAGAAGCTGGCTGAGGGCGTACCGACGCTGCTCGAGATCGATCTCGAAGGCGCCAGGCAGGTGCGGCGCAGCATGCCGGAGGCCCTGCTGGTCTTCCTGGCCCCGCCCAGCTGGGAGGAGCTGGAGAAGCGCCTGCGCGGGCGCGGCACCGAGCCCGAAGACGTCATCGCCCGCCGTCTGGCGGCCGGACGGATCGAGATGGCCGCCGAATCCGAGTTCGACCTCACCCTGGTGAACACGAGTGTCCAAGACGTGTGCCGCCGGCTGATAGCCTTGATGACTGACCCTCAGGGGGTCACGACAACCACCAACCGAGAGGTCTGACAATCGTGGCAGGCACCATCCCGGCCGCGGAGGGCATCACCAACCCGCCGATCGACGCGCTGCTCGACATCGTCGACAGCAAATACTCCCTGGTGATCATGGGCGCCAAGCGCGCTCGCCAGATCAACGCCTACTACTCCCAGCTCGGCGAGGGCCTGCTGGAATACGTCGGGCCGCTGGTCGAGACGCATGCTCAGGAGAAGCCGCTGTCCATCGCGCTGCGCGAGGTCTCCGAGGGCCTGCTCAACGCCGAGCCCATCGAAGGCGCGGTCTGACCCCTTCGATGAAGGTCGTCCTGGGCGTCAGCGGCGGCATCGCCGCGTACAAGGCATGTGAGCTGCTGCGCCTGTTCACCGAGTCGGGGCACGAGGTGCGGGTCGTCCCGACCCGCGATGCCCTGAAGTTCGTGGGCGCGCCCACCTGGGCCGCCCTGTCCGGCAACCCCGTGACCGCCGAGGTGTGGGACGACGTCCACGAGGTGCCCCACGTGCGGATCGGCCAGCAGGCCGACCTCATCGTGGTGGCACCGGCGACCGCCGACGTGCTCGCCAGGGCGGCGCACGGGCTGGCGGGCGATCTGCTCACCAACACTTTGCTGACCGCGAGATGCCCGGTCGTGTTCGCGCCCGCGATGCACACCGAGATGTGGCAGCATCCCGCTACCCGCGCCAACGTCGCGACGCTGCGCGAGCGCGGCTCGATCGTGATCGACCCGGCCGCCGGGCGGCTCACCGGCGCCGACAGCGGCCCCGGCCGGCTGCCCGACCCGGCGGAGATCTTCCAGGTCTGCCTGCGCGTGCTGCGCGGCCGGCCGCGCGACCTGTCCGGGCGCAAGGTCGTCGTGTCCGCCGGTGGCACCCGCGAGGCGATCGACCCGGTTCGGTACATCGGCAACCGTTCGTCGGGGTTGCAGGGTTACGCCCTGGCGCGCACGGCCGTCGCCCGCGGGGCAGAGGTGACCCTCGTCGCGGCCAACGTCACGCTGGCCGATCCCGCCGGTGCCACGGTGGTGCGGGTGGAGTCCACGGCCGAGCTGCGCGATGCGGTGCTGGCCGCCTCGGGTGACGCCGACGTCGTGGTGATGGCGGCGGCCGTGGCCGACTTCCGGCCCGCGACGCGGCACGGCCAGAAGATCAAGAAGACGGATGGCGAGCCCGAGTCCATCCACTTGACGAAAAATCCCGACATCCTCGCCGAGCTCGGGCGCCGCCGTCGCGAGGCCCGCGCCTCCGGCGCGACCGGCGCAGCAGGCCCGGCGGGCGCCGGCGACCCGGCGGGTGGGGCGGCGCACGAGAACGTCACGCACCCGGCCGGGGTCCCACGCCCGGACGGCGCTCAGGGCTTGGTGGGTGTTGCCAGTCCGATCGACGTGCCGGGCCCGGCCGGTGTGACTGGTTCGGCCGGCGTGCCGGGCTCGGTCGGTGTGACTGATACGGCGGGCGTGGCCGACAGGGCTCGTGCGGCTGACTCGGCGGTGGTCGCGCCCGGCGAGCCGGACCACGGGTTCGCGTCCGGTGACGTCCGGCCGGAGGCGGCAGGAGGCGGCGCGGTACGGGGGCCGTACCCCGAGGTGATCGTCGGCTTCGCGGCCGAGACGCACGACGTGCTCGCCAACGGGCAGGCAAAACTCGCGCGCAAGGGTTGTGACCTGCTGGTCGTCAATCAGGTGGGCGAGGGCCGGGCGTTCGGCACCTCCGACAACGCGGCCACCGTGCTGGTCGCGGGCGGCGACCCGGTCGAGGTGCCGCTCGGTCCAAAGGAGGACCTCGCCGACGCCGTGTGGGATCTCGTCGCGGCCCGTCTCAGCTGAGCGGGGACCGTACTAACGGTTGCATAAGGGACGCGAGCGGGGAAGAACGTACAAAGCGTGCCAGGCCTATTTTGATATCGCATGTTGCGACACCCCCATACGCCTGCGGATACTTGGGGCAAGGGGGGATGGAATGCCGGTGGGTTCTGCTGTCAGGGATCGTTGTAGGACATTGCTCGGCGACCAAGGGGAGCTCCACTACGTCTTCCCCGCGCACTCGGTGGGAACGACGGAAAGCGGACATTTCCTCATCGTGGTCACCGATGCGGCTATTTCGGTGCTCGCCACCAGGACGCTCAGAAGCGACCGGCCCGTCGCGGTTTTCGCGTCCTTTCCGAGGCACACCAGGCTGGGCCCCATCCAGCCTGGACCGATAATCGAGCTGGGCTCGATGGCGTTCGAATTCGATGAGGAGTACACCGCGGTGATCAAGGCCGCCGACGCGGAGGTCTTCGCGCCGGAGACCCTTCCCCCAGATCCACTGCCCGACCTGTGATGCCCGACATGCGGTGTGCGGCTTCGCGGCCGGGCGCCGGGTAGGGCTAGACTTCGGCGAAGCCCAGGTCCGCCCGTTCGGCCCTGAGCCGTACATACGTCAGCAGCCGCTGCATGAGGAGCCACTGAGTTGTCACGTCGCCTGTTCACCTCCGAGTCGGTCACCGAGGGCCACCCGGACAAGATCGCCGACCAGATCAGTGACGCGATTCTCGACACCATGCTCAAAGACGATCCGAAGAGCCGGGTCGCCGTCGAGACGATGATCACTACCGGCCAGGTCCATGTCGCAGGCGAGGTCACCACCGAGACCTACGTCGACATCCCTGGCGTCATCCGGGAGAAGATCCTTGAGATCGGCTACGACGCCTCCCACAAGGGCTTCGACGGCGCCTCGTGCGGTGTGTCGGTGTCCATCGGCGCGCAGTCGCCCGACATCGCCCAGGGCGTCGACGCCGCCTACGAGCACCGCGAGGGCGAGGACGACGACGAGCTCGACCGCCAGGGCGCCGGTGACCAGGGCCTCATGTTCGGCTACGCCTGCCGCGAGACCCCCGAGCTGATGCCCCTGCCGATCACGTTGGCCCACCGGCTGGCCCTGCGCCTGTCCCAGGTGCGCAAGGACGGCACGGTCCCCTACCTCCGTCCCGACGGCAAGACCCAGGTCACCATCGAATACGACGGCGACACGCCGATCAGGCTCGACACCGTGGTCGTCTCGACGCAGCACGCCGCCGAGATCGACCTCAAGGAGATGCTGACGCCCGACATCAAGGAGCACGTGGTCGACCCCGTGCTCGCGGAGCTCGACCTCGACACCGAGGGCTACCGCCTGCTGGTCAACCCGACCGGCCGCTTCGAGATCGGCGGCCCGATGGGCGACGCCGGGCTCACCGGGCGCAAGATCATCATTGACACCTACGGCGGCATGGCCCGCCACGGCGGCGGCGCCTTCTCCGGCAAGGACCCGTCCAAGGTCGACCGCTCGGCCGCCTACGCGATGCGCTGGGTCGCCAAGAACGTCGTCGCCGCCGGGCTCGCCGACCGGTGCGAGGTCCAGGTGGCGTACGCGATCGGCAAGGCCAAGCCGGTCGGCCTGTTCGTGGAGTGCTTCGGCACCGAGAAGGTGGCCGTGGAGAAGATCCAGGAGGCCGTCCTCCAGGTGTTCGACCTGCGTCCGGCCGCCATCATCCGCGACCTCGACCTGCTGCGGCCCATCTACTCGGAGACCGCCGCCTACGGGCACTTCGGCCGTGAGGGCTTCTCCTGGGAGTCCACCGACCGCGCCGAGGCCCTGCGCACCGCCGCCGGCATGTGAGCCTGCCGCTCCGGGCGTCCCGCTCCCCCGGCCGGTCGGCCTCGGACGCGGGACACCGCCGGTCCGCATGACTTGACGAACCAACCCCGGGCTCCGCAGGGCCCGGGGTTGGTTCGGCGTACGGGCGGATGTTCCTGGAGCGTGCCGCCCGGCACATGTTCCCCAAGCGGAGATGGCCGGAATGCCCTCTGGAGAGCCACGGCTCCGGCCGGCGGCGCTCCGGTCGCGCGATGGGCTGTGACGCCTGGTCGGGCCCACGGCCGAACGGCCGGTCAACTGGTGAATCGGATGCCGCATTCCCTGCCAGGGGATGCGGCATCCGGCGTTCGTGCCGCGTGCGGCCGGCGGACGCCGTGGGTGGTGAGGTCTGGTAGACGTAGGGCGTGACCGACTCCGACGACGCCCTCCTGCCGCTCGACGCCGTGCGGCCTCCAGCGTCGTCCAAGGACGCCAAAGGCGCTCCCGTGCCCGCTCCCGAGCTGCCGGTGGCGAGGATCGTGGTGGACAGCCCGCTGCCGCACCTCGACCGTTCCTTCGACTACCTGGTCCCGGCTCCCATGCACGAGAAGGCAGAGCCGGGCGTGCGGGTCAGGGTGCGGTTCGCGGGCAAGCTCGTGGACGGGTTCCTGCTGGAGCGGGTCGAGGAGAGCGAGCACGAGGGGCGGCTCACGCCTCTCGAACGTGTGGTCTCTCCTGAACGCGTGCTCACGCCGGAGATCGCCGGGCTGGCCCGCGCCGTCGCCGACCGGTACGCGGGCACCCTGACCGACGTGCTGCGCCTCGCCATCCCGCCGCGCCATGCCAAGGTCGAGTCGGAGACCCCCAAGACGCCTGCCACTCCCGGGTCGGCTCCCGATGCGCCCGTCCCGGCCGCGCGCGCCACCACCGACACTCGACCCGGACTCGATGATCCGGCCACCGTGGGGAACGCCTCCCGTCCCGCCGAGGGGGAGCGGCCTCAGCCCGGTGACGCGACCGCTGCGGTGCCGCAGGCCGGTGAGGCCGGTGCGGTGGAGCGGCCCCAGCCGGACCAGGTGTCCTCGGCGGAGGAGCCCTCGTCGGCGGAGGAGACCGCGCCGATCGGGAGCGACGGCCAGGCGGCGGAGTCCACGAGCGTCACGACCGCCGCAAGCGCTGAGGAGGCGGTGCGGGCTGGGGGTGGTGAGGCGGCTCGGGGTGGACGTGCTGAGGAGGCGGTGCGGGCT
>NZ_SMKO01000176.1 GCF_004348685.1 Nonomuraea deserti | reverse complement strand
GCCTTGCACCGCCCGCCCCCTGGCCGCCGCCATCCTTTCGCAGGTCCCGCTGCCGCGTCCCGCGCCGGACCGCCGTCCGACCGTCTCGGAGCGCCTGGGCTCCGTCGAGCCCTTTCGTGTTCCGCCGTGTTCCGCCGTCGGACGCCGGCGCACCCTCGTGGGAGCCGGCGGGGCCGTGGCGTACGGGGTGGTCAGCGGGCTGTGGCGGGCGGGTCCGGTGTTTCCTCGCCCATCGCGGTGGCCACCTCGACGGAGATCGGGGCCGGGCCGCCGCCCGTGATCGGCAGGCCGCCGGTGACGGTGTAGGTGCGGACGTCGAACGCCCCGCCCGAAGGCGGCGCCGCGACCGTGAAGGCCGCGTGGGCCTGGCCGCCGGGGACGACCGAGGTGGAGATGTAGTCGCCCGCCATGCGGCCCTGCGCGGTGTCCGCGAACCAGTCCAGCGGCATCGCCCCGTGCAGCTCCTCAGGGGCCGCCCAGGTGGCCCCGCCGTTGGTGGAGGACGTGTAGCCGACCGTGAGCCGGCAGGTGGCGGCGGTGCAGGCGGCGTCGGGGTAGCGGTAGTAGGTGAGCGCGAGCCGGACGGTGCCGCCCGCGCTGGCGCGGTCGACGCCCAGGCCGGGGATGAAGTGGTCGCCGCCGTCGCTGGTGGCCCGCATGACGTGGCTCCACTCCTCGCCGGTGGCGGACCTGCTCAGCACGATGTCGTTGCCGGAGCACTGGTACTGGAAGCGGCAGTCGTGCCAGGCGACGTACACGGCGCCGGTCGCGTCCGTCTCCGCCGACGGCAGCGGCGCCGCTCGCAGCCCGCCCGCGACCGTGTGCCGCCGCACGGCCGTGACCAGCACGCTGGGCTCCCAGCTCGCGCCGCCGTCGCTGGAGCGGATGGAGCGGATCTCGTCCTCGTCGCTCAGGTACGGCACCACCACGGCCCCGTCAGGCCGCACGACCGGCTGCCCCCCGAGCCCGTTCTCCGGGGTGGCCGTCACTGTCCAGGTCAGGCCGCCGTCGGAGGAACGCGCCATCGTGATCGTGTTGCCTGCGGCGTGGTCGTCGTAGGTCGCGTGGCAGTGGCCGTAGAACGGGCTGGACGGGGTGTTGTCGCAGACGATCCAGCTCTTGTCCAGATCTCCGCCGCCGCCGTCTCCGCCGCCGCCGTCTCCGCCGCCGCCGTCTCCGCGGTCGCTCCCGTCGCCGGCCTCTCTGGCCTCTCCGGGCTCGCCCGCCGTGGCGACCGTGACGGGCGCGTCCCAGGTACGGCCGCCGTCGGCGGAGCGGCTGGCGAGCACCGCCGTCCCGGTGATCCCGCCCTGCTCCGAGAGCGCCAGCGACGCGATCAGCCAGACGCGGTGCCGGGCGTCGTAGGCCACCGACGGGTCGCTGACCCGGTCGTGGGCGCCGCCGCCGAACGTGGTGATCCCGGGCAGCACCCCCTTCGTCCAGGTGCCGCCGTTGTCGGGCGAGGCGGCGAACGCGATACCGGTGGCGCCGCCGTCGAAGAACCTGCCGGACTGGTGCGCGGTCACGATGGCCGAGCCCCACTGGAAGGTGTCGGGCCCGGCCTGGGTGCCGTGCTGGCTGGCGGCGTTGGCGTACGCGTCGGACCCGATCTCGGTCAGCGGGACCGCCGCGGCGGCGGGGGAGGAGGAGGTGAGGAGGAGCGTCGCGGCGACGACGGCCGGTACGGACAAGAGCCCGCCGATTCCTCGGCGCCTGGCGGGGGATGGCACAGTCCACCTCCACTTGGCGTGTCAGTTCCAGATGGCACCGTTCCGCCGCCGCTGTCAACCTCCTGATCGCCGATCGGGCCCCCTCATCGTTCCGCGTGTACGACGTCGCGGTGGATCCGCGCCATCGGCACGCCGTCGCGCTGCAGGCAGCGGACCGTCTCGTTGACCATGGGCGACGGGCCGCAGACGTACACGTCGTGCTCGGTCCAGGAGCGTAAACGCCGGGTGACGTCGGGCAGGCGGCCGCGCATCCCGTCGTACGACGGCTGGTCCGACACCACGGGCATGACCCGCAGCCACGGGAAGGCCGACTCCATCCTGATCAGGTCGGGCAGGTCGTACAGCTCGCCGGCGGTGCGGGCGCCGTGCAGCAGGTGGATGGCGGGCCGGCGGCCGGAGGCGATGATGGACTCGACGATCGCCTTCAGCGGCGCCAGGCCCGTGCCGCCCGCCACGCACAGCACGTCGCGCACGCTCTGCTCGCGCGGTGTCATCGTGCCCATCGGCGGCCCCAGCATGACCGTGTCGCCGACGCGCGTGTGCCTGGTCAGGGCCGTCGACACCCAGCCGCCGGGCACCGAGCGCACGTGCAGGCTGATCGTGTTGTCCTGGCGCGGCGCGTTGGCGATGGAGAACGTGCGCCACACGCGGGGCCAGCGCGCCGTCTGCACGGTGACGTACTGTCCGGACGTGTACGGCAGCCGCTGCGCGGGCCGCAGCGTGATGACGGCGATGTCCTGGTGGCGCAGCTCGTGGCCGACCACCTCGGCCAGCCACCAGGCGGGCGAGACCCCCGCGTCGGCCTCGGCCGAGTCGATCATCATCTTGGCGGCGGCCGCGTACGCCGTCACCCAGGCCTCCTCGATCTCGGGGCTCCAGACGTCGGCGGCGAAGCGGCGGACCGTGGCGAGCAGCGCCTTGCCGACGGCCGTGTAGTGGCCGGCGACCACGCCGTACTTGCGGTGATCCCTGCCCATCTGGCCGAGGAACGCCGCCATGCTGTCCGGGCTGTCCAGGCTCCACACGATCCTGGTCAACGCGCTGAACAACCGGTCGCGCTGGACGTCCAGGGCCGGCGGGAACATGCCTCGCAGGTGTGGATTCTCAGCGAAAAGCCGGCCGTAGAAGTAGGCCGTGGCCTGCTCGGCCACCGGCTCGATGACGGAGAAACTCTCCTTGACCAGGCGCGGATTCAACGACATATACCCACCCCACTTGTGACCGGAAACGCATTCCGGTCTTGCCGTTCACCTCCCTGACGGTTCCGGGTGATGAGCGCACGTCCCTCCCCGGCACCTCTGCTGCGCTCGCAAAAGAGTCTTACACCACCGATGACGCGTCACAACCATTTCCCTCCAATAAGGTGCGAAGCAGAATCTCGGGCAGCGCTGGCCGTACGATATTTCTCGGTTTATCGGGCAATAATCGTGAACAAAAGTCGCATTCATCTATGGAATGAGCCGGATGGCCGCCCTCCGGCCTTCGCGGTGCTCCGCCACGAGCGCGGGCCCCTCCGCCACCCCGGGCCGCGTGGGAGGCACGTGGCGGGAGGGGATCTTGAGGAGGGGTGACATATCGGAAAGACTGTGCGCCATGATGGGCATGTAGCCGTCACCTCGACCGGCTGGTGGCCGCACGAACTCCACCATGCCCCTGGAGATCGCATGTCCCGTCCGCTGATCGGTATCACCGCCTACTTCGAGGCCGCCCGCTGGAGCGACTGGGTGCGGGAGGCCGTGCTCTCGCCGCCCTCCTACGCCAAGGCGGTCGACCGGGCCGGGGGCGCGCCCGTGGTGCTCCCGCCGCTCGGCCTGCACGCCGTCGACGACTACGTACGCGGCCTGCGGGGGGTGGTCCTCGCCGGAGGGGTCGAGGTGGACGCCTCCGCCTACAACGGCGAGCGCGACGACCGGGTCCCCGAGGGGCAGCCGCACCGCGACCGCTTCGAGCTGGCCCTGGCCAGGGCGGCGGTCAAGGCCGACGTGCCGATCCTGGCCATCGCCAGGGGCATGCACGTGCTCAACGTCGCCCAGGGCGGCACGCTGATCCCCTGGCTGCCCGAGGTGCTCGGCAACCACCGTCACGCCGAGCCGGGCACACCCCACACGCTCCAGGTCAGCGTGTCCAGCAAGCTCGGCAAGGCGATCGGCGACCGGGTCGAGGTCGTCGCGCCGCACCACCAGTCCGTCCGCCGCCTCGGCACCGGGCTGCTCGCCGTGGCCTGGGCCGACGACCAGATCGTCGAGGGCATCGAGGTGCAGGGCCACAGGTTCGGGGTGGGCGTTCAATGGCATCCCGAGCGCGATCTCGAGGGGCGGCTCTTCGATGCGTTCATGGAGGCGGCCCGCTAGGCTGCGATCATGCCGCTGCACCCTCAGTCGCGGGACTACATCGCCGTCCATCCGTCGGATCTGGGCGCCGATCCGGCCACGCTCGACCTGGCCGAAATCCAGGAGTTGCGCGCACATGACGGCCTGGCGGCCCAGCGCGGTCCGCTCACCAAGCTGCCGTTCGTCCGCGACGAGCGCGCCGAGGGCGTGCCGATCCGCGTCTACCGCGCCGACCCCGGCGACGGCCCGCTGCCCGTCGTGGTCTACTTCCACGGGGGCGGGTGGGTCCTCGGCAGCGTCAAGCGCAACGACGCGTTGGGGCGCGACCTGGCCATCCGCACCCGTGCGGTGGTCGTGTCCGTCGACTACCGGCTGGCCCCCGAGCACGCCTTCCCGGCCGCCGCCGACGACGCGTGGACGGTCGTGCGCGACATCTTCGCCAGGCCCGCCTTCTACCAGAGCAACGGCCGCGTGGCCGTCGTCGGCGACAGCGCGGGCGGCAACCTCGCGGCCGTCGCCGCATGGCAGGCGCGCGACGCCGGGCTCCGGCTGGCCCACCAGGTGCTCGTCTATCCGGTGCTCGACGTGGCGATGGAGACGCCCAGCTACACGGGGTTCGCCAAGGGCTTCGGGCTGGAGGCCGAGGAGATGGCGTGGTTCGCCCGCCAGTACGCCCCCGACGCCGACCCGGCCGACCCGCGGCTGTCCCCGCTGCGCCTGCCCGACGTCGCCGGCCTGGCGCCCGCCACCATCGTGACGGCCGAATACGACGTGCTCCGCGACGAGGGCGAGAGCTACGCGCAGCGCCTGTCGGAGGCGGGCGTGCCGGTCGAGCTGCGCAGGTTCGACGGTGCGGTGCACAACTTCTTCGGCCTGCCCGGCCTGTTCGACCAGGCGGGCGAGGCCCGCGACCACATCGCGGGGCGGCTGCGAGAGGCGCTGTGACCTACACCAAGCTGAAGATCGACACCCCGGCCGACGGCGTGCTGCGGGTCACGATCAGCGAGCCCGGCCGGCTCAACGCCGTCGACGCCGCCGCCCACCGCGAGCTGGGCGAGGTCTGGCGCGACGCCGACCGCGACGACGGCGTCAGGGCCGTGCTCGTACGGGGAGAGGGCACGGCGTTCTCCGCCGGAGGCGACCTGTCCATGATCGAGGAGATGACCCGCGACCACGCCACCAGGTTGCGCGTCTTCGCCGAGGCCCGTGACATCGTCTACAACGTCCTCAACTGCTCCAAGCCGATCGTCTCGGCCATCCAGGGCCCCGCCGTCGGCGCCGGGCTCGCCGTCGCGCTCCTGGCCGACATCTCCGTCGCCGGGCGCACCGCGCGGATCATCGACGGTCACACCAGGCTCGGCGTCGCCGCGGGCGACCACGCCGCGATCGTCTGGCCGCTGCTGTGCGGGCTGGCCAAGGCGAAATACCACCTGCTGCTGTGCGAGCCCGTGACGGGCGAACAGGCCGAGCGCATGGGGCTGGTCAGCCTCTGCGTCGACGACGACCAGGTGCACGACAGGGCGATGGAGATCGCGGTCCGGCTCGCCGCCGGCGCCCAGGAGGCGATCAGGCTGACGAAATACTCGCTCAACAACTGGCTGCGCCTGGCAGGGCCGTCGTTCGACGCCTCCCTCGCCATGGAGTTCCTCGGCTTCACCGGGCCCGACGTGACCGAGGGCGTGCGCGCCCTGCGGGAGAAGCGGCCGCCGTCGTTCGGCTGAGCGCCGGGTGTGCTTGCCGCCCCCGCGCGGGTAGGCCGGGTGTGCTTGCCGCCCGCGCGGGTAGGCGCAGCGCGAAGGTCGACCAGACGGCCGCGCCGGCACCGGCAGGCACTGTTCGCCGAGGCCGAGAACGCCGCCCCGGCGGACGCGGAGCTGAGAGCCTCGCAGGGCGTCCGGCGCACGCCGTACGGCAACGAAGGAGGAGAAAGCGCGCGGCGATGGCCTGGTGGACGAGCGGCGCGAACGCGCCGGAACGGGCGGGCGCCGGCGCTCCACGCTTTCGCGGCCGGCCGGACCGGCCAGGCCTGGCCGCTAGAAGCTGCGGGGGAGCCCGAGCACCTGGGTCGCGAGGTAGTTGAGCAAAAGCTCCTCGGTCACAGGTGCGACCTTCGCGATCCTGGCGTCGGTCAGCAGTCTCGCGACCGGATACTCGTGGGAGTAGGCCATCCCGCCGTGCGTCTGGAACGCCGCGTCGGCCGCCTCCCAGGCCGCCTGCGACGCCGTGAGCTTGGCGATGTTGGCCTCGGTGCCGCACGGCAGCCGCCGGTCGAAGCACCACGCGGCCTTGTAGATCATCAACCTGGCCAGCTCGATCTTGGCTTTGACCTGTGCCAGCGGGAAGGATATCGCCTGGTTGGCGCCGATCGGCCGGCCGAACACCTCCCGCTCCTTGGCATAGCCGACGGCCACCCGCAGCGCGACCTCCGCGGTGCCGAGCGCCGAGGCGGCCAGCAGCACGCGCTCGGGGTTGAGGATGTCCCACAACACCGCCACGCCCTGGTCCACCTCACCGATCACCTTGGAGGCGGGCACCCGCAGGTCGTCGATGAACACCATGTTCGACGGCGTCGTGTTCGCGCCCATCTTGGGGATCGGCCGGTAGGACAGGCGTCCAGCGGCGACCGCCTCGGGCACGTTCACCAGCAGCACCGTCAGCCCGTGGCTGCGCGGGCGCGCCTCCGCGGCCGGGACCGTCCTGGTCACCAGCAGCATCCAGGTGGCCCGCTGCACGCCGGTGATCCAGATCTTCTGCCCGTTGACCACGAAGTCCCCGCCGTCGCGCCGGGCCGACGTGGTGATCGCCAGCGAGTTGGATCCGGCGTCCGGCTCGGTCAGCGCGAAGCAGGTCTCGACCTCGCCCGTGGCCAGCCTGGGCAGCAGCTCCGCCCGCTGCCGGGCGCTGCCGTGCCGGTCGATCGTGAGCGCGCCGAAGCCGGGAGTCAGCACGTACGTGAACGCCGACCCGCCCGCCGCGCCCGACGCCGAGAGCGTCTCCGTGGCCACCGCCAGCTCCAGCAGCCCCTCCCCGCCGCCGCCGTGCTCCTCCGGGACCGCCAGGCCCAGCCAGCCGCCCTTGGCCAGTTCGTCCCAGACCTCTTCAGGCCAGCGCTTGTCGTCCTCGCACCGCTGCCAGTAGCCGAGGTCGTATCGGGAGCATATGCCGCCGATGCCGCGCTGGACGGCGAGGGCACTCTCGGGAAGGGTGAAATCCATCGCGCCATCGTAGAATCATGTTCTGATCAGGGTCGAGGCCGCCGCGCGTGGAACACGAAGGCCGGGGGCGGGTTGCGCCACACCGTACGCCCCGGCACGACCTCCTCGAAACGCTCGGCCAGCAGCGCGCGGAAGCGCCGGGCCGAGCTGAGCGGGATGGCGTGCACGTAGGAGAACGTGGTGAACGCCGCCACCGGGCTCATCGCCGACGTCACGGCACGGAGCAGGTCACGCTGCGTCTCCTCCGGGAACGCCGCCCACGGCAGCCCGCTGACCACCACGTCCGCCTGCCGCAGCCCCCGCTCGCGCAGCAACTCGCCGAGCCGGGCCGCGTCGGCGTGCGCCACGTCCACGGTGGGGAAGCGCTCGGCGAGCAGCTGCGCCATCAGGTCGTTGACCTCGACGGCGAGGTGGTGGCCCCGCCCGGCGAGCCGCTGCTGGATCTCCGCGGTGAACGGGCCGGTGCCGGGCCCCAGCTCCACCACGGTCGGCTCGCCCCGCTCGGGGATCGGCGCGCAGACGTTCGCCGCGAGCCGGCGCGAACTCGGGGCGACCGCGCCGATCTTGGAGGGGGCGCGCAGGAACTGGCCTAGGAAGAGTGCGCTGTCGTTCGACATGGCACGACTTTAGGGGCAAGATCTTGATAGGTCGCTCCGTCCTCCGGGCGGATGTGCGGCCAGTAGGAGGAGGCGGAGCCGTCCAAGGGAAGGACCGGCCTTCCATGCTGGGCGGATACCGTTGTGCGCATGCGCTGGCGCGGTGTCCCTCTCGATGTCCTGCTCGCCGTCTCCGGCGTGGGCCTCGATCTGCTGACGACGGCGCACGCGGGCGACACCGAGTTCCTGCCCGCCGAGATGAACCTTCCGATGGCGCTGCTGGCGGGCCTGCCCATGGGGCTCGTCCGGCACCGGCCGGTGACCGTCACCTTCTATCTGGCCGCGCTGCTCATGGTGACCGACCAGATCGGCTCGTTCACCTCCAACACCGCGCAGATCCTCATCTGCGTCGCGCTCGGCGTGGTGGGGCACCGCTCCGGCCTGCGGGCCACCACCGCGGCCGTGGCCGTCACGATCCTCGCCACCGCGTGCAACATCGCCGACCCCGGCATCGCGCCGAGCGCCAACACCTGGATGTACTCCGTCCTCCTGCCGGTCTTCCCCGCCGTGCTCGGCGCCTACCTGCGCAGCACGGCGGGGCGGCTGGAGGAGCGCGACGTCACGCCCGACGCGCTGCTCGCCGCCGGCGGGGTCGCCATCACCGTGCTCAGCACGTGGAGCTCCTGGCATCTGGGCGCGCAGCCCGTCTGGGTGGTCGGGCTGCTGGCCGTCGTGGGCGGCCTGTCGCTGGGCATCGCCAGGCGGCTGCCGGGACTGGTGTTCCTGCTGCAGGGCGTGCTGCTCGTCTCCGCCGACACGTACCTGAACAACACGGTCAACACCTGCGTGATCCTCACCCTCACCGCGATCGGCGTGTTCTCCATGCGGGTGGGGTCGTGGGCATGGGTCGCGGCCGCGTACCTGACCGGCTGCCTGCTCACCGCGATCGCCGTGGTCGGCCACGAGACCGAGATCACCCCGTTCCGCGCCGGCGTGCTGATGACGCTGGTGGCCACGCCGATCGCGATCGGCCGCTACCTCGGCATGAGGCAGGCCGCACTGGCCGCTGAACGGCTGCGCGCCGAGGAGTCCGCCCGCGCGGCCGTCGCGCAGGTGCGGGCCGACCAGCTGGCCGAACGCGAGCGCATCGCCCGCGACGTGCACGACATCGTCGCCCACCACGTCGGCGCCATGGTGCTGCGCGCCGGCGCCGCCCGCTACGCCGCGCCCGACGGCCCCGTCGCCGACGCCCTCACCGACATCCGCGACGCCGGCCACCAGGTGCTGCAGGACCTGCGCGAGCTGCTCGACCTGCTGCGCGACCCCGACAGGCAGCCCGGCCTGCTGGCCAACCCCGCCGACGTCATCCGCGAGTCGGCCGAACGCATGGCCGCCGCCGGCCTCGACGTCGACCTCGACCTCGACCCGGCCGCCGACCGCACTCCGCTCATCGCCCGCGCCTCCGCCGCCCGTATCGTCCAGGAAGGACTCACCAACGTGCTCAAACACGCCGGACCAGGCACGCAGGTCCGCGTCAGCGTCATCCCGTCAGGCGACGGACTTTCCGTGGAGATCCGCAACGGCCGGCCGCCCACCGACATCGAGCGCCTGCCCTCCTCCGGGCGCGGGCTGGCCGGCATGCGCGAACGCGTCCGCGCCCTCGGCGGCACGCTCTCCGCCGGCCCCGACGGCGAGGGCGGCTGGCTCCTGGCCGCCCGCCTGCCCGCGCGCCTGTCCCAGGGGAGCGTCGCGTGATCCGCGTGCTGATCGCCGACGACCAGGCGCTCGTCCGCGCGGGCGTGCGCATGCTGCTGCAGGCCGCGGGCGACATGGAGGTGGTCGGCGAGGCCGTCGACGGCACCGAGGCGGTGCGGCTGGCCGAACGTCACGTGCCCGACGTGATCCTCATGGACCTGCGCATGCCCAAGGTCGACGGCCTGGAGGCGATCAAACGCGTGCTCAGGGCCCGTCCGGGGGTGAGGATCGTGGTGCTGACGACGTTCGCCGAGGACGCCAACGTCTACGCCGCCCTGCGGGCCGGCGCGGTCGGGTTCCTGGTCAAGGACGACGACCCCGAGCGCATGGTCGACGCCGTGCGCCGCGCGGCGGCCGGGGAGCAACTTCTGGCGCCGTCGGTGTTGCGCAGGGTCGTGGAGCGGTTCCTGGCCGCGGGGGAGGAGCACGTCGCGCCCGCCCCGCCCGCCGGGCTGACCGAGCGGGAGATCGAGGTGCTCGCCCTGGTGGGGGCGGGCCTGTCCAACGCGGAGATCGCCGAGAAGCTGCATGTGGGCGTCACCACCGTCAAGACCCACATCGCGGCGGCGATGGACAAACTGGGTCTGCGCAACCGCATCCAGGCCGCCGTCGTCGCCCACCGCACCGGCCTCGTCGACGCCTCCTTCCGCCCCGTACGCCCGCCCCGCGGCTGAGCGCCGGGCCACCGCCTCGATGCTGAGCGCCCGCACCGACCCTCGCGGTAGGGCGCCCGCCAGCGGCCCCGCGGCTGGGCGCCTGGGGCCCGCCGCGGGGCCGGCCGGCGTCCCGTCCGGTGGGTGGCACATCCTGCCGGGGCCGTCGCCGGCGCGTCCTGGCCGCGCGACGGGCGCGGTCGCCTGAGGGCGGCCGCCGCCGCTAAGGTCGGGAGTGTGTACGTGAAGATCTGCGGGCTGACCGAGCCCGAGCACGTTGCCGCCGCCGTCGAGGCGGGAGCCGACGCCGTCGGGCTGGTCATGACCCGCAGCCCCCGCAGGATCACCGTCGAGCGGGCGGCCGAGCTGGCCGCGCTCGTTCCCGGCCACGTGCTCACCGTCGGGGTGTTCCGCGGCGAAGACCCCGAGACGGTGCGCGCGGCCGCGCTGGCCTCCGGGGTTCGGGCCGTGCAGCTGCACGGCAGGCATCCGCACGGCGACTTCACCGCTCTGAAGGACCTCGGCGTGCGCCTGGTCAGGGCCGTCGACGCGGAGGCCGACCTGCGGTGCGGCGCCTTCGACGAGGACCTGCTCATCGTCGACGCGCCGCACGCCGGATCCGGCCTGCCCTGGGAGTGGGCGGCCGTGCGCGGCCGGCCGTCCGGCCGGTGGCTGCTGGCGGGCGGCCTCGCCCCGGGCAACGTCGCCGACGCGATCGCGGCCGCCGAGCCGTGGGGGGTCGACGTGTCCAGCGGCGTGGAGACGTCGCCGGGGGTGAAGGACCCGGCTCTCATCTGGGCGTTCCTGACGGCCGTGCGCGGCTGATGGGCGAGCCCGCCGGCGCCGCCCCGCCGGGAGACCTGGCCCGTGCCATCGGCTTCACCCACGCCTTCGCCCGGCGCAGGGCATCCGTCGAGGTGCCGGTCCCCGGCGGGTTCGCGGTGCTGGACGACCGCTTCCCCGGCTCCTACGACGACAACAAGCTGATCGTCTGGTCCGGCGACCCGGATGCCGGAGAGCTGCTGCGGGCGGCCGACGAGGTGCTCGCCGAGCGGGCCCACCGGCTGGTGTGCGTGGACGACGACCGGCTCGGCACCACCCTCGCGCCCGCTTTCGCCGCCGCCGGCTACGAGCACGAGACCAATCTGATCATGGCCTACCGCGGCGGGATCCCCCACGACCCGCCCCCGGCCGACCGGCTGGAGCTGCCGGAGCTGCTGCCCGTGCTGCGCCGCGACTGGCGCCAGGTGCTGCCGCAGGCGCCGGACGACGTGATCGACGGGCTCGCCCGGCGCGTGGAGCGCCGGCTGCGCGGGGCGGGCATGGTGGGTTTCCGCGGGGTCCGCGCCGGCGACGGGGAGGACGGGGAGGACGGGGAGATCGCCGCCAGGGCCGACCTGTACGTCGACGGCGGGGTGGCCCAGATCGAGAGCGTCTTCACCGGCGAGCCGCACCGGGGCAAGGGCCATGCGCGGGCCCTGATGACCGCGCTGCTCGCGGAGGCGGCGGAGACCGCCGAGCTGATCTTCCTGGTGGCCGACGAGGCCGACTGGCCGAAAGACTTCTACGGCAGGCTCGGGTTCGAACCCCTCGGTTCCACCCACGCCTTCCTCCGCGTCTGACGATCCTGCTCCGGCGGCCCGCGGAGGCGGTGCCGCGCGGCTCGTCGGGCCCGCACCAGGCCGGTGAGCAGGCGCTCGGGTGTGAGCGGCCGGCGGGTTCTCCGGACTGCCGCCGAGACCGCGGGGGCCGGCCAGGAAGGGAGTTCGGGCGGGACCGCTGTGTTGGAGTTCCACGCAGTAGGGTCTGCTGCGTGAGCGATACTTCCGCCGAGGACCGGATCTGGACGGTTCCTAACCTGCTGAGCTTCCTGCGCCTCCTGGGCGTCCCCGTGTTCCTCTGGCTGGTTCTGGGGCCCAAGGCGGACGGGTGGGCCATCGGGATCCTCGCGGTCGCCGGGTTCACCGACTGGCTCGACGGAAAGATCGCCCGGGCGTTCAACCAGACGAGCAGGCTGGGCCGGATCATCGACCCGGCCGCCGACAAGCTCTACGTCTTCGCCACCATTTTCGCGCTGCTGCTGCGCGACGTCATCCCGTGGTGGCTGGTGGTGGTCATCGTCGGTCGCGAGCTCTTCGTCGCGTGTTCCTTCCCTGTACTTCGCAAACATGGCTATAAGGCACTTCAAGTGCATTTCCTGGGCAAGGCCGCCATGTTCAATCTCATGTACGCCTTCCCTCTCCTCTTCCTTGCCTCCCACACTGGGTGGTATGCCGATATAGCCCGAATTGTCGGGTGGGCGTTCGCACTATGGGGAACGGGCCTGTACTGGTGGGCGGGGGTGCTGTATGTGGTACAGGTGCGCCGGCTCGTAACCTCGGCCAAGAAGGAGTGATCGGGTGAAGGCGGTCGTCATGGCAGGCGGGGAGGGCACTCGGCTGCGTCCGATGACCGCCAACCAGCCCAAGCCCCTGCTCCCCGTGGCCAACCGCCCGATCATGGAGCACGTCCTGCGCCTGCTCAAGCGGCACGGCATCACCGAGACGGTGGTCACCGTCCAGTTCCTGGCCGCTCTCGTGCGCACCTACTTCGGCGACGGCGACGAGCTCGGCATGAACCTCCAGTACGCCACCGAGGACCTGCCCCTCGGCACCGCGGGCAGCGTCAAGAACGCCGCCGACCGCCTCCGCGACGATCGTTTCCTGGTCATCTCCGGTGACGCGCTGACGGACATCGACTTAACGGACATGATCCGGTTCCATCGCGAGAACGCCGCCCTGGTGACCATCGGGCTGAAACGCGTGCCGAATCCGCTCGAATTCGGGATCATCATCGTCGACGACGAGGGCAGGGTGCAGCGTTTCCTGGAGAAGCCCACCTGGGGCCAGGTCTTCTCCGACACCGTGAACACCGGCGTCTACGTCATGGAGCCCGAGGTGCTCGACGCCGTGGCCACAGGGGAGCCCGTCGACTGGTCCTCTGACGTCTTCCCCGCCCTCCTCGCCAGCGGCGCGGCCATCTACGGCTACGTGGCCGACGGCTACTGGGAGGATGTCGGCACCCACGAGAGCTATCTCAAGGCCCACGCCGACGCTCTGTCCGGCAGGGTCGCGGTGGACATCGGCGGCTTCGAGCTCTCGCCGGGGGTCTGGGTCGCCGACTCCGCCGCGGTCGACCCCGACGCCGTGCTCAAGGGCCCGCTGCTCATCGGCGACTACGCCAAGGTCGAGGCGGGGGCCGAGCTGCGCGAGTACACCGTGCTCGGCAACAACGTCGTCGTCCGCGAGGGCGCCTTCCTGCACCGCGCGGTCGTCCACGACAACGTCTACCTCGGCCCCGGCGCCCACCTGCGGGGCTGCGTCATCGGCAAGAGCACCGACGTGATGGCCGGCGCCCGCATCGAGGAGAACTCCGTCATCGGCGACGAATGCGTCATCGAGGCGGAGGCGTACGTCTCCAGCGGCGTCAGGGTCTACCCGTTCAAGACCATCGAGGCCGGGGCGGTCGTCAACACCAGCGTCATCTGGGAGTCGCGCGGCCAGCGCAACCTCTTCGGCCCGAGGGGGGTCAGCGGCCTGGTCAACGTCGAGATCACCGCCGAGCTGTGCGTCCGCCTGGCCAGCGCGTACGCCACCACCCTCAAGAAGGGCGAGCACGTCGTCACCTCGCGCGACTGCTCCCTGGCCGCCAGGGCGCTCAAGCGGGCCGTCATCGGCGCGCTCACCGCCGGCGCGATCAACGTGCTCGATCTGGAGGCGGCCCCGCTGCCGGTGGCCCGCTTCCACACCGCCAGGGGGCCGGCGGCCGGCGGGATCGCGCTGCGCACCACGCCGGGCGACCCGCAGAGCGTGGACATCGTCATCATGGACGACCGCGGCGCCGACCTGCCCCCGGCCGCCCAGCGCAAGCTGGAGCGGGTCTTCTCCCGCCAGGAGTTCCGCCGCGCCTTCCCCGGGGAGATCGCGGAACTCGCCTACCCGGCCAGGGCCGTCGAGGACTACACCCACGAACTGCTGCGTCACGCCGGCGTGACCGGGGTCAAGGACATGAAGGTCGTCGTCGACTGCGCGGGCGGCACCTCCTCGCTGGTGCTGCCCACGCTGCTCGGCCGGGTCGGCGTCGAGGTGCTCACCGTCAACGCCCGCCTCGACGACGTCTCGCCCACCGAGACGCTCGCCGGGCGGCGGCGTGACCTGCAACGCCTGTCCGAGCTGGTCAGCTCCTCCCGGGCCGCCTTCGGCGTCAGGTTCGACCCGGTCGGCGAGCGCATCGCCCTGGTCGACGAGATGGGCCAGCTCATCAGTGAGGAACGCGCCCTGCTCGTCGTGCTCGACCTCGTCGCCGCCGAACGCAGGAGCGGCCAGGTGGCCCTGCCCGTCACCACGACCAGGGTCGCCGAGCAGGTGTGCCGCTTCCACGGCGTGCAGGTGCAGTGGACGTCCACCGCGCTCGACGCCCTCACCTCGGCCGCCGCCGGCCCCGACATGATTTTCGCGGCCGACGGGCGCGGCGGCTTCGTGGTGCCGGAGTTCAGCCCCGCGATCGACGGGCTGGCCGCGTTCCTCCGCCTGCTCGGCCTGGTCGCCCGCACCCGCCTGTCGCTCAGCCAGATCGATGCGAGGATCCCGGAGGTGAAGCTGCTCAGGCGGACGGTGCCGACGCCGTGGGCGGCCAAGGGCGCCGTGATGCGCTCGGTCATCGAGGCGGCCGAGGCCGAGCCGGGGGGCCGCCGCATCGACACCACCGACGGGGTGCGGGTGGCCCGCGACGACGGCAGCTGGGTGCTGGTGCTGCCGGCCGCCGCCGAGCCCGTCACTGACCTGTGGGCCGAGGCCCCCGACGTGGACGGCGCGCAGGCGCTGCTCGAACGCTGGGCCCGCATCGTGGAACAGGCCGCCACGTGAGCCCGCGGCGCGCCGCGGGAGAACGGCTCGCCCGCGATGTGCGCAGACGGTCCCGCAAGATCGTAATGTAGAAACGCGCGGCGGCATGGACCGCAGGGCGGGGGCGACGGTAACTTTGTCTGCGTCCTGACCACAGTCCAGCGCCCCCGTCTTGACCTTTGCCGCTGATCAGCGTAAGTTGCGGCATTCGCAAACTTGAAAAAGCGAAGCGAGGCGCGCTCCAGAGCACCGTCGCCGCGTCTTCGCGGTAGGAGGCCGAGCCGATCGATGCCGAGCGTCTACTGCACGCAGTGCGGGCACGCCAACCCCGAGGATGCCCGTTTCTGTTCCCGCTGTGGGTCACCGCTGACCAGACTCGAGGTCTCCGGGGACACCACATCGACGATCTCGGTGGCGGGAATCGAGGCGTATGAGGCTGAGACAGGCGACATGCTCCTGGCCGAGCGGGCGCTGGTCGAGCAGTTGCCGCCCGGCGCGGCGCTGCTCACGGTGACCAGGGGGCCCAACCAGGGCAGCCGCTTCCGGCTCGACAAGGACCTGACCACGACCGGGCGCCATCCGGAGAGTGACATCTTTCTCGACGACATCACCGTCTCCCGCCGCCACGTCGAGTTCTACCGCCACCGCGGCGGCCAGTTCTCCGTGCGCGACGTGGGCAGCCTCAACGGCACCTACGTCAACAGGGAGCGGATCGAAGAGGTTCCCCTGCACTCCGGAGACGAGGTGCAGATCGGCAAGTTCCGCCTTGTCTTCCTGATGCGGGGCAGCTCCGGGGCATGAGGGGGCGAAGCGGGCGACCGGCGGACGCCGTCTCGTGCGTGACCATGCGGCAAGGGGAGGAGCGCGCATGACGTCGCAGGCGGCACGCTCGCACATGAGCATCGGGGAGGTGCTCGGGCTCCTGCAGGGCGAGTTCCCCGATGTCACCGTCTCCAAGATCCGTTTCCTGGAGGGGGAAGGGCTGATCGAGCCCGAGCGCAGCCCGTCCGGCTACCGCAAGTTCACGCACCTGCACGTGGAGCAGCTGCGCTTCATCCTCACCGAGCAGCGCGACCACTACCTGCCGCTGCGGGTGATCAAGGACAAGATGGCGGAGGGCTTCGGCCGCCCCCGCGCCCTCCAGGGCAACGACAAACAGGAGATCAGGCTCAGCCGGGCCGAGCTGATCGAGGCCGCGAGCATCGACGAGGAGACCCTTGCCGAGCTGGAGGATTACGGCCTGCTCGCCCCGGTGGCCCGTCGCTACGACGAGGAGGCGCTCACGGTGGCGCGCACCGTCGGCGCCCTGGCCCGCTTCGGCCTGCGCGCCCGCCACCTGCGGGCGGTCAAGGCGGCGGCCGAGCGCGAGTGCGGCCTGGTCGAGCAGACCGTCGCACCCATACTCAAGCGGCGCGCCCCCGGTGCGATCGGCGAGGCCGACGAGGTGGCCAGGGAGCTTTCCGCGCTCCTGCTCGACCTGCATGCATCCCTTGTGCGCACGGGCGTCCGGTCCGTGCTGGGGCGCTGAGACCGTAGCGAGCTGGGAGGCGGGGGCACATTCCAGGCCCGCCGGGTGTTACGTTGAAATGCAGAAGCCAGTCAGCAGAAGCAACGACCAAATAGCTGTGCCGGGTCACCGGTCAGGAATACGGAGCAGCCCGTGTTGCAGATGGAGGTTGTGGGCGTTCGGGTTGAAATGCCCACAAATCAGCCGATCGTCTTGCTGAAGGAGGCACACGGGGAGCGGTTCCTTCCTATATGGATTGGCATGACGGAAGCCACGGCCATCGCTCTGGCCCAGGCAGAGGAGCCTCCGCCGCGGCCGCTCACCCATGACCTCTTCCGAGACGTGCTGAGCGCGCTGGGGGTGGGCCTGCGGGCTGTCAACATCGTCGCCCTGCGTGACGGCATCTTCTTCGCCGACCTGGTGTTCTCCAACGGCGTGGAGGTGAGCGCGCGGCCGTCCGACTCGATCGCGCTCGCCCTGCGCACCGGGGCGCGCATCTTCGCCAGCGAAGAGGTCGTCCAGGAGGCCGGGGTGATCATCCCGGATGACCAGGAGGACGAGGTGGAGAAGTTCAGGGAGTTTCTTGACACGATCACTCCCGAGGACTTCGGCCGGGCGGGGTAGGTATTTCAGTGCATTTACGCTTCACGACGCGCCGAGCCGGATCGTTGACTGAGCATGGTCGCGGTCCTACGGTGCAAGTGAAACCCGTGGCCGCGCTACACGTACCCCCAGATCAGGCCACGGGATGAGAGAAAGCCGGAGGTCCGCGTGGCGGTCAGCAGCGGCGAGGGAAAGACGGCCGGCCAGGAAGATCCGGTGCGGCGCGAAAGCGCGCGGCAGCGTGCCGGGGAGCAGGGTCTGCTCTTCGACGAACAGCCCGCGGCGCTGCCGGGCGACATCGGATACCGCGGGCCGACGGCATGCTCCGCGGCCGGGATCACCTATCGGCAGCTCGACTACTGGGCGCGCACGGGCCTCGTCGAGCCCACGATAAGAGCCGCGCAGGGCTCCGGCTCCCAGCGTCTCTACAGCTTCCGCGACATCCTGGTCCTCAAGGTCGTCAAGCGGCTCCTCGACACCGGGGTGTCGTTGCAGCAGATCCGCACGGCCGTGCAACATCTGCGTGACCGCGGGGTCGCCGACCTCGCGCAGATCACGCTCATGAGCGACGGCGTCAGCGTCTACGAGTGCACCTCGGCCGACGAGGTGATCGACCTGCTCCAGGGCGGCCAGGGCGTGTTCGGCATCGCGCTCGGCCGGGTCTGGCGCGAGGTCGAGGGCTCCCTGGCGGAGCTGCCGGGGGAACGCGCGGCGGTCGAGGACACCGTCCCGGCCGACCATCCCGCTGACGAACTCGCCCGCCGCCGCCGAGCCCGGCGCTCGGGGTGAGCACGGCTCCTGGCAGCCGTACGAATCGGGCGTAGTAACCTGAGGGCAGAAAGGCCGACGACCCCGTGCGGGAGAGTCTCCGGGCCTCAGGGCTCCGGGGCGCCGAAGGAGCAACCCTCCCCGGAATCTCTCAGGCATCCCGTACCGCTCGGGCGAGGCAACTCTGGAAAGCAGGCGCACCCGCCAGGCGCGCCTCACCGACGGTGCAAGCCCCACCGGGGGTGAAGCTCTCAGGTCGCGACCCCGCGTTTGTCGGGGGTCCGCGCTGACAGAGGGGGAGATCCGGCACACGCCCGCGCCCCGGCGCCGGTCTCCACAGCCTCGGGAGGCATCTCCATGACCGATCTGTCCGCTCCGCCGTTCTCGTCCCGGCACATCGGCCCCTCCGAGTCCGAACAGCAGCGCATGCTCGAGGCCGTGGGTTTCGAGTCCGTGGCGGACCTGGTGGCGGTCGCCGTCCCCGAGTCCATCAGGGCCAAGGACCGGCTCACGTTGCCCGCCCCCGCCGGCGAGGCCGAGGCCATCGCCGAGCTGCGCGCCCTGGCCGATCGCAACCAGGTGCTCACCTCGATGATCGGGCTGGGCTATCACGACACGGTCACGCCCGCCGTCATCCGCCGCAACCTGCTGGAGAACCCGGGCTGGTACACCGCCTACACCCCCTACCAGCCGGAGATCTCGCAGGGCCGCCTCGAGGCGCTGCTCAACTTCCAGACCGTCGTCTCCGACCTCACCGGCCTGCCCGTGGCCGGCGCCTCGCTCCTCGACGAGGCGACCGCCGCGGCCGAGGCCATGACGCTGGCCCGCAGGGCGGGCAAGTCCAAGAGCGCCGTGTTCGTGGTCGACGCCGACGCGCTGCCCCAGACCAAGGCCGTCCTCGCCACCAGGGCCGAGCCGCTCGGCATCACGCTGGTGGAGCACTCCCTCGACGGCGAGCTGCCCGAGTGCTTCGGCGTGCTCGTGCAGTATCCCGGCGCGTCCGGCCGGCTGCGTGACTTCCGCGCCGTGTCCGCCGCCGCGCACGAGGCGGGCGCCCTCATCGTGGCCGCCGCGGACCTGCTGGCGCTGACGCTCGTGGCCGCCCCCGGCGAGCTGGGCGCCGACATCGCCGTGGGCTCCTCGCAGCGGTTCGGGGTGCCCTTCGGGTTCGGCGGGCCGCACGCCGCCTACATGTCCGTACGCGAGGGCCTGCAGCGGCAGCTGCCCGGCCGCCTGGTCGGCGTCTCCGTCGACGCCGACGGCGACCCCGCCTACCGCCTGGCCCTGCAGACCCGCGAGCAGCACATCCGCCGCGAGAAGGCCACCAGCAACATCTGCACCGCGCAGGTCCTGCTCGCCGTCATCGCGAGCATGTACGCCGTCTACCACGGCCCGGAAGGCCTGCGCCGCATCGCCCACCGGGTGCACCGCCACGCCGCCGCCCTGGCCGACGGGCTGCGCCGGGCGGGCGTGGAGGTCGTGCACGCCGAGTTCTTCGACACCGTGCTCGCGCGCGTGCCCGGGCGGGCGTCCGCCGTGGTCGCCGCCGCCGCCGAGCGGGGCGTCAACCTCTGGCAGGTGGACGCCGACCACGTTTCGATCGCCTGCGACGAGAAGACCGGAGCCGCCGAGCTGGCCACGGTGCAGGCCGCGTTCGGGCTCACGACCACACGTCCCGGCGCCCACACCGACGTCGAGGGCGCCGCCGACGCGCTGCCCGCCTCGCTGCTGCGCGAGTCCGCCTACCTGACCCATCCGGTCTTCCACAGCCACCGCTCCGAGACCGCGATGCTGCGCTACCTGCGCCGGCTGCAGGACAAGGACATCGCGCTCGACCGGTCGATGATCCCGCTGGGCTCCTGCACGATGAAGCTCAACGCGACCACCGAGATGGAGCCGATCACCTGGCCGGAGTTCGCCGCCGTCCACCCCTACGCGCCCGCCGCCCAGGCGGAGGGCTACCTCGAGCTGATCGGCACGCTGGAGCGCTGGCTGGCCGAGGTGACCGGCTACGACGCCGTCTCCATCCAGCCCAACGCCGGCTCCCAGGGCGAGTTCGCCGGGCTGCTGGCCATCCGCGCCTACCACCGCGCGGGCGGTGACACCGGGCGGGACGTCTGCCTCATCCCCTCCTCGGCTCACGGCACCAACGCCGCCAGCGCCATCATGGCCGGCATGCGGGTCGTGGTCGTGGCCTGCGACTCCGAGGGGAACGTCGACCTGGCCGACCTCGACGCCAAGATAGCCAAGCACCGCGACGCGCTCGCCGCGATCATGGTGACCTACCCGTCGACGCACGGCGTCTACGAGGAGACCATCACGGAGATCTGCGCCAAGGTGCACGAGGCCGGCGGCCAGGTCTACGTCGACGGGGCCAACCTCAACGCGCTGGTCGGGCTGGCCAAGCCCGGCGAGTTCGGGGCCGACGTGTCGCACCTCAACCTGCACAAGACGTTCTGCATCCCGCACGGCGGCGGCGGCCCCGGCGTCGGCCCGGTCGCGGTCCGCGGCCACCTGGCCCCCTACCTGCCCGGTCACCCGCTGCGTGACGGCTCGCCGGTGGGGCCCGTCTCCGCGGCACCCTACGGGTCGGCCGGCATCCTGCCGATCTCGTGGGCGTACATCCGGATGATGGGCTCCGACGGGCTCACGGCGGCCACCGAGCAGGCCATCCTGTCGGCCAACTACCTCGCCAAGCGGCTGGCCCCGCACTTCCCGGTGCTCTACACCGGGCGCGGCGGGCTGGTGGCCCACGAGTGCATCGTCGACCTGCGCCAGATCACCAAGGAGACCGGTGTCACCGTGGACGACGTGGCCAAGCGCCTCATCGACTACGGCTTCCACGCGCCCACCATGTCGTTCCCCGTCGCCGGGACCCTCATGATCGAGCCGACCGAGAGCGAGGACCTCGGCGAGCTCGACAGGTTCGCCGACGCCATGATCGCCATCCGGGGCGAGATCGCGAAGGTGGCGTCCGGCGACTACGACAGGACCGACAACCCCCTGCGGAACGCGCCGCACACCGCGGAGTCGGTCAGCGCCGACGAATGGCACCACCCCTACTCGCGGACCGAGGCCGCCTACCCGCTGCCGTCGCTGCGCGACGGCAAATACTGGGTGCCGGTGCGCCGCATCGACCAGGCCTACGGCGACCGCAACCTGGTGTGCTCGTGCCCCCCGCTGGAGGCCTACGAGGACTAGTCACCGGGAGGGCCAGACCTTCGGCGTCAACCGGGCAGACATGATCGCCGGAAGTCGTTAGGCTCAGGGCGACCGTCGCCAGAAGGAGCTCTCTTGACGTCCTCAGAGCTGGAGACCCCGCCTCTCGACACCGCCCGGCGTCTGGCCGAACGCGGCGACCTCGACGGCGCCGCCGCCATCCTCAGCGAGCTCGCCGCCGACCCCGACGAGCCCGACAGGGCCCAGGCCGCCGTCGGGCTGGCCGTGGTGCTGGAGGAGCGCGGCGACGTCGAGGCCGCCAGGGCGGCCGCCAGGACCGCGCTGGCGACAGGGCACCCCGAATACGCCTCGCAGGCCGCCTGCCACCTGGCCCAGGGGTTCGAGCGGGAAGGGCGGGCCGAGCAGGCCAGGGCCGCCTGGCAGGCCGTGCTGGGGGTCGGCGCGGCCGCGTACGTCCCGCTGGCCCGTCTCGCGCTGGCCCGGCTGGCCGTGCGGGCGCAGGATCTGGAGGAGGCGGAGCGGGAGCTGCGGGCCGCGATGGCGGCCGGCGACGGCGAGGTCGCCGCGCTCGCCGCGCAGGAGCTGGCCGACCTGCTGATGGAGCACGGAGAGCCCGAAGCGGCGGCTGAGCTCCTCCTGGACGCCCTGGAGGCCGTGCCCGAGGAGGAGACGCCGGGGCTGCGGGTGCGGCTCGGCATCGCGCACCTGGAGCTGGCCTGCGCGGAATTCGCCGAGACCGTGGAGGGCGGCGCTGACGCGCAGACGAGCGCGCTGGCCATCGAGCTGCTCGCCCGCACCCTGCCCCTGCGCGGGCGCGACGACGACGCGGGGCGGGTCTGGTCGTACGGGCTGGAGCACGCCGACGAGACGCTGGCCGCCGAGGTCAGGCTCCGCTACCAGCGCGATACCTGACACCCGGGGCTCCGCGGTGAGGGACACCTGACGCCCGGGAAGTGCGCAGCGAGCGACACCTGACGCCGGGGGTTCCAGCGTGCGTGACGCCCTGACCCGTGCCCCGAAGCGCCCCTCCCGGGCATGCCCGGGGGACGGCGGAGGTGCTCCCGTCTCCTCCGCCGGGCGGGGTCAGCCGCGGCGCATGATGGCCGCCGCGGCGGCCACGTTGATGACGACGATGGCCAGCCACGTGATGATCAGCCCCACCAGCCCGGCGTTGGCCACCCCGATGGCCGTCAGCGGGATGCCCATGCCCATCGAGCCCAGCGCCACCGGGATCATCGCCGCACCCGGCGCGGACTTCCGGTGTGGCGGGGCCCCGTGCAGGTCGAGTTCGGCCCGCACGCGGGCGGCGATCGTGGCCTCGAGGCGCTCGGTGAACGAGTCGACGAGCGCCGCCTCGTAGTCGGGCCCGAGATCGCGGCGGGCGTCGAGCGTGGCCTGAAGATCTTCCCTGATGGGGCGCTGGTCCGGCATAAGGTCATCATCCATCCCGGAAGTGGTGTCGTCATCCGACCTGAGGGCTAGCGAGTCATCCTCCCCAGGTACGGTGCTGGCATGGAGGTGATGACCCCGCGCGGGCGCGCGCTCGTGGAGATCGACGAGGTGCCGGGCGCGCGGCTGCTGCTGGTCCTGACCCACGGCTCGGCCGGGGGAGTGCACGCTCCGGATCTGCTGGCCGTGCGCGACGCCGCCATGGGCGTGGGGGCCAGCGTGGCGGGGGTGACGCAGGCGTTCAGGGTGGCGGC
>NZ_SMKO01000175.1 GCF_004348685.1 Nonomuraea deserti | reverse complement strand
TCCGTCGTCCCGACGCTGCCGGGCGGCAACCTGCCGGTGGCCTTCTACGGGACGCGGCTGGTGTTCGGCATGCCCCGCGAGGCGCCGCCCATGGGGGTGACCGTCTTCGACCCGGCCACCGGCAGGAGCGAGCAGGTCATGAGCCGGAGGGGCGACGTGGAGGGCGTCGGGGAGGCGCTGGGCTGACCGGCGCGTGGACCCCGCCCTCGGACCTGTGCGGTGGGTCAGTGCCCGCCGTACAGGTCGTCGATCTCCTTCTGGAAGTCGCGCAGCACCAGGTTGCGCTTGATCTTCAGGGTGGGGGTGAGGTGCCCGCTGTCCTCGGTGATGTCGGCGGCCAGGATCGCGAACTTCTTGATCTGCTCGGCCTTCGACACCGACAGGTTCGCCCGGTCGACGGCCGCCTGGATGCCGGCCAGCACCTCGGGGTCGGTGCGCAACCGCTCGGCCGTCGCCCCCGCCGGCATGGCCTCGGGGTCGAGGGTGATCAGCGCGGCCACGAACGGCCGGCCGTCTCCGACCACCATGGCCTGGGAGATCAGCGGGTGGGCGCGCAGCGCGTCCTCCAGCGGGCCCGGCGCGACGTTCTTGCCCGCCGCCGTCACCAGGATCTCCTTCTTGCGCCCCGTGATCCGCAGGTAGCCGTCGGCGTCCAGTTCGCCGATGTCGCCGGTGTGGAACCAGCCCTCGGAGTCGATCACCTCGTCCGTGGCCGCGTCGTTCTTCCAGTAGCCGCCGAAGACGTTCCTGCCCTTGGCCAGGATCTCGCCGTCGTCGCGGATGCGCAGCGTGACGCCCGGCAGCGGCTTGCCGACGGTGCCGATCTTGTTGGCGCCCGGCATGTTGACCGAGCAGGGGGCCGACGTCTCGGTCAGGCCGTAGCCCTCGAAGACCTCGATGCCCACGCCCCTGAAGAAGTGGCCGAGCCGGTCGCCGAGCGCCGATCCGCCGCACACCGCCGCGGAGAGCCTGCCGCCGGTGGCGGCGCGCAGCTTGGCGTAGACCAGCCTGTCGAACACCGCCCGCCGCAGCCGCAGCCCGAGCGACGCCCCGCCGGAGCTCTCGGCGCGGCTCCAGGCCACCGCGACGTCCACCGCGCGGGCGAAGATCGCGCCCTTGCCGCCGGTGATGGCCTTCTGCTCGGCCGAGTTGTAGACCTTCTCGAAGACACGCGGCACGCCCAGCAGGAACGTCGGCTGGAAGTCCTGCAGGTCGGGGGCGACGTTCTTCATGTTGGGGGTGTGCGCCATGACGGCGCCCGCCTCGAACAGCACCACCTGGATCATCCGCGCGAAGATGTGCGCCAGCGGCAGGAACAGCAGCGCGGCCGGGTCCTTGCGGGCGAACAGCGGCTCCAGAGGCCCGCGCAGCACGTTGAGTGCGGTGAACAGCAGGTTGTCGTGGGTGATCCGGCAGCCCTTGGGCCGGCCGGTGGTGCCCGAGGTGTAGACGACCGTGGCCAGGTCGGAGGAGGTGACCCGCTTCCTGCGCTCGTCGACGGCGGAGGCCGGGACCCCCTCGGCGTCGAGCGTGCCGTCGACCCGCCAGACCGCCTTCAGGCCGGGCGCCGCCTCCCGCACGGTCTCCTCGTGCGAGTCGAGCTCGACGAACGCCGCCTTGGCCTCGCTGTCGGCGAGGATCCACGCCACCTGATCGGCCGACGAGGTCTCGTAGACCGGCACGGTGACCGCTCCGACGGACCAGATGGCGTAGTCGACCAGGGTCCACTCGTAGCGGGTGCGCGACATCAGCGCGACCCGGTCGCCGTGCTCGACGCCCGCCGCGATCAGCCCTCTGGCCACCTCGACCACCTGGTCGCGGAACTCGGCCGCGGTGACGACGGGCCAGCCCGCGTCGGTCCTGCGGCGCATGACCACGGCGCCCGGCCGCTCCTCGGCCCGCGCGAAGACGGTGTCGGCCAGGCCGGCCGAGGCGGGCACGTCGACCAGGACGGGGACGCTGTACTCGCGCACGGATCAACTCCTCTTCGTGACGACCTGGCCTGGACGTTACCGCGCCAAGTTACGCGCTGGTAGCTCCGTCATAGAGGCGTTATGTCACGCTAGCAGCCAGGGCTCTTAGGATTCCCCCATGAGGGTCCATGTGGTGAGCGACGTCCACGGCAGGGCCGACGCGCTGGCCAGAGCGGGCGACGGCGCCGACGCGCTCATCTGCCTCGGCGACCTGATCCTCTTCGTCGACTACGACGACCACGCGCAGGGCATCTTCGCCGACCTGTTCGGGGCGGAGAACGCGTCCGCGTTCATCGCCCTGCGCACGGCCAGACGGTTCGACGAGGCCAGGGCCATGTCGGCGCGGTTGTGGGCCACGCTCGGCGGCGACCCGCGCGAGCACATCGAACGCAACGTGCGCGCCCAGTACGAGATCCTCTTCGCCGCCATGCCCGCCCCCGCCTACCTCACCTACGGCAACGTCGACATCCCCGCCCTGTGGGCGGACTACCTCAGGCCGGGGCTCGAGGTGCTCGACGGGCAGGTCACGGAGATCGGCGGCCTGCGGTTCGGGTTCGTGGGCGGCGGACTCAGGACCCCCTACCGCACCCCGTACGAGATCGGCGACGAGGAGTACGCGGCCAAGGTCGAGGCGGTCGGCGAGGTCGACGTGCTGTGCTGCCACATCCCGCCGGCCCTGCCCGAGCTGCTCTATGACGTGGTGGCCAGAAGGTTCGAGCGCGGCAGCGAGGCCACGCTGGAGGCGATCAGGCGCACCCAGCCGCGTTACGCCCTGTTCGGGCACGTGCACAACCCCCTTCACCGCCGCACCCGCGTCGGGCGCACCGAGTGCGTGAACGTCGGCCACTTCCGGGGAAGGGGCGTCCCGTACGTCCTCGAGTGGTGAGCGTGGGGCCGCGCCGTCCGGTCCGTCCCGAGCGGCGTGTTGTGCACTACGGTGGTCGCATGGCTGATCGCACCACTTCGAGCACCACCATCGGCGCCGGTCGCGCCGATGTCATGGCGGTCATCGCGGACTTCCCCGCCTACCCGGAATGGGCGGGGCAGGTCAAGAGCGCGGAGGTCCTCTCCACCGGTCCCGACGGCAGGCCGCAGCAGGTGCGATTCGCCCTCGACGCCGGCCCCATCAGCGACACCTACACCCTCGGCTACGCCTGGCAAGACGACGACGGCGTGAGCTGGCAGGTGGTCGAGCCGGGCAAGATGGTCTCCGAGCTCCGGGGGAGTTACCGGCTCGCCGACGCGGGCAGTGGCACCGAGGTGACGTACGAGCTGACGGTCGATCTCAGCGTGCCCATGATCGGCTTGATCAAGCGCAAGGCGGAGAAGGTGATCGTGGACACCGCGCTCAAGGGTCTCAAGAAGCGCGTCGAGGGCCGTTGAGTTGAGCCCGCGGGTTCTGCTCTTCACCGGCAAGGGCGGCGTCGGCAAGACCACGGCCGCCGCCGCGACCGCCACGCTCGCCGCCGCTCGCGGCCTCAAGACGCTGATCGTCTCCACCGACACCGCCCACTCGCTGGCCGACGCGCTCGACGCCGAGCCGGGCGAGATCGCGCCAGGGTTGCACCTGCACCAGGTCGACACCCAGAAGACGCTGGAGCGCCACTGGGGCGAGCTGCGCGAATACGCCAGGGGAGTGCTGGTGGAGCTGGGCCTCGACGAGGTCACCTCCGAGGAGATCACCGTCCTGCCCGGCGCTGAGGAGATCATCGCGCTGCTGGAGCTGCGCGAGCACGCCCGCGAGGGCCGCTGGGACGTGATCGTGGTCGACTGCGCGCCGACCGCGGAGACGCTGCGGCTGCTGGCCCTGCCCGAGGCGCTCGACTGGCACGTCAGCAGGCTGATGCCGGTGGGCCGCAAGCTCGTGCGGCTGGTCTCGCCGTTCGTGCGCAGCGTGGCCCACGTCAGCGCGCCGGGCGAAGAGGTCATGAGCGCGATGGAGCGGTTCCACCGCGGTCTGATGGAGGTGCGCGAGCTCCTCACCGGCGACCACGCCTCCGTGCGGCTCGTGCTCACGCCGGAGGCCGTGGTGCTCGCCGAGGCCAGGCGCACCATGACCTCGCTCAACCTGTACGGCTACCGCGTCGACGCCGTCGTGGCCAACCGCGTCTTCCCCGCGGGCGACGCCGACGAGTGGCGGGCGCGGTGGGTGGAGGCGCAGTCCAGGCTGCTGGCCGAGGCGGAGGAGTCGTTCGCGCCGCTGCCCGTCCACGTCGTCCCCTACCTGCCCGCCGAGCCCGTCGGCCGGAAGGCCCTGGCCGAGCTCGGCGCGTCGATGTACGGCGAGTCCGACCCGTTCGCCCCCCACGCGATCGAGCCTCCGCTGCGGATGAGCGCCGACGAGCTGGCCCTCGCCCTGCCCGGGGCCGACCGCGACGACATCGACCTGGCACGCAAGGGCGACGAGCTGATCGTCACCGCCGGCCCTTACCGCAGGATCCTGGCGCTGCCCGCCGCGCTGGCCCGTCGTAAGATCAGCGCAGCCGCGCTCCGCGACGGCGTGCTCAGCGTGCGGTTCGGCGATCCCGCGTGACGACGATTTCTGCATTACCGTTCAGGTCGGGGAGCGAATCCGCAACCTGACGAGTTGAGGAGGATGAGCGACCCCATACGCAGGGAGGGCCAGATGACCGAGAGCAACGACAGAGATCCGATCGGGACCGTCGCCGACGAGGCGCGCAAGCTGTTCGAGTCGATCCAGGGGCGGGCCACCCGCCAGGTGGGCAAGTCCGTGTTCAACTCGTTCTCCGGCGGCGGTCGCAGGGAACGCGACGTGTGGGAAGAGGCGGTGGCCGAGCCACACGACGAGTACATCTGCCGTGCCTGCCCGGTCTGCCGGGCGATCGCCGCGCAGCGCGAGTCCGGCTCCGACGTGACCGGGCACCTGGTGGCCGCCGGCGGTGAGCTGTTCGCCGCCGTCCGCGGCGCGCTCGACGTCCTCAGCAAGCCGCCCGCCCCCCGCAGGCAGCGCGACGATCGGGATCGCCGCGACAATGTGGAACACATAGATCTGGGATAGGGAGACACGGGGCAATGCTCACGATCGGTGTCGACATCGGCGGAACCAAGGTGGCCGCCGGTGTGGTCGACGATGACGGCGAGATCGTCGAACACACGCTCAGGCCCACCGCCGCCGACCGCCCGGAGGTGGTGGCCGAGACGGTGGCCGACGTCGTTCGCGAGCTGGCGAAGGGCAGGCAGGTCGAGGCGGTCGGGGTCGGCGCGGCCGGGTTCGTCGACGAGACCAGGTCGATGGTGCGCTTCGCCCCCAACCTCGCCTGGCGAGAGGAGCCGCTGCAGAAGAAGATCAGCGGCCTCGTCGGCCTGCCGGTGGTGATCGAGAACGACGCCAACGCCATGGCCTGGGGCGAGACCAGGTTCGGCGCGGGGCGGGGGCAGTCCCACGTGGTCTGCATCACGCTCGGCACGGGCATCGGCGGCGGCCTGGTCTTCGACGGCGCACTCTACCGCGGGCGCTGGGGCATGGGCGCCGAGCTGGGCCACATGCAGGTGCTGCCCGGCGGGCGGCCGTGCGGCTGCGGCAACATCGGCTGCTGGGAGCAGTACGCCAGCGGTCAGGCCCTCGTCAAGGAGGCCAGGCAGATCGCCGAGGCGGAGCCCGAGCGGGCCGGGATCCTGCTGGGCATGGCCGGCGGCAAGATCGAGGGCGAGGAGGTCACCGAGGCCGCGCGGCAGGGCGACGAAGCCTCGCTGGCCGCGTTCCGCAACCTCGCCGACTGGCTGGGCCAGGGCATGGCCGATCTGGCCGCGGTGCTCGACCCCGGCTGCTTCATCGTGGGCGGCGGCGTGTCCCGCGCAGCCGACCTGTTCATCGACCGGGCACGCGAGACCTTCGCCGAGCGGCTCACCGGGCACGGGCACCGGCCGCTGGCCGAGGTCAAGTTGGCCGAGCTGGGCGCCGCCGCCGGCGTGGTGGGCGCCGCCGACCTGGCCAGGCGCCGCTAGCCACCCTTACGTGACGATCCGCGTAGCGACCTACAACCTGCACGGGTTGCGCGACGACGTTCCCGCGCTGACCAGGGTCATCACCGCCATGCGCGCCGACGTGCTGTGCGTGCAGGAGGCGCCCAGGTTCATACGCTGGCGGGCCAGGCGCCGGGCCCTGGCCGCGGCGGCCGGGTTGCGGCCGGCCACCCCGGGCAGGCTCGGCGGCGTCGCCGTGCTCACCGGGCCGCGCGTCAGCGTGCTGCACGCCGAGAGCCACGCGCTGCGGGCCTTCTTCGGGCTGGAGCGGCGCGGGCTGGCGATCGCCGTGGTGGAGGCGGAGGGGACGCGGCTGGCCGTCGGCTCGCTCCACCTCGACCTCAACGACCCGGCCAGGGTGCACCACGCGGCGGAGGCCGTGGCGCTGGTGGAACGCGCGGCCACCCGGCTGGACGCGACGGTGGTGCTCGGCGGCGACATCAACGAGCAGGACCACCAGCCCGCGTGGCGTTACCTCGCCGGGCGGCTGGCCGACTGCTACGCGGTGGCGCCCAAGGGCGACGGCCTGACCTTCCCCGCGCGGCGGCCGTCCGCGCGCATCGACGGGGTGTTCGCCGCGCACGACGCGCGTGTCGTGTCGTGCGGGGGAGCGGACGCCCCGATGGCCGATCTGGACGCTGCTTCCGACCATCTACCGGTCATCGCAGAGTTGCGAGTTGGGCTGTAACGGGCAAGAGGGGCTCGCGAGCCCGTAGCATTCAATCATGACCCGTCGCTCTCAGCGGCGTGCGCTCTCTCTGATCTTGGCGACGTCCGTGGCCTTGACACAGGCCTCGCTCGCCGCGCATGCCGATCCCCCTCCTGCCACGATCGAGGCGTGGCAGCAGTCGACCAGCGTGCGCCTCCAGGCTGACGGCTCGCTCTCCGACGTGCTCGCGGTCTCGGCCGACGACGTGTGGGCCGTGGGCCAGCAGGAGATCTGGGACGTCTGGAAAAACCGCGGCACCATCCGCCACTGGAACGGCAAGGGCTGGGCGGAGGTGCCCGTGCGCGACGCCACGGCCGCCGGAAACCTGCGCGGCCTGGCCGCCGCGTCGGCGTCCGACGTGTGGGCGGTCGGCGACGGCCACGACGGGCTGCCCTATCTCGCGCACGGCGACGCGACGGGGTTCGACCGGGTCAGGCCGCAGGGCCTGCGGGCGGGCGACTGGCTCGGCGGCATCGACGCCAAGTCCGGGCGGATCGTCGCGGTCGGCAGCCGCGAGAAGAACGGGCTCATCCTCACCGGCCACGGAGCCTCCTGGACGGTCCACGAGACCAAGGAGAAGGGCGCCCTCTACGCGGTGGCGGACGGGTTCGCCGTCGGCGACACCGGCACCGCGCCGCTGATCGTGCACCACTCCGGCAGCTCGTGGAAGTCCATGCCGGTGCCCTCGATCCCCGGCGGCTACCTGCGTGACGTGCACGTCGACAGCTCCAAGCGGGCGGTGGCCGTCGGCGGCGTCTACCACGGCCCCGGCGACATCACCCCGCTCGTGCTGACCTGGAACGGCAAGCGCTGGCGTGAGCAGCGGCTGCCCCGCTCCGAGGCCCGGCTCTACGGCGTGACGGGCGACGGCAAGGGCCGCTACTGGATGGCCGGCTACGACCCGTCGCGGGCGGGGGAGCCGTTCATGATGCGCTGCGAGAAGGGCGACTGCGAGATTATCCGGGGCCGCGCCAAGCACGGCAGGAGCAGCGTGCGCCTGCAGGCGGTGGCCTACCTCGCGGGCAAGGGTGCGGTCTGGGCGGTCGGCCACGCGGTCGACACGGCCGACCGCTACACCGACGTGGTGGAGGCGTTCGCGCCGAAGACCACGACGTCGAAGTCGTGAGGCGGGGCCTTCACAACACGGCGCCGTCGTCCCAGCCCGAGTCGTTGGACGGCGGGCCGTCGCCCATGCGCACCACCAGCGCCACGAACCCGCCGATGAACGCCGCCACCGCCGTGAACAGCGCCCACCCCTCCATGTGCCAGTTGGCCATCGCTGCGACCAGGAGGTAGGCGGGGCCGCCGAACAGCGCCACCCACGCCAGCTTGGTCGGCAGGTCGAGTTTGGGCAGGGGAGGCGGCGGAGGCGGCACGAAGTGACCCTCGTCCTGGTCGTCGCCGTCGTCACGCGGATCCCTGTCGCCTTCGGGCTCGTCCGGCCCGTCGGGCTCGGCCGCGGGCTCCTCCGAGGGCTTGACCACCCTGCGGGTGGGTTCGGCGGGGACGTTTTCGCTGTCCGGCCATGGCTGGTCGGCCGAGTCGCGCTCGGCGGTGTCGTTGAAGGACGCGACGATCTGCCGCCAGACCTCGTCCTCGTCACTCTGGGGCGTCACCTAGATGGGCCTCTCCACAGCGATCGCGACTTCCCCCTGGGTGCGATCAGTCCCTCTGCAAGGGTACCGAGGCATGTGTCCGGATGAAGCCGAGGCTCCCGGCAAAGATCCTGTCGGCATCGTTGTCCAGCGTCGCAACATGGTAGCTATCGGTAAGCTCCTCGATCGTGGCCTGCGGCACCTTCTCACGGATGATCGCCACACTCGCCGGCTTCACCACGTGGTCCTCGGCGCTGCGGAAGACCAAAAGCGGTTGTGTCACCTTCGCCAGGTCGGCCTGCACCAGCGACCACAACTCCGGCAGCGAGGCGGCTGCCTTCACCGGGGTGCGGGCGTAGGCCAGCTCGGTCACGCCGGGCTTCTTGACGTCACCGGCGACGCCGGGCACCGACGGCACGAACCATTTCAGCAGCGGGGCCAGCCTCATCAGCGGCACGTCGTTCGCGATCGACGGATTGACCACGATCACGCCCCTGATCGCCGGGCCGTGCACCTCGGCCAGCCGCAGCGCCAGGCAGCCCCCGAGCGACAGCCCCGCCACGAACACCTCCGTGCAGCGGCCCTGAAGGATCTCGAACGCCTTCTCCACCTCGGCGTACCAGTCCTCCCAGCGGGTGCGGTTCATCTCCTGCCACCGGGTGCCGTGTCCGGGCTGGCGGGGCAGCGAGACGCTCACCCCGTGCCCGGCCAGGAACTCGC
The DNA here is from genome assembly GCF_004348685.1 of Nonomuraea deserti. Taxonomy (GTDB): domain Bacteria; phylum Actinomycetota; class Actinomycetes; order Streptosporangiales; family Streptosporangiaceae; genus Nonomuraea; species Nonomuraea deserti. The sequence continues at coordinate 14,018 of NZ_SMKO01000175.1, read as the reverse complement.
CCCACGGCCGAAGCGACTGGGGCGTGCTGGTGAACCCATGGCACAGCAGCACCCCGACCTGTCCTGCTTCGTGGTGGTAGGACTCCGCGCCTGGCATGAGCGGCATAACAGCTCCTCCGTGCTGTTCATTCCGGCAATTTCATCCCGGAACGGCCCGATCGTCGCACGTTCTAGGGTGTTTGTGCGAGAGGTGGTGTAGGAGCATCCCCCGCGGGATGGGAAGATGACTCTGGTCACCGACAATGCGCTGAGGAAGAGGTGCCGGGGTGTTCTACTGGGTGGTCAAGGCCATCTTGGGGCCGTTCCTCCACCTTGTCTTCAGGCCATGGACCGAAGGCGCGGAAAACGTGCCCAGGCAGGGGCCGGCGATCCTGGCCGGCAACCACCTGTCGTTCGCCGACCATTTCTTCGGGCCGCTGCAGATCCGCCGCAAGGTCATCTCCCTGGGCAAGGCCGACTATTTCACCGGGCGCGGCGTGAAGGGCTTTTTCACCCGCCTGTTCTTCAGCGGCGTCGGCACCGTGCCGATCGACCGCTCGGGAGGCAAGGCCAGCGAGGCCGCGCTGCGCACCGGGCTGCGCATCCTGCGCGAGGGTCACATTCTGGGCATCTATCCCGAGGGCACCCGCTCGCCCGACGGCCGCCTCTACAAAGGCAAGACCGGCGTCGCCCGGCTCGCGCTGGAGTCCAGGGTGCCGGTCATCCCGTGGGCCATGGTCAACACGTACGAGATGATGCCGCCCGGACGACCGCTGCCCAAGCTCGGCATCCGGCCGGGCGTCAGGTTCGGCAAGCCGCTCGACTTCTCCCGCTATTACGGGATGGAGGATGATCGGCTGGTGTTGCGCGCGGTGACCGACGAGATCATGTACGCGCTGATGGAGTTGTCCGGGCAAGAATACGTCGACAAGTACGCCGCCAGCGCCCGGGTCGAGATGGAGCGGGCCGCGCGCGCCGCCGCGGGGAAGAGTTAGACCGGCGGCGCTGGTGGCTCACCGTGATGGCGTGATAACTTGGAGTCATCAGCGACGGTGGTGCTCTCGCGCGACCGTCCTCCGCTCATGGGCCGGCGCGTGCCTCCGGGCATGCCGAAGCCACGTCACGTCTCAGTGGGACGACCGTAAGGCACGTTCCGTCTTCCGCATGGCGGTCGTCATCGTATGCAGCTCTTCACGGCTGAGCCGGTCGATCAGATAGGCGCGCACCACCTCCACGTGGCCGGGCGCCACCCGTTCCAGGCAGCGCATGCCCGCGTCGGTGAGCACGGCCAGCACCCCGCGCTCGTCCGAGGGGCAGTGCGCCCGCTCCACCAGGCCCGCCTTCTCCAGCTGCGTGATCTGATACGTCAGCGCGCTCTTCGACGCGACGACGTCTCTGGCCAGCTCCGTCATGCGCATCCGGCGATCGGGGGCGGCGGAGAGCCGCACGAGGATCTCGTACTGCGGGTGCGTCAGCCCCGCCGCGGCCTTGAGCTGCTCCTCGATGCGGCGCTCCAGCAGGTGAAAGGTGGACACGAAGGCGTGCCACGCCGCCATCTCCGTCGCGTCCAGCCATCGGGGGTCCATCACCGCCTCAGTGTAGGCGCAGGCCACGCCGCCCCTGAGAACAGGTCGTTGACTCGGCGGCTGACTTGTTGTTCGGATTTGAACATCACGGCTAGAGTTGTCGTTCAAATCTGAACGACAATCAAGGGAGGTCGCATGATCGATCAGGCGCGCCCCATCGTCCTGCTGCTCTCGAGGATCGCCGTCGGCGTGATCTTCATCGTCCACGGCTACCAGAAGTTCGCGACCATGGGCATCGCGGGCACCACCAAGTTCTTCGAGTCCGTCGGCATTCCGCTGGCCGGCGTGGCCGCGCCCGCGGTGGCCACGCTGGAGGTCGTGGGCGGGCTCGCGCTCATCGCCGGCGCCGCGCTGCCGATCGTGGGCACGCTGCTGGCGCTCAACATGGTGGGCGCGATCGTCTTCGTGCACGGCGCGAACGGCTTCGGCGCCGGCGAGGGCGGCTACGAGTTCGTCCTGGCGCTGGCCGCGGCCAGCCTGGCCATCGGCTTCAGCGGCGGCGGCGCGTTCGCGCTCGACCGCGTGCTGGGCCGCCGCAGCGGCGCCGCGACGGTGACCGCCTAGCGCCACGGGCGATGCTCAGGACAGGTGCGCGCGGATCTGCCGGACGTGCTCGGGAGTCGTCCGGCAGCAACCGCCGATCAGCGACGCACCCGCCCGCTGCCACTCCTTGGCGGCCTGGCCGTACTCGACCGGGTCGGCCAGGCCCACCCAGCGGCGACCGGCCGGATCCCACGACTCGCCCGAGTTGGGGTAGACCACCACGGGCAGCGCGCCCGACAGGCACGAGATCAGCCCGGGGATGTGGCGCGGCGCGGTGCAGTTGGCGCCGACGGCCACCACCTGCGCATGCCCGGCGAACAACGCGGCGGCCTCCCGGATCGGTGTCCCGTCATTGAGGTGCTCGCTGTCCCTGCAGGAGAAGCTCACCCACGCCTTGACCTCCGGCGTGCGGCTCAGCAGCCGGGCCAGCGCCCGCGCCTCAGGACAGGACGGGATCGTCTCGCAGGCCAGCAGGTCGGCCCCCGCCCCGGCGAGGACCTCCCAGCGCGGCAGGTGCCAGGCGAACAGGCCGTCCTCGTCGAGGTCGTAGTCGCCGGTGTATTCCGCCCCGTTGGCAAGGTAGGCGCCGTAGGGGCCGACCGACGCCGCCACCAGCCCGCCCCCGGCCTCGTCGCGTGCCTGCCCCGCCAGCTCGACCGACAGCCTGAGCAGCCGCCCGGCCTCCGCCACGTCGAGCCCGCGCCGGGCGAAGCCCGGGATCGTGGCCTGGTAGCTGGCGGTCGTGGCCACGTCGGCGCCCGCCGCGAAATAGCCGGCGTGCGCCTGCCGGATCAGCTCCGGCTCCTCCAGGAGCAGCCGCGCCGACCACAACGCGTCGCGGAGATCCGCGCCGAGCCGTTCGAGCTGGGTGGACAGGCCGCCGTCCAGGACAAGTGTCGTCACCTCTTCAGGGTATGAGCAGCCGGACGGCCTCCAGGCACCGCGGACGCTCCACGCCGGGCAGGCCGGATGGGACTCAGGGCGCCGGGACCGGGACGGCGGCCAGGCGGGAGAGGGCCAGACGATCCAGCACGATCACCTCGCCGGTGGAGATCTCCACCATTCCCCGGCGCTCGAACCCGCGCAGCGCACGGTTGACGCTCACCCTGGTCGCGCCGATCTCGGCCCCCAGACCAGCCTGGCCGGCGTGCAGCGGCACCCGGCCGCCGGCGCAGCGGCGTACCAGCCAGGCCGCCACGCGCGTCGGTACGTCGCGCACCGCCGCGTCGATCAGCCGCTCGTCGAGATCCCGCACGGTCGCGGCCAGCGTGCGCAGCAGCCGCGCCGCGACCTCCGGCTCGCCGGCAACCAGCTCCAGCACGGCGGAGCGCGGCACGTACGCGACCTCCACCGCCGTCAGGGCCGTGCGCGTCGCCCGGTGCGGGCCGTCCACGAGCAGGGCCGTCTTGTCGAACGCGACCGGCGCCGCCTCCACGGCGAGGACCACCTCCCGGCCCTCCGCGCTCACCCGCCCGGCCTTGACCCGCCCGTCGAGCAGCACGATCAGCTGGTCGGCGGGATCACCCTCGGAACACAGCACCTGCCCCGCCGGATAGCGCCTGCGCCGCGCCGTCAGACCGCGCAACCGTTCCTCTCCCAGCCGGGCGAACATCGGCAGGTCGGCCAGCGTGTACGTCATGTATCCCGATATACACCATCGCCGTGCCCCACGATGCTGAGCGAGAGCACGGAGCCGGCCTAGCGTGCGGGGCATGGCGAGATACGTACTGCACCTGGCTTTCGACGGCGACCCGCGGCGGCTCGCCGCCCGGCCCGCGCACCGGGAGCACCTGCGCGGGCTCAAGGCGGAAGGGCGGCTGGTGACCGCCGGGCCGTGGGCGGACGACACCGGGGCGCTGCACGTCTACGAGGTGTCCGGGGAGGAGGAACTGCGGGAGATCCTCCGGCGGGACCCGTACACGGCGGCCGGCGGCTACGAGATCGTGTTGCTGAAGGAGTGGACGCCGATCATGTGACCGCCCCGGTGACCGGCCGGTCTAGGTGCGCTTCCAGAACGAGCCGCGACCTCCCCGAGGCTCACCTGAAGTTCCCGGCCCCGAGGAGGGGCCCGGTGCGGCGGAGTCGCCGACGAGCGCGGTGAGGACGGCGACGGCGCGGTCGTGCAGCCCCTGAGCGTCCGCGCCCGGCCGCTCCGCCGCCTCCAGCTCGCGGGCCAGCGCCGCCAGCTCCTCGTTCCCCCCGAGGTACGCGGCCAGCGCGGCCAGCCGCGAGCCCAGGTCGGCCAGGTAGAGCAGGTCGGGCCCGGGAAGCGCCGTCAGCCTGCCGAGCTCGGCCACCAGCTGCGGCCGTACCGACGCCACCGGGTCCGCGCGCCGCGGGCCGGACCTCCGGGAGCGGGCACCGCCGCGAGGCGAGCCCCGCCGCGCGGGAGCCCCCTGCACCGGAGGCAGGCCGACGGCGCCGGCATCGTCGCCCGCGAGCAACCCCTGCTCCATGCCCGGGGCGAAGCCCTGGGGGTGCCGCATGTGTACGGCGGCCGCGGGCGCGGCGGCCATCATCGTGTGCCCGAAAACGCCCATCGGCGGAGCGCTCCGCGGCATCTCCCAACCGCTGGGCGGCTCGACCGGCTGGATGACGCGGTGCTCAGGGCCGCCCTCGGCGACCCGCCTGGTGTCGATCGCCACGTACGCGGTGAAGCGGCACAACACACCGTTGTCCAGGGACGTGCGCACGATCGTGGACTCCAGGTCGTGCTCGCCCATGGCGTACCGGTCCTCCAGCTCCCGCAGGTGCGTACGCGCCCAGACGGCGCGGATGGCCGGAATGTCCACCCTCACGCCCGGGACCTGCCGCTCCCACGGCCCTTCGGCCGCCATGCCGTGCACGGTCAGCGAGGAACCCTCGCGATACCGCCCGAACACCCGCAGGGGCACGCCGGGGAAGATCGAGCCGAGATGCGTGACCGTGTCCGGCTCCAGGTCGAGGCCCTTGATCGACAGGTCGGTGACCAGAGGAGCGCCGATCCTGCGGTGGATCTGCTCCATGGCGGCGTCCAGCCGGTCCTCCGACTCGACCAGCTCGCACCTCCCCGCGCCCAGCCCGGCCAGCCGCCCGAGGAACCCGGCGTTCACGGCCCTGTCGATGCCGACGGTGTGCACGCGCATCGCCGACAGCGCGCCGCCCGCCTGCTCCAGGATCTGGTCCTCGTTGCCCACCTGGCCGTCGGTGACCAGCACCACGACGCGGTCGCGCTCGGACGCGGCCCCCAGGAGGGCGACGGCCTGGAGCAGCGGCTCCAGCAGCTCGGTGCCGCCGCGGGCGTCGACCCGCGCGAGATGCTCGACGGCGCGGTAGCGGTTGCGGTCGGACGCCTCCACCAGGCCCTCGAACGCCTGCTCCACCACGGAGTCGAAGGTCAGCACCGCGAACCTGTCCTGGGGCGTCAGCGTGTCCACGATGCGCGCGGCGGCCCGGCGCGCGCACACCATCTTCCAGCCGCCCATGCTGCCGGAGCGATCGAGCAGCAGCACCACGTCGCGGGGCGCGCGCGTGGCCTGCAGCGGCGGCGGTACGACGGTCAGCGCGAACGTGCCCCCGCCGTCCAGCTGCAACGAGGTGGACGCGTCGAACGACATGCGCAGGATGAAGTCGCGGTCGAGCCGCTCGCCAGGACGCAGGCGGACCGTGTGGCCCTCCTCCTCGACCACGTGCAGGCTGGAGGCCAGCTCGCGCAGCTCCAGGCCCGCGGCGTCCACGCGCGCGCTGAGCGAGAGCCGTACCGGGTCGGGGAAGCCCGGCAGCAGGACGGGAGGGCTGATCCTGGACGCGTCCGGGACGGCGTCGGTGTCGGGCGCGGCGCCGTCGCCGGCGGGCCGCCCGTCGACGGGGGTGCCCGGGATGTAGCGCGGTGCCACGACCAGCGGGAACCTGAACGTGGCCGCGCCGTCCTCGTACGGCAGGGGCTGGCTCATGGTCAGCCTGACCGAGACGCGCTCGCCGGGCAGGATGTTGCCCACCCTGATCGTGAAGACGTCCGGCCGGTCCTCCTCGGCGATGGCCGCCCGCCTGCCCTCGCGCAGCGCCTGGTCGTAGTCGGCCCTGGCCTGGCCGCGCTCCTTCAGCACGCCCTCGATGACCCGGTCGTCGGCCTCCATCCTGAACCCCGTCACGGCGGCACGGTCGGGCAGCGGGAAGACGTACGTCGCCTCCAACGTGACGTCGAACGGGTTCCTGAATCCCTGGGTGACCTCGACCCCGGCGATGAGCCCCGAGATGCCGGCGGCCACGTCCACGCTTTCGAGCGGCAGGTTGCCGCGTTCGGTCCGCAGGGCGCCGAACCCGGCGTCCGGCACCGGCAGGCACCGTGCGGGCTCCAGCGAAGTGATCCTCATATCAGTTGCCTCTCTTCGAGCACCGCGAGCAGCGGCCCGGCCGCCGCCAGCACCGCCTGAACGTCCTCATCGGACGGCGCCCGGCCGGCGTCCAGCACCAGCCGTACCCCGTCTGCCAACACGACTCCTGTCACCACGTCGCCCCCGCGGCGCCCGGCCGTCCCCACCCGCCGCCGCGCGCGCACGTCACCCGCGTTTCCGGACGTCCCGGCGGGGGCGGCGGTGTCACCGGCGTTTCCCGGCGTTCCGGCGGAGGGCCGGTCCGGGTCACCGGCGACGCCCGCGCCCCCAGCGCGAGGCCCGGGGCTGCCGGTCGGCGTTCCCGTATCCCGTGCGACTCCCGTACCCGGGTGCTCGGCCCAGAACCGGCCGCGTGCCCGGTCGTGCGGTGTCCCGTCGCCGTGCTCCGGCCGCTTCCCGCGCCTGCCGGTGGCGGCGCGCGGCGTACGGGGAGCCTCGGCGGCCGGGGGTGCGGGAGCGGCCGGAGGGCCGGTCCCGGCGGTGTCCCCACGCCCGGCGCTATCCCCGAGTCCGGCGCTGTCCCCGAGTCCGGCGGTGTGGCCGGGCCTCTCCACGTCCTCGAGGAGGGCGGTGTTCTCGAGCGCGGCGGTCGTCTCCAGCATCCGGTCCGTCGCGCCCGCAAGGGCGGCCTGGATCTGGGCGATCGACCGGCCCGCCGCCTGCAGCCGTTTGACGGCCACGAGTTGGAGGAGGTGGCGCCGTCCGTACCGGGCGATCCTGCCGCGCCTGGTGAGGGGCGGGTCCACGAGGCCGATGGTCGTATACCACCTGATCAGCCGCTCCCCGGGCACGTCGCGGACCCGGCCGTTGACCCGGCCGTTGTCGGGGGGCGCCACGCCGTCGCGCAGCGCTCGCGCCGCGCGGTCGGCCAGCTCGCCGATGGTCCAGGTGTCGCTCATACCTCCACAATGACACTGTCACTATTACACTGTCAACAATGGCGCATCGGAAGAACGCGGGCCTGTGAGTCGTTAAGAAAAGGGACAGTCCGACCGAATAGGGAGGAATGACGACATGGCCACGATCACCGGTCCACTCTCGGGTGATGCCAGGAACACCGTCGCGGAAGCCCTGCAGGGCGCCCTGGTCGATCTGATCGACCTTTCACTGGTCGCCAAACAGGCCCACTGGAACCTCGTCGGCGCACACTTCCGCCCGATCCACCGGCAGTTGGACAAGGTCACCGACCTGGCCAGGAAGCACATGGACCTCATCGCCGAGCGCAGCGTCGCCCTCGGGATCAACCCGGACGGCCGTTCCGCCACGATCGCCAGAAACACCAAGCTCCCTCAGCCGGATGGCGGCTGGCTGGAGGACGGCAAGGTCGTGGCGAGGATCACCGAGACGCTCGACGGCATCAGCAAGCGGATGTACGAGCGCATCCGGATCACCGACGAGCCCGACCCCGTCACCCAGGACCTGCTCATCGCCGTGGCGCAGGACATCGACAAGCAGCACTGGATGTTCCAGGCCCAGAGCTGACAAACGCCGAGGAGCCCGGGATCCGCACGCGGAGCACCCGGGCTCTTCGCTTGCAGGAGCGGCACGCGCAGTCCGCGAGACGGACTCCCGCGAGGAGGCCGGGCGCTGGCACGCGCCTCCCGTCGAAGGACTGGCGCACCGGCCCGGGTGGAAAGGTGGTGGGGGGCGGCGTCGCGGGCCGGCCGGGCCGCTGAGGTGGCGGGACGGTGATGCGGCGCGCCGGGCGGTCCGCAGTTGTGGCGGGATCGTGATGTGGCGCGTCGGCCGGGTCGAAAGCGCGGCGGGATGGTGTCGCGAGCCTGTGCCGGATGAGCGGGGCCGATGGTTTCCGCGCCTGTGGTGAGCGTGCGGAAGGCCCGGCAGGACAGGGTCTTCCGCATGATCGAGTTCCGGAGCCGCCAGGTTTGCGCAGAGTTTGATGTGACGAGTCCCTGCCATTCATGTCCGTGCGGTCGACTAGCGTGGCACCTAGAGGGAGGCCCCACGATGTCCCACAAGACTCTCCTCCGCACGGGCCCGCTCTTGCAGGGCGGCGTCAGCCCGTACGGCCCGCTCCGCCTGCCGGGCGAGCACGGCCTCGCCCTGCCCTCCGGGTTCCGTGGCAGGGAGGTGGCCCGCTCCGGGTGCAAGGTGGCCGGGCTGACCTGGCACGCGGCCCCCGACGGAGGCGCCTGCTTCCCCGACGGCGAGGGCTGGATCTACGTGTCCAACTCCGAGCTGCCGCTGCTCGGTGGAGCCGCGGCGCTGCGCTTCCGCGCCGACGGCAGCGTGGCCGACGCCTACCGCATCTTGTCGGGCACCGATCTCAACTGCGCGGGCGGCGCCACACCGTGGCACACCTGGCTGTCGTGCGAGCTCGGCCACCGCGGTCGCGTCTTCGAATGCGATCCGTACGGCTCGCGCGCCGCCCGCCCCCGCCTGGCCATGGGCCGTTTCAAGCACGAGGCCGCCGCCTGCGACCCGGAGCGGCGGGTGGTCTACATGACCGAGGACGAGCCCGACGGCTGCTTCTACCGGTTCCTGCCCGGCGACTGGGGCGACCTGACGGAGGGCACGCTGGAGGTCCTCTGCGCCTCGGGCGACTGGCGGGCGGTGCCCTCGCCGGCGGCGCTCTTCCAGGAGGCCCGCCACCAGGTCGAGGACGCCCGCCACTTCGACGGCGGTGACGGCTGCCACTATGCGGGCGGCGTATGTTATTTCACCACCAAGGGTGACTCGGGCCTGTGGGCCTACGACGCGCAGACCTCGACGCTCGACCGGTTGTGCTCGGGCGTGCGCGCCATCACGGCGGCGCCCTCGGGCGACCTCTACGTGGCCAGGGAGACCACGCAGATCGACGTCATCGCCCCCGACCGGGCGGTCACGCCGTTCCTGCGGCTGGAGGGGCACGACGGCGCCGAGCTGACAGGGCTGGCGTTCTCCCCGGACGGCGAGCGGCTCTACTTCTCGGCGCGGCGCGGCCGCGCCGAGGGCCACACGTTCGAGGTGACGGGCCGCTTCCGCGCCTGATCCTCCCGGCGCGCCGGCGCGGTGACCCCGCCGCGTCAGCTCAGATACCGCACGAGCGCGAACTCCAGCTCGGTGCCGCGCTCGGGCGACGCCGAAGTGGTCATCGGCATCACCGCCTTCACCATGGCCGGCGCCCTGCCGCCCATGAGCGGGCGCCTCGGACGGGCCGGAGTCGCTGGCCGGCCGGCCGGCGGGATCCCGGCGCTGACGTTCGCCGCCTACGCCACCGCGCGGGTGTCGTCCGTGCAGATGCTGGGCGTCGGCATGGCGGTGGCGGTGCTGGTGGGCGCGACGGTGACCAGAGCGGTGCTGGTGCCGAGCCTGATGCGCCTGGCGGGGCCGCTCAACTGGTGGCCCGCAGGTCGCACGACCACATCTGGTCGGTGACCTCGACGCCGTTCTCCGTGCCCTTCTCCTCCGACTCCAGCTCGAACCCGGCTGCCTGGTAGATGTGCCGCGCGCTCACCAGGCAGTCGCGCGTCCACAGCGTGACGCGCTTGCAGCCCTCGGCCCGCGCGTGCCGCAGGCACTCCTCCACGAGCCGCCGCCCGATGCCCATGCCGCGGGCGGACGGCTCGACCAGCAACATCCGCAGCTTGGCCGTGGTGGAGTCCTGCCGGACGAAGAACACGCACCCGGCCCGCTCCCCGCCCACCTCGGCGATCCACCCGGCGTCGCGGGAGAAGTCGAGCCCGCCGACGATCCTGGCGACCAGCTGCTCGAAGCCGATGCCCCAGCCGTACTCGGCGCTGTAGAGGGCGCCGTGACGGTGGACGACCCAGCCCAGGTCGCCGCTGCGCGGGGGCCTGATCACATACGGCTGCCGCTGCTCGGGCGGGCCGAGCAGCCTCCTGATCGTCGCCATGCCGGTGACCAGCCGCTCCTGGTCCGGCTCCGACAGCGTGGACAGCAGCCGCTCGACCTCCTCGGCCGAGCGCCTGTCGAGCCCGGAAAAGACCTCTGAGCCGGCGGGCGTGAGGCGTACGACCTGCTTGCGCGCGTCGGAGGCGGAGCGTTCGCGCGCGATCAGCCCGTCGCCCTCGAAGCGGGCCAGCATCCTGCTGAGGTAGCCCGCGTCCAGATCGAGCAGCCCGCGCAGCTCGCCGGTCTCCATCCGCTCGGCGTGCGCCAGTTCGAACAACACCCGCACCTCGCTCAGCGAGTACGGCGAGTCGAGCATCCCTGCCTGGAGTGCGCCGATCACCTTCGTATAGAACCTGTTGAAGGCTCTTATCTCAGAAACTCTTGCTTCTGGCAACGAACTCATTGCCATAGTCAACCACAGGAGGATTCCCGCTGTGAAGCACCTGTACATAGGCGGATACGGCCCGGGCATCGTGACGGTCGGCGGCGACCTGACCGACCTGACCCGGGTGGCGGCCCCGTCGTTCCTGGCCGCCCATCCCACCCTGCCGGTGCTGTACGCGGTGGGAGAGCTCGAACGCGGCTGGCTCACCGCGTACACCGTGGGGGAGGAGGGCCTCAGACCGCTCGACGAACGGCCGAGCGAGGGCGACAGCCCCTGCCACGTCGCCGTGGATCCCACGGGCACGCTCCTGGCGGCGGCCAACTACGGCGACGGCACCGCCGTGGTCTACCACCTCGACTCCAGGGGCGCGTTCGAGGGCGAGCCGATCGTGCTGCGGCACGAGGGCTCGGGCCCCGACCCGGATCGCCAGGCGGGCCCGCACGCCCATGAGACCGTCTTCCACGACGGCCTCCTGCACGTCTCCGACCTCGGCACCGACGAGATCCGCCGCTACCGCCCTGACGGCACGCCGCTGGAGCCGATCACGATGGGACCGGGCACCGGCCCGCGCCACTTCGCCTTCACGGACTCACGCCTGTACGTCGCGGGCGAGCTCGGCGGCACCGTCACCCTCGCCGAGGGCGAGCGGCGCACGACCGTGCCCGCCTCCGGGCAGGCGGGCGAGAACGCGCCCTCGCACCTGGAACTCGCCGGCGGCCTGGTCTACGTCGCCAACCGCGGCCCCAACACGATCTCGGTGTTGCGGGACGACCTGTCGGTGGTGGCCGAGGTGCCGTCGGGCGGCGACTGGCCGCGGCACTTCGCCATCGACGGCGACCGCATGTACGTGGCCAACCAGCGCTCCGGCACCGTGAACGTCTTCGCACTGAAGGACGGCATCCCCGAGCCGACCGGGCAGGCGTACGACGTGGAGAGCCCGGCCTGCGTGCTGATCACGTAAGGTGTGCGTCAGATTGGGTTGGAGGACCTGGCGTTTGGTCTAGACCACTGCCCGCGCGTACGGGCAGAATGCGGTCTGAACACGGTCTGAACATGTGATTCCGACCATGCGATTCTGGACGTGAACCCCATCGGGAGGAACCCGCCATGCGTATTGGAGTGCTCACCGGGGGCGGCGACTGCCCCGGCCTGAACGCCGTGATCCGGGCAGTGGTCCGCAAGGGGGTGAGCGTGTACGGCCACGAGTTCGTCGGCTTCCGTGACGGCTGGCGCGGCCCGCTCGAAGGCGACACGATGCCGCTCGACATCCAGGCCGTCCGCGGCATCCTGCCGCGCGGAGGGACCATTCTCGGCTCCTCGCGCACCAACCCGATCAAGATCGAGGGCGGCGTCGACCGGATCAAGGACAACCTCGCCTCGACCGGCGTCGACGCGCTGATCGCCATCGGCGGCGAGGACACCCTGGGCGTCGCCAAGCAACTCTACGACCGCGACGTCAAGGTCGTGGGCGTGCCCAAGACGATCGACAACGACCTGTCGGGCACCGACTACACCTTCGGCTTCGACACCGCCGTCAACATCGCGACGGAGGCCATCGACCGCCTGCACACCACCGCCGAGTCCCACCACAGGGCGCTCATCTGCGAGGTCATGGGCCGGCACGCCGGCTGGATCGCCCTGCACGCGGGCATGGCCGGCGGCGCGAACGTCATCCTCATCCCGGAGAAGCCGTTCGACATCGACCGGGTGTGCGAATACGTCGAGTCGCGGTTCCGCACCCGCTACTCGCCGATCATCGTCGTCGCCGAGGGCGCCCACCCCATCGAGGGCCAGATGGAGCTGCAGGCGGGCGAGCTCGACGCGTTCGGCCACGTCCGGCTGGGCGGTATCGCCGAGGTGCTGGCCAAGGAGATCGAGAAGCGCACCGGCAAGGAGGCCCGCACGACGGTGCTCGGCCACATCCAGCGCGGCGGCACCCCGACGGCCTACGACCGGGTGCTGGCCACCAGGTTCGGGCTGCAGGCCATCGACGCGGCCCACGAGGGCGACTACGGCAAGATGGTCGCGCTGCGCGGCACCGACATCGTCCGCGTCGGGCTCGACGAGGCCACGGCCGAGCTGAAGACCGTGCCCGTCTCGCGCTACGCCGAGGCGGAGGTGTTCTTCGGCTGACTGTAAGCAGGCTGCAAGCGGGCGGCCGTAGCTTCTTCATCAGCGGGGTTACCGCTACAACCCCCTAAGGGGTACGGCTTGCGCCGCGGCGAGTTGGCGGCCCACCTGTGCGACGCAGGCCGTACCCATGACATAGATCATCGGCGGGGCGTGCCGAAGAGATTCCTCTCCGGCGCGCCCTCGTCGTGCGCGCGCAGCCGCTCCCGGTACGCGGCCTCGCTGCGCAGCTCCTTCTCCGACGGCGACAGCAGGGCGGCGAGCAGCAGGCCCACGGTGATCACGCTGATGCCGACGATCAGCGGCAGCAGGAAGTCGACGGCCTGGGCGCCGGGGACGGCGCCCGACTCGTGGTGGGGCGTCACCGACATGGAGTACATCCCGGTGTAGTGCATGCCCGCGACGGCCACGCCCATGACGAGCGCCGCCGCGCCGATCTTGAGCGCTCCGCTGACCCGTACGGTGAACCACAGCGCCACCGTGGCCGCCGCGACCGCGATCAGGACCGAGATCGAGACGATCACCGGGTCATAAGAGACATGTGCTGACATGTTCATCGCGGCCATACCGAGATAGTGCATGCTCGCCACGCCTGCGCCGGTCACCAGACCGCCGCCGATCAGGGAGGCCAGGCGATCACCGCCGTACGAGGCGAGGAACAGCCCCACCCCCACGACCACGACCGCGATGAGCGCGGAGGCGACCGTGAGCGGCACGTCGTAGCGGATGGTCGTGCCGGGGACTGAGAAGCCGAGCATGGCGATGAAGTGCATCGTCCAGATGCCCGTGCCGCCGATGGCGAAGGCCGCACCCACCAGCCAGAAGGCGCCGGCGCGCCCGCCGACCACGCGGGCCCGCGAGGTCAGGAGCAGGCCCAGCATCGAACCGACGCTGGAGATGACGTAGGCGGCGACGGGCGTCACGAGCCCGGAAGAGAAATGATCGACCGGCGACATACCCACCCATCCCTCGCGTACCGATAAGGGAGTATGGGCGGGTGATCGCCGGCCGCGCAACTACCTTCTGCGCGAGCGCGACGGCTGCCTGCGCGAGGGTTGCCGGCGCGGAGCCTGGGCCTGGCCGCCGGGCGCCGGCATGGACGCAGGATCCGCCTGCGGGGCGGGCGCCTGCGGATAGGGCCCCGGGGGCATCTGCGGGTGGGGTCCC
>NZ_SMKO01000174.1 GCF_004348685.1 Nonomuraea deserti | reverse complement strand
GCCCGAGGCCGAGCTGGACCGCCGCCGCGCCTCCTGGCAGCGGCCGGAACGCGAGGTCGAACGCGGCGTGCTGACCAAGTACGTGGCCACCGTCCGCTCCGCCTCCGACGGCGCGGTCACCGCCTGAGCCCCGGCGAGAGCCTCGGAGGCCTCGGCATGAACGGCGGGCGGCTATGCTGCCCAGTGACGTCAGGCCGCCGGCCGCCCTTAGAGAAGGAGACTTGCGCGATGTACAAGGAGTTCGCTGTCGAGGCCGTGATGTGGCTCGTCCCGGTCGTGGTGCTGATCGGGCTGGCGCTCCTCGTCACCGCGTAGGCCTGAGGGGCCGGCCACGACGCGCCGGCCCCCGGCGATCGCCTAGCGGTAGTACCTGTAGTAGGTCGTGGTGAAGACGTGCTGGTTGAAGTCGCTCCTGCGGGCGAGATACCGGTCGTAGGCGCGGGAGAGGCTTCTTGACCGCACGGTGCACGAGGCCCAGCGGGCCTTACGGGCCCTGATGGTTCCGACGTTGTCGTAGCACGTGCCCACGTGCCTGCCGTTGATCTTGAGCCGGGCCTTGAGCCTGACGTTGACGACGGTCGTGCGCGAGATGTTCTTGATCCTGACCTTGATCCGGCAGGTGTGCCCGCACCGGCCGAACTGGATCTTGCTGCGGATGAGATGGGGCTTGGCGGTGACGGTGACCGCGGTCGCGCCGGCCGTGGACGACGTCGCCCCGGCGGGCACGGCCATGAGCGAGGTGGCCGCAGCGGCGACTAAGAACGTTCCAACCAGACTTCTGATCATGATTCCCCCAGTGGTGCAGCCGCTTTCCCCCTGTGGCAGCGACTTGCATCGAGTCGATTACACCAAGAATCCAGAAGCCCTAACATTTCACCCAGGCGATCTGATATGGAACGGTTATTCTTTTATGCCCGGCTTATTCCGAGGACGCTTACGGCACCGTGCCGCTGAGCAGGGAAAACAGGCAAACGGACATCGGCTGGCACCCAGCCGGCCCTCAGTCAGTGAACGGCGGCGGGTCGCCCGCTTCGTTGAGCTCGGCGATGGCCAGCTCGGCCGTGCTGCGGATGTCGAAGAACTTGTCGAGCGCGGTGATCGCGAACAGGTGCTTGCAGCGGCCGTTCAGCCCCGACAACAGCAGCCGGCCTCCTGAGGCGGTGACGGCCTTGTGCAGGTAGACCAGCACGGACAGGCCGGAGGAGTCGCAGACGCTGACCGCCTGCATGTCGATGACGAGCAGCGGAGGCTGGGTCAGGTCGAGAGCCTTGGTGACGCGGTCGCGAACCTCCGCGGCGGAGCCGAAGTCGAAATCCCCCGTCAACCGCGCGATGACACAGGGTCCCTGGAGTCCGAGGCTTATCGACAAGGCCTGCTCCGAAGTCACCCAGCTCCACCTACCTGCGTTGCTTGCCCGATCCGACCACTCTACGAGAAGTAGCGCTTCGGGTTGAACACCAGCATCTGCTCAATCTGGCCATCGGTCACACCCGAGTCGAGCAGTGCGGCCAACACGTCGTCGTGAATGTGATCGTAGCGCCAGTTGGGCGCGAGCGTGCCGCGGGCATCATCCCAAGCACCGCCGAAGTAGTCCATGAAACAGGCGGTGTCATGGCTGAGGACCATACGATCGGCGTATCCGCGCTGACAGAGCTCCGCGATGGTGGCCACCCGCTGCGCGGTCGAGTTATACGCATCCAGCCCGAATCGGTCCATTCCGAGCGTCGCGCCGGTGTCGGCCATGCGCATGAGGTAGTCGAGGTCGTTGCTGTCACCCGCGTGCCCGACGATCACCTTCTCCAGGTCGGCTCCCTCCTTGGCGAACAGGTCGAGCGCCAGGAGTCCGCTCTGGGTGAACGCGTTGGTGTGGACGGTGATCGGCGCGCCGGTGCGGGCGTGCGCCCGCGCGACGGCCCGGCAGATGCGCTCGACGCCGGGCGTCAGGCCCTTGGCCTCGACCACGCACTTCAGGAACGCCGCCTTGACCCCGGTGTCGGCGATGCCGTCGGTGAGGTCGCGGACGAAGTCGTCGATCATCGGGTCGGGCTGGTCGAGGAACAGGCCCGGGCCGCGGTGCTCGTACTGGTGCGGCAGCTCCTCGAAGGCGTAGAGGCCGGTGGCGACGATGATGTTCAGGCCTGGCACCTGCTCGGCGACCCGCTGGATGCGCGGGATGTAGCGGCCCAGCCCCCACACCGTCGGGTCGACGAGCGTCCGCACGCCCTTCGCCGCCACCGCGTTGAGCTTCTCGACCGCGTCGGCCACCCGGAACTCCTCGTCCCACCACGCGCCCCTGCCGTAGTTGTCCAGGTGTTCTGCGGCCACGACGAAGATGTGCTCGTGCATGAGGGTCTGCCCGAGATCGTCAACGTCCACGGGGCCACGCAGGGTGTCGACGGTGGGCATGCGGCGCCTCCATACCGGCGGATCTGGTGCGCGCCAACCTAAGCTGGCGACCGCCCATCGTCAACACCGGCTCGCAGGCCGTCACGGGGCCCGGCGGTCAGGACAGCCAGCCGCCGGAACAACGGCTCCGGCCGGGGCAGCCGCCCGCCACCCGCCGCGCTGTCCACGGCGGCGGCCACGCGCGCCGCCGCCGTGGGCAGGAACGGCTCCATCTGTACGGCCAGCGTCCGGCACGCGTGCACCAGCGTGGCCAGGGCCACCTCCTGACCGGCCCGCGACCGCGCCCACGGCCGGGTCCGCTCGACGTACTTGTTGGCCTCCTCGACGAGCGTCTGCACGGCCGTCGCGGCCCGCCGGAAGTCGAATGCCTCCAGCGCCTCGTGCACCGCCCCTGACACCTCGAACGGCCACTCCTCGGGATCGGCCGCGGGGACCCGGCCGTCCAGGAAGCGGTGCACCATGGTGACGACCCGGTTGACCAGGTTGCCCAGCCCGTTGGCGAGGTCCTCGTCGGCGCGGGCGACCAGCCGTTCCTCGGTGAAGTCGGCGTCTCCCACGCGCGGCACCTCGCGCAGCAGCCACCACCGCACGGCGTCGACCCCGTACGCGTCGACCAGCGCCATCGGGTCGGCGGCGCCACCGGACGACTTGCTGATCTTGCGGCCGCCCGCCGTGAGGTAGTCGTGCACGAAGATCCCGGTGGGCAGCGGCTTTCCCGCGGACAGCAGCATGGCGGGCCAGTAGACGGCGTGGAAGCGGATCACGCCCTTGCCCATGAGGTGCACCTTGCGCGGCTCGGCCACCCACCAGCGGTCGTAGTCGCCGCCTTCGAGCGCGGTGACGTAGTTGGCCAGCGCGTCCCACCACACGTAGACGACCTGGCCCGGATCGCCGGGAACCGGGATGCCCCATCCCCTGGCGCGGGCGGCGGACCGCGAGACGCTGATGTCGTCCAGCCCCGCCTCGATGAACGCCAGCACCTCGTTGCGCCGGGCCGCCGGCTCGATCCTGAGCCGCCCGCCGCGGACGAGGTCGAGCAGGGCGTCCTGATAGCGGGAGAGCCGGAAGAACCAGTTCTGCTCGGAGACGAGCTGCAGCGGCGCCTCGTGGCCCTCCGGGCAGGGCCCTGCCGGGTAGAACTGCTCGCAGCCCACGCAGTAGAGCCCCTCGTAGTGCCGCTGGTAGAGGTCGTGCCGGGTGGCCTCCCAGATCCGCTCGACGCCGGCGCGGTGCCCGGGATGGCTGCTCGTCCGGATGAACGCGTCGAAGGACAGGTCCAGCGGCCCCCGCAGCGCCTCGAACGCGGCCGCGTTCCTGTCCACCAGCTCCCGCACCGGCACGCCCTCCGCCTCGGCGGCCAGCACGTTCTTCAGGGAGTTGTCGTCGGTGCCCGTCTGGAACCGCACGGGCTCGCCGCGCCGCCGGTGGTGCCGGGCCAGCACGTCGGCCTGGACGAGCTCCAGGGCGTGCCCGAGATGGGGGCGGGCGTTGACGTAGGGGATGGTCGTCGTGATGTACATCGGATGCCTCCAAGGGGCCCCGGACACGACGAGAGGCCCCGCTCGCAGGGCCTCAACAAGACGTCGCCGATGAAAGCCCTAGGAACTCATCATCACCAGGCACGTCGTCATGCCCTCATGCTACACGGCGGGCTCAGGCGAATCCGGCCAGTTTGTACAGCACGAGCGATCCGGCCACCGCCACATTGAGGCTCGCCCCCGTGCCGATCATGGGGATCTCGACCACGGCGTCGAGCAGGTCGAGCGCCTCGCCGGGGATGCCGGTGGATTCGTGGCCCAGCACGATCACGGTCGGCTCCCTGGCCATCGGCAGGTCGGCCAGCCGGATGGCCTCCTCGGCCAGCTCGACGCCGAGCACCCGCTCCTCCCTGCGGGCCAGCCAGTCGAGCGGGCGCACCCAGTGCACGCAGGCCCCCTTGCGCAGGGTGTTGCCCTTGGCCAGCGCCTCGGGCACCCATGGCAGGCGGGGCACGGCCAGGCACGCGCCGACCGCGTCACATGTGCGCAGGAGGGTGCCGAGGTTGGCGTTGTGCATCGGCCAGAGCGGCGCGACGGTGAGGTGGCCGAGGCAGCGGGGCGGTCGCCGCCGCCGCTGGGATCGGAGATCTTTCCTGGTGCGCACCCGGATCCCGCTCATGCGCGCGGGAGGGTGGTCCTCTCGGTGGTTTGCATGTGTGGGGCGCTTTCAGCGGCACGCCCGAGCCATCGACGTCGCGATGGCGCCATCGTAGGCGACGATGAGCCTCGCGTCGTTCTCGCCGGCGACGTCCAGGATCGTCGACCGGACGGCCACGCTGTCCACGTCGCACCGAGGAAACGGATCAGCCCGAACCGGACACGGCCGCCGTCCCTTACCGTCCCCCGCGGGGTGGAGCGGCGACCGTGCGCCCGGTTAGGAGCAGGCCTCCATGATCTTGCTCTGGAAGCCGCTCGCCTTGCTGCTGAACTCGGAGATCGAGCTCAGGTCGCCGCCCTTCAGGGAGTCGAACCCGGCCGCGAGGTCATTCAGCGCGGCGGCGACCTGACCGTCGTACTTGCCTGCGAGTTCCTTGGTCTTGTCCGCCGCGGTCTGCGACGCGGTGCCGATGGCGTCGGTGTCGGCGGCGTTCTTCGTGACCGCGGTGCTCCACTCACTGGTGATCTTGCTGGCCTCGCCGGCCGCGCTGTTGCAATCCACGGCGTTGCCCAGAGCACCACAGGCGGTGGTGACGACGGCAAGAGTAAGCGTCGTGGCCGCGACGGCCAGACGACGGCGTGGGGGAGTCATTTCCGTGCCCTTCGTAGGTTTGCGTACGAAGGGAACATTATGGAGCACGACTTGACCGCCACTTGCACCCCACTAACACCACAGGCGTCAAACGGGCGTAAAGCCGTGCAGCAGGACTTGCACGATCTGCTCCGGCTCGGGTAGGGGAAGATCCAGGAGCCCCCGGTAGGCGACGAAACCGGCAAACATATCCGTAAGCATCCAAAGGTCAGCATTCGGCGGCAGTTCTCCACGTTCGATCGCGCGCTCGTACACGATCCACGAGCGCTCCATTCGGGTGCGCATCCCGGTACGGATGATCTCGGCGACCGCCGGATCCCGGCCGGCCTCGCCGAAGACCTGCCTGGCCATGCGCGACACGTCGGGGTGGTGCCAGAGAGCGAGGGTGTCGGAGACCACCACGCGCAGGTCGCCTTCGAACGAGCCGGTGTCGGGGATGGCGACGTGCGCGTTCATGATGCCGGCGAGGGCTTCGAGCAGCATGTCGCGCTTGGTGGCGTAGCGGCGGAACACGCTGGCCCGGCCCACGCCCGCCGCCGCCGCGACGTCGTCCATGGTGAAGTCGAGGCCGCGGGAGAGCACCAGCCCGGTCACGGCCTGCCTGATGCGGTGATCGACCGTGGGATCGGGCTTGCGTCCACGCGCAGACATAATGATACTCCTAGTATCTGATATCGACGGTCTCACAATCAGGGGTTGCTATGAGGGTAATCGTGGTCGGAGCGGGCGTCGCAGGGCTCGCCGTGGCGCGCGGCCTGCTCAACGCCGGTCACGAGGTCGAGATCTACGAGGAGGCCCCCGAACCGCGTACGGCCGGCGGCTCGGTCACGCTCTGGCCGGCCGCCACCGCCATCCTCCGCGAGCTCAAGGCCGATTACTCCGGGACCGGGCGGCGCCTGGAGACCATGGAGTCCTGGGCCGTCGACGGGCGCAGGCTGTTCACCGTCGACCTGACCGAGGCCGAACGCCGCTACGGCCACCCGAGCGTGCACGTGGCCCGCCGCGACCTGGTCGAGCTGCTCGCCGACGGCGTGCCGGTGACCTACGGGGTGGCTGCCGAGCACGTGGTGCCAGAGCGGGCCGAGGTGCGCCTGTCGGACGGCCGTACGGTCCGCGGCGACGTGCTCGTGGGGGCCGACGGGCGGCGCTCGGCGGTGCGCGAGGCCCTGTGGGGCGGCGACCGCGCGAAGCTGAGCGGCTGGGTGACCTGGCAGGGGTTCACCACCACGCCCACCACGCTCACCGAGCAGCGCAGGGCTGTGATGATCGCCGGCGGGCGGGGGTTGTGCGGGCTGATCCCGGCGGGCGGGGGCCGGCTGTTGTGGTGGTTCGACGTCAAGGCCGCGCCGGGCGGGCCCTTCTGGGACGGTGACCCAGGTGTGGCCGGGCGGCTGCGCGAGCGGTTCCGCGGGTGGGCGGACCCGGTGCCGGACATCCTGGAGACGATCACCGAGATCGACTTCTTCCCGCACCACAAGCAGCCGTTCTCCGCGGCCTGGGGCAAGGGGCCGACCACGCTGGCCGGCGACTCCGCCCACACCATGCCGCCCACCATGGCCCAGGGCGCCAACCAGGCGCTGGAGGACGCCTGGCTGCTGGCCGGCGCGATCGGCGGCCTGCGGTCCGGATCCGGCCGTGACGAACTGGCCGGCGCGTTGCGCGCGTACGAGCGGGCGAGGTCCAAGGTCGTACGCCTGCCCGCCAGGCTGGCCGCCACGGAGATCACCGACAGGCACCGCCCCTTCGCCGGGTTGTTTCCCGACCGGCTCGCGACCTGGCTGTATGTCAAGTGGTTGCGCAGAGTCAGCACATACCTCTTGACAGCCTCATGAGCGCGACCCGACGATGTCGCATATAGAGCAACTCGGTGCGTAATGCGCAACAAGAGGTGACGGTTGACGACGACGTCAAGCTTGATCGCGACCCTTCAGGGGAGCTCCTACACGGACCCTGAGGTGTTCGCGCACGAGCAGGCAAGGATCTTCGAGAGCCTCTGGTTCTGCGCCGTCAGGGCAGAGGATCTGCCCAAGCCGGGCGCGTTCAAGACGGTCCAGGTCGGCAGGGAGAACGTGATCGTGGTCCGCGGCCGGGACGACCGGCTGCGCGCCTTCCTCAACGTCTGCAGGCACCGCGGCGCCCGGCTGTGCGTGGAGGAGCAGGGCGAGGTACGCAGGACGATCAGGTGCGCCTACCACGCCTGGTCCTACGACCTCGACGGCCGGCTCGCCGCCGCGCCCAACCTGGTGAAGATGCCCGACATCGACCGCGTGGCGTACGGGCTGGTGCCCGTGCACCTGCGGGAATGGCTGGGGTACGCGTGGGTGTGCCTGGCCGCCGAGCCGCCCTCGTTCGAGGAGACGGTGCGGAACGCGGCCACCGAACGGCTCGGCGACCCGGCCGCCATCGACCGCTACCACGTCGACGATCTCGCGCTCGGCCGCAGGATCCGCTACGACGTCAAGGCCAACTGGAAGCTCATCGTCGAGAACTTCATGGAGTGCTACCACTGCGCCACCATCCATCCCGAGCTGACGGCCGTGCTGCCGGAGTTCGCCGGCGGCTACGCGGCGCAGTACTACGTGGGCCACGGCGCGGAGTTCGCCGCCAGGGCCGAGGGCTTCACCGTGGACGGCGGCCCCGGCTTCGCCCGGCTGCCCGAGTTGTCACAGGAACAGGACCGGCGGTACTACGCGATCACCGTCAGGCCGCAGGTGTTCGTCAACCTGGTGCCCGACCACGTGATCATGCACCGGATGTACCCGATGGCCGCCGACAGGACCGTCGTCGAGTGCGACTGGCTCTACCATCCCGACGTGATCGCCTCCGGGGCGGACCTGTCGACGTCCGTCGAGTTGTTCCACCGGGTCAACGAGCAGGACTTCGACGCCTGCGAGCGGACCCAGCCCGGCATGTCGTCAAGGGCGTACGTGGAGGGCGGGGTGCTCGTGCCCAGCGAGCACCACATCGCCCTCTTCCATCAGTGGGTGAACCAGCGCTTGCGGGGGTAGCGCACGGTGATCCCGCCGTACTTCGCCCGGCCGCTGATCACCACGTAGAGGGCGCCGGGACGCGGCCGGCTCGGGACGTCGCCCGTCGACGCGTTGCCCCAGTCACTCTGGAAGGCGTCCACGTTCACCACCGCGCCCTCGGGCAGGATGATCTTGGCGGAGCCGTACGTGAGGTCGAACTCGACGTCGACCACCGGGTGCGTGATGACGGCCTGGGAGAGGTCGAGTTCGGCGCTGCCGTATTTCGAGGAGACGCGCAGGCGCCGGGGGACGGCCCAGTCGCCCGAGCGCTTGAGATGGCCGCTCTTCGACTCCAGCTCGACCACGTCGTCGACACGGGGCTGCTCGACGGGGAGATCGTCGATCAGGTTGAGCAAATCGCCGTAGGTCTTCGCGCTCAAGGCGATCTCGAGCCGGTCTTCGAGCTCCATCTGGGTGAGACGACCCTCGGTGAACGCACGTTGAAGCTGCTGGGTGGTGCGTTCCCGATCTTCGTCGGAGACCCGCATCTGCATTTCCGACATGTCTTGAGCATAAGTTCGCGACGCTCAGAACGGGAGACGTCGGCCGGAAGGGGTGCGCAAATCGAGGGGCGGTGACGGGCGCGCAGGCCGGGGGCGGTGGCTGACCTGTATTCTCTTCACATCTATTGGGTACCCAGCGGATCGCCGTGAAGTCGCGATCCTTGGGTAGCGTGAGGGCTGATGTTGGCAGAACCATTTTCGCATCCGGCTCTCCTCTACCGAGGCGAGCTGGAATACGTCGCTGCCACGACCGCCTTCATCCGCGAGGGCCTGGCGGCCGGCGAGCCCGTCGCCGTCGCCGTTCCCGCCCGCAACCTGGCCCTCATCGAGGCCGCGCTGGGGCCGGAGGCCAAGGCGGTCCGCCTGCTCGACATGGGCGAGGCCGGGCGCAACCCCGGCCGCATCATCCCGGCCGTGCTGCGCGACTTCGCCGACCGGCATGCCGACGACCACGTGCGCATCATCGGCGAACCCATCTGGCCCGGCCGCAGCACGACGGAATATCCCGCGTGCGCCCAGCACGAGGCGCTGATCAACCTGTCGTTCGCGGGCCGGCACGTCACGATCCTGTGCCCCTACGACGTCGCAGCCCTGGCCCCGGAGGTGATCGAGGAGGCGGCCCGCACCCATCCCGTGCTGCGTGACGCCTCCGGCGAAAGGCGCAGCCCCGCCTACGCGCCCGAGCTGGTGATCGACGCGCACAACCGGCCGCTGGACGAGCCCCCGGAGTGCGTCTCGCTGCGGTTCGACAGCGGCAACCTGTCGGCGGCGCGGGCGCTGGCCGCGCGCGAGGCCGCCGCCCTGGGCTTCGACGGCGACCGGCTCGACGACGTGCGGCTCGCCGTGGCCGAGCTGGGCGCCAACAGCCTCGACCACGGCGGCGGCTCCGGCACGATCAAGGTGTGGGCCGCGGACGGGCGGCTGGTGTGCGAGGTCAGCGACGCCGGCCACATCACCGACCCGCTGGCCGGGCGCAGCCCGGTCGACCCGCGCCAGGCGGGCTCGCGCGGGCTGCTCATCGTCAACCTGCTCAGCGACCTCGTACGCGTGCACTCGACTCCGGAGGGCACCACGATCCGGGCCTATTTCGTCGCCCCCCGGCAGCGCTGAGCGGCGGCGTCAGAGCTCGACCTCCGACATGCTGGGATAGCGCGTGCCGCGCACCGCGTCGGCGGGCACGGCCGCGGCCAGCGCGCCGAGCTGCTCGGGCGTCAGCGTGATGTCCGCGGCGGCGGCGTTCTCCTCCAGGTAGCGCAGCCGCTTCGTGCCCGGGATCGGCACCACGTCATCGCCCTGGGCGAGCACCCAGGCCAGCGCGAGCTGCGCCGCGGTGACGCCGGCCGCGTCGGCGATCTTCTTCACCTCGGCCGTCAGCGCCTGGTTGTGCTGGGCGTTGTCGCCCACGTTGCGCGGCATGTGCTTGCGGAAGTCGTCGTCGGGCAGCTCGTCGGCCGGGGGCAGCGTGCCGGCCAGGAAGCCGCGGCTGATCGGGGAGTAGGCCACGAGCGCGACGCCCAGCTCCCTGGCCGCCGGCAGGATCTCCTCCTCGATGCCCCTGGTGAACAGGGAGTACTCGCTCTGCAGAGCGGCGATCTGATGCACGGCGCATGCCTCGCGCAACGTCCGCGCGCTCACTTCCGACAGGCCGAGATGGCCTACCTTGCCCTGCTCGACCAGCTCCGCCATGGCGCCCACCGACTCCTCGACCGGGACGGCCGGGTTGCGGCGGTGCATGTAGTAGAGGTCGATGCGGTCGACGCCGAGCCGCTTGAGCGAGGCGTCGCAGGCGGACCTGATGTACGCCGGGCTGTTCTCGACCGAGCGGCTGTCCCCTTCGCGCTTGATGCCGAACTTGGTGGCCAGCACCACCTCGTCGCGGCGGCCCTTGATGGCCCGGCCCACGAGCTCCTCGTTGGCGCCCTTGCCGTACATATCGGCTGTGTCCAGGAAATTCATGCCGAGGTCGAGCGCGCGATGGATGACGGCGATCGACTCGCTCTCGTCGCCCCTGCCGTAGAATTCGGACATCCCCATGCAGCCGAGCCCCAGCGCGGAGACCTCGGGGCCGCCGGTTCCGAGCGTGCGTCTCTTCATCCCTGCCTCCTTGATCCTCTGTCCCTCCAGGGTCGCCCCTGGAGCGCGCTCCAGGTCAAATCGGGGTGCGGCCGGCTCCACCCACCCTGAGGGGGCGAGCCCTACCCAGGGTCACGTCCGGGCAGGTCACCGGGGTCGTCCAGGGTCTGCCGCGACCAAGGCATCAGGGGATCCTTCAGGGCCGGTTCGGGCGCATCTCCGATAGGCGCAAAGCCTGCGTTCCACGAGCTTGGAGGCATGAGGGGATTGCTTGCCACGGGATTCGCAGCCATCGGCACCGGAAGCGGCGCCATGCTCACCCTGCATGCGGGATCCGACCTGGACCCGCTGCACAGCGTGATCAGCGAGTACGCGTGGCAGTCCGCGGGATGGCTGCTGCCCGCCTCGCTGACGTTGTTCGCGGCCGGCTCCGCGCTGATCGCCGAGGCACTGCGCCGGTCCGGGACGAACCGCTGGGTCGTCGCGCTGCTGCTGGTGTGGGGAGCGAGCATGTTCCTGATCGGCGCCTTCCCCACGGACCGGCCGGGAGTGCCGCTCTCCCTGTCGGGAGGCATCCACCGTTATGCCGCCTTCGCTGCCTTCCTGGTGATGCCCGCGGCGGGATTGCTGCTGGCCCGGGGGAACGTGCGGTTCGCCAGGGCGGTGCGAATCCTCAGCGGGGTGGCGCTGGGTGCGCTGCTGCTGGTCGTGATCCCGTACGTCGTCCGCATGTTCGGCATCCCGCTGACCAACGAGGACATCCCGGCCGGCCTCACCCAGCGGGTCGTGGTCGTCACGGAGCTGGGTGTGCTGGCGCTGGCCGGCCTGTCGATGCTCAAGCCCTCGGCCCGGCGCTCCGGCGTCTCGCCGATCATGGCGTAGCCCCAGGAGTGAAAGCCGCCTCCCGGGAAAGGGGAGGGTCCCGCATTCACCCTGAGGAGTGGCTGGAATGACGATTCTGATCGCGTACGACGGTTCCGACGACGCCAAGGCCGCGATCGCGTTCGCGGCCGAGATGTTCCGCGGCGCGGACGCGGTTGTGCTGACGGTGTGGGAGCGGCTGGCGATGACCTCGGCCAGGGCCTCCGCCGGGCTCATGATGGCCATGGACCAGTCCGCCCTCGAGGACGAGGCGATCGCCAAGGCGATGCGCGAGCTGGCGGGGCGCGGTGCGGAGATGGCGAAGGAGGGCGGGCTGAACGCCGTCCCCCGGTGCGACGTGGACAGCGTGGCCGTATGGTCGACGATCGTGGACGTCGCCGACGAGATCGACGCCAAGCTCATCGTGACCGGCACGCGCGGGCTCGGCGGGGTGCGTTCGCTGCTGCTCGGCAGCACGTCGGACCGGGTGCTGCACCACGCGGGCAGGCCGGTGCTGGTGGTGCCCGCCCCGGAGCAGAAGGACTGACACCAGCCGGCTCGGGACGAAGGGCTGAACCCCGACGCCGCGCATGAGGCGACGTCGGCCGGAAGGACTCTGAGGCGCGTCGGCAGCCATTTGCGCGGCCTCTTTCCTGTGCCATTACTCAATCCCCTTTACCTGACGTGCCCAAATAGCATTCCGCACCAGATATCTCACCATCCGCCACCGAAGACAGCCCCCCACAACGGGGGGATGGAGCACTCCTGGTCGCTTATCTGTCAAGGGCAGAGTTAGCTCTTCTCGTACATAACGTACTTATAACGGCGATCGACTCTCATTGATCAGCATGACCCCATGGCATATATTTCTCTCGAATCCACTGCCAGTCAGGTAAGCAGTGCACACGAAGGGGAACCATGAAGATCAGCTCCGCTTTCGTAGGTATCTCTACTGCCGCAATCGCCTCCGTCGCTTTCCTCTCCACCCCGGCCGCCGCCGCGACGATCGGTCAGGCCACTGTCACCTCGGCAGGGCCGGCCAATCCGTCCGCCTGGGTTCACGTCGAAAGTTTCTGGTATGGACCCGGCACGGGCACGACCAGCGATCAGGCGCATCTTGACTGCGAGATCGCCGCCATCCCGTGGGCCGGCCAAGGGATCGCGACGCAATGCATTGACATGGGCAGCTCCTGGGATCTCCTCCGCCAAATATAGGATGTAATGATGGGCCATTTCGAGTAATAGGACGCTAATACCGCGATAGCCCATATTCTTATCAAGTGCCAGGAGTGTGGCACTACCTAGATATTTGTCTATGCTTGCTACCCGTGACGGGACAGAGGCTTGAGACGCCGGTGGGGGCCGGCGGCGCCGACGTCCCGTCACGGAAGAGCCGGCTGCCGGGCCACCGCGTGCGGGTGGGCGCCGTCGCGCTCGCCGCCGGAGTGGCCTACGCCGTTCTCGGCCTGGTCAAGCTCGCCACCTTCAGAGCCACCACGTTCGACCTGGTGATCGTGGACCAGGCGGTGCGCAACTACGCGGGCCTGCGGCCTCCGTACATCCCGGTGCGCGGCATGTTCGGCGACCGGGGCATGGACTACGTCCAGCTCGCCGACCACTTCTCGCCCCTCTACGCGGTGCTGGCGCCGTTCTACTGGATCCACGACGCCCCCGGGACGCTGATCGTCGCGCAGGCGGCGCTGTTCGCCGCCGCCATCCCGTTCGTCTGGCTGTTCACCCGGCGCGTCCTCGGCACCTGGCCCGCCTACCTGGTCTGCGTGGCGTACGCGCTGTCGTGGCCGGTGGCGCAGGCGGTCGCGTTCGACGTGCACGAGGCCATGTTCGTCCCCGTGCTCACCGCGATCATGATCGAGCGTTACCACGCGGGACGCATGCTGCCCGCGTTCCTGGCGATGACCGCCCTCCTCCTCGTCAAGGAGGACATGGGGCTGATGGTGATCGGTGCCGGGGCCTGCCTGATCGCCCTCGGCGACCGGTGGCGCGGCGTGCTCAGCGCGCTGCTCGGCCTCGGCGCCGTGCTGCTCGTACGCGGGCTGACGATCTCGGTCTTCGGCGGCGACGCCAAGGACTACTGGGCCTACGGGCACCTCGGGGACGACCTGCCCGGCGCCGTCCTGGGCATCCTGCGTGACCCCCTCGCCGCTGTGCTGCTCGCCTTCAGCGAGGAGGCCAAGGTCGACACCCTGCTCCTGATGGTGTGGCCGACGTTGCTGCTGTGCCTGCTCTCCCCGCTGTCGCTGGCCGCGCTGCCGCACGTGCTCGTCCGCATGCTGGCCGACCGGCCCCAGTGGTGGCAGGCGGACTTCCACTACAGCGCGTTCACCGTCGTGATCCTGCTCTGCGCGGGCGTCGACGGCCTGTCGAGGCTGTTACGGCTGATCAGACGCCCAGGCGACCGCTCGCTCAAGCTGGCCTGGGCGGCGGGCGCCTGCGTGGTCGCGCTCACCCTGGTGCCCCGGTTCGCCCTCGACCAGCTCTACCATCCGGGCTTCTACACCGAGCCCAAGGCGGCTGCCGCGGCCGAGGCCGTCGCCAAGGTGCCCTCGGGGGTCATCGTCGAGGCGGCCAACTCCGTCGGGCCCGCGCTGACCTCCAGGACCACCGTCCTGCTGTGGAGCGCCACGTCGCACGGCGCGCCGTGGGTGGTGGCCGACACCTCGCGCTGGGAGTTCCCCTTCGGCTCGCCCGAGCAGCAACTCGCCGCGGTCGGCGAGCTGGAGGCCCGGGGTTATGTGCGGGTGTTCGAGCGCGACGGCTACGTGGTGCTGCGGCGCGACTGACCGCGCCGCTCGCGGGGGCGGCGCATGGACCTCGCCTGCGCGTACGCCTGGTCGAAGCCCTGGATCACGGCCGGCCACGAGCCCGCGGCGGGCGGCGTGGCGCGGTTGTGCGCCGCGATGGACTCGCGCAGCCCCGGGTCGGAGCACAACCGCGCCACCGCCCGTGCCAGGTCGCCCGGCGTGCGCCCGAGCAGGCCCTCCGTGCCGTCCTTGACGAAGTCGGCGACCCCGCTCTGTGCCCTGGCCACCACGGGCAGTCCTGCCGACCGCGCTTCGAGCGCCGCGATGCCGAACGACTCGCGCGGCGCCGGAGCCACGAAGACGTCGGCCGACTCCAGGACCTTGGCGATCTGCTCCCGGGTGTGCCGCCCCGGCAGCGAGACCCAGCCGGTCATGCCGTGTTTGGCGAGGAACCGTCCCATCTGGCCTCGTGCGGGCCCGTCGCCGACGATCGTGGCCCGCATGGGGATCTCGGCGGGGACACGCGCGCGGGCCGCCTGCAGCAGCTTCAGCAGGCGTACGGGATGCTTGCGCGGAGCCAGCCGGCCGACCGCGACGATGTGCACTTCGGGGTGCGCGTCAGGGTGCGCGTCGGGGTGCGTCCCGCCGCGCCGGGCGGGCGGGCCGGGCGGCGGCGCCCAGCCCGACAGGTCGAGCCCGTTGGGGACCACCCGCACCGGCACCCCGGGCCCCGCCACCTCGCGGATGGGGACCGCGGCGGCGTTGCTGACCGTGGTCGCGACCAGCCGCCACCGCTGCCAGCCGAACGCGAGCCGCAGCAGCCGGTAGAGCCCTCGCGTGACCGGATCCCACATGCTGTGCACGGTCACCACGCACGGCACCCCGGCACGCACCGCGGCCCGCGCGCCCATCCAGGCGAACGGCGAGACCGCCCCCGCGTGCACGTGGACCACGTCGGGCCGATCCACGGCGAGCCGGCGCGTGAGATGCCCCACTCCGAACGGGTGCACGGGAAGGTCGAACGGCATCCTGGCGACGATCCTGTGCACGCCGGGCAGCGGCTCGCCCCTGGTCGCCGTGGCCACGGACACGTCGTGGCCGGCCTTCCGCTGCATCCGCACGAGATCGGCGACCTGGACCTCGATCCCCCCGAGTCGCGGCAGGTAACAGTCGCTCACGTGAAAGATCCGCACCCCTCCCAGACTAATCTGGGCGTGTGCCTCCACGTACCGCTGTGTTCTTTCATGCCCACCCCGATGACGAGGCCCTGCTGACGGCGGGCACCATGGCGATGCTCGCGGCCGAGGGGCACCGCGTGGTGCTCGTGGTGGCCACGGCGGGCGAGCGCGGCCTGGCCGAGATGGAGCCGGGAGAGGCGCTCGGCGAGACCAGGCTCAAGGAGCTCTACACGTCGGCCGCGCTGCTCGGCTGCGCCCGCGTGGAATGCCTGGGCTACGGCGACTCGGGGCTGAGCCCACAGGGCGGCAGCGCCGACGAGCGACCCGACAACGCCTTCATCGACGCCGACACCGAGGAGGCAGCCAAGGCGCTGGCCGCGATCCTGCAGGAGGAGGAGGCCGAGCTGCTGGCGATCTATGACCCGGCGGGCGGCTACGGCCACCCCGACCACGTGCAGGTGCACCGGGTGGGCAAGCGGGCCTCGAAGATCGCGGGCACGCCGATCGTCCTGGAGGCGACGGTCAACCGCGATCCGCTCGTCAGGCTGCTGCGGCTGGCGAGCCGGTTCTACCGGTTCCCGCCGGAGTTCGACGTGCGGACGTTCGAGAGCGCGTACTCGGCGAGCGAGACGATCACCCACCGCGTCAACGTCCGGAAATATACGAAACAGAAGCGGGCGTCCATGGCCGCGCACGCCTCCCAGGCCAGCGGCGGCGACAGCGACCGCACCCTCGCCGTCATGCTGAAGGTCCCCCGCCCTCTCTACCGCCTGGTCTTCGGCACGGAGTGGTACGTTCGCCGTGACCTTCCTCCCGGCGCCCGCCTCACTCATCCGTTCGACCGGTGGCCGAACTAGTTCCCCCGAACGACGAGCGCCCCCCGCGTCACCCGTCAGACTGGATCCCGATGAAGAACAAGTGGCTCCAGATCGCCCTGTCCGTCCTGTCGCTCGGGCTGGCCGTGCTGCTCGTGGTCTACCTGCCTCAGATCGTGCGCGCGCTCACCGGCAAACCCGTCTCCTGGGCCGAGATCGGCGCCGTGTTCGGCGCGCTCGGCGCGGGTGAGATCGCGATCATGGCCGTGCTGTGGCTGCTGAGCCTGGTGGCCTACACGTTCGTGCTGACCAACTCCCTGCCGGGGCTGAACAACCTGCAGGGCCTCACGCTCAACGCGGCGGGCAGCGCGGTGAGCAACCTCCTGCCGTTCGGCGGGGCGGTCGGCGTGGCGGTGTCGTTCGCCATGACGAAGGGATGGGGCTTCGCCAACCGCTCTTTCGTGGTCATGACGCTGGTCAGCGGCATCTGGAACACGTTGTTCAGGTTCATCCTGCCGGCCATCGGGATCATCGCGCTGCTGATGGCGGACGAGGTGCCCAACGCGACCGTCGCCAAGGCGGGCTGGACGGGCGCGATCTCCATCCTGGTGCTCTGCGCGGTCGTGGCCGCGGCACTCTACTGGGAGCGCGCCGCCACGCTGCTCGGCCGGGCGCTCGACGGCCTCACCAGACTGCTGCGGGTGAAGTTCCACGCCTCCGCGGCCTTCCACCGGCTGCGCGCCGACACCGCCGGGGTCGTCAGAACCCGGTGGCCCGGCCTGTCACTCGGCATGATCTTCTTCCTCGGCTTCCAGTGGGCGATCATGGCCGCCTGCATGCAGGCCACCGGCGCCTGGCCCGGCCTGGCCGAGTCGATCGCCGTTTTCGCGCTGTCAAGGGTCCTGACCAGCGCCCTGATCACGCCCAGCGGCGCGGGGATCATGGAGAGTGGCGTGGCCGCTCTGCTGATCGCGTTCGGGGTGCCGGGCACTCCCGCGATCGCGACCGCACTGCTTTTCGGCTTCTGGACTTACACTATCGAGATCCCGTTCGGCGGCCTGGCACTGGGCGCATGGGCGCTCCTGCGCAGGCGCAACGGCCGAGACGCCGACGCGGAGCCCCCGTCCACGATCTCGAAGGCCCCCTCTTGACCACCGCTCCGGCCCGCTGGGCCGACGATGTTCCGCGACCCGGATCGAGCCGTCCGCCGCGCCCTGCCGCCGACGGCACGCGCTCCCGGTCACTGCACCACGACCATGAGGTGAACACCATGTCCTGGCACCCTGCAACGACTCACCGCACCGGGGGACGCGGTTTCCATGCGGAGGTAGATCGGTGACAATCCCAAAGCCAACAAAGACCTTGTGCGTGATTCGCAGGCCCGCATAGCGTGGCGGCTGACATGGTGGCGTTCCGAGTTCTGGGGCCAGTCGAGGCGTACGAACACGACGACGAACTCGACCTCGGCGGGTTGCGGCAGCGGGCCGTCCTCGCCCGGCTCCTCGTGGCCAGAGGCCAGGTCGTGCCCGTTGACACGCTTCTTTACGACTTGTGGGACGACGATGCGGCCAAGGGCGCGCAGTCGGGCCTGCAGGTCTACATCTCGCGCCTGCGCAGGGTGCTGGAGCCAGGCCGCCCGCGCGGCGGCCCCAACCGGCTGCTGGTGACGGTCGCGTCCGGCTACGCGCTGCGCGTGGCCTCCGACCAGGTCGACGCGCTCAGGTTCGAGCAGCTCGTCCGCGCGGCCGGCGAGCACCTCGACGAGGGCGATCCGCAGGCCGCCCGCGGCCGCCTGGAGAAGGCGCTGGGCCTGTGGCGCGGCACCCCCTACTCCGACTTCGCCGACCAGCCGTGGGCGGAGGCCGAGGTCAACCGGCTGACCGAGCTGCGCCTCGTGGCGCGCGAGCGGCACGCCGACACCGGCCTGCGGCTCGGCATGCACGCCGAGACCGTGCCCGACCTCGAGGCGCTGACCACCGAGCATCCGCTGCGCGAGGAGGGCTGGCGGCTGCTGGCGCTCGGCCTCTACCGCTGCGGCCGGCAGGGCGACGCGCTGGCCGCGCTGCGCAGGGCGCGCAACATCCTGGCCGACGAGCTGGGCATCGACCCCGGGCCGGCGCTGCGCAAGCTGGAGTCCGACATCCTGGCCCAGTCGCCCGAGCTGGAGCTGGCCGCTCCGCCGCGGCCCGCGCGGCCGACGCCGGTCAGCGACACCTGGCCGCCCCGGCCGGCCACGCCCGTCGACCCGCCGCCGCTGGAGCCCGAGCCGTTCGTCGGCCGCGACGCCGAGCTGACCAGGCTGACCACGGCGGCCTCCCGCACCGGCAGGTTCCAGGTCGCGATCGTGACCGGGGTCGCAGGCGCGGGCAAGACCACCCTGCTGCGCCAGGTGGAGACCCGGCTGGCCGGCGACGGCTGGATCGCCGCGTCCGGGGCCTGCCCCGACTCCAGCGCCACCCCGCCCGGCTGGGCGTGGGTCGAGATCCTGCGCGCCCTCATCGGCGTGACGGGCGCGGGCGAATACGCCCAGCTGCTCGCGCCGCTGCTCGACGACGCCGCCCCCGACCCCGACGAGGACGAGGTGTCCGGCGGCTTCCGGCTGCACCGCGCCGTCGGCGGCTACCTGGCGGGGGTCGCGCGCAGGTCGCCCGTGCTGCTGACGCTCGAAGACCTCCACTGGGCCGACGACCAGACGCTGGCCCTGCTGCGGGCGTTGCCCAGCCTGCTGGCCACCAGCCGGGTGCTGCTCGTGGTCACGTGCAGGGAGAGCGAGCTCGACGACCGCCAGTCCGACGTGCTGGCCGCCCTGGCCCGGCTCGGTCCCGTCCGCGTGGGCCTGTCGGGGCTCGACCCGAAGGCGGTGGCCGAGCTGGTCAAGGCCACCTGCGTACGCGAGATCGACGACGACGCGGTCGAGTCGATCGTCGAGCGCACCGGCGGCAACCCGTTCTTCGTCCGCGAGACCGTGCGCCTGCTCGACTCCGAGGGCGCGGCCGACCGGGCGAGCGCGACCGAGGTGCTCTCCCAGGTGCCCTCCGGCGTGCGCGACGTGCTGCGGCGGCGCATCTCGCGGCTGCCGTCCGGCGCGCAGCAGATCCTGCTGCAGGCCGCCGTGATCGGCCGCGACGTCGATCTCGACGTGCTCATCGCCGTGGCGGGCGACGAGGACGCCGTCATCGAAGCCGTCGAGGCGGCGCTGCTGGCGGGCCTGGTGACCGAGCCGGGGCCCGGGCTGCTCAGGTTCGACCACGACCTGGTGCGCGACACGTTCTACTCCGACGCGTCCAGGCTGCGCCGCACCCGGCTGCACGCGGCCGTGGCGGCGGTCATCGAGGAGCGCACCCCGTCCGACGTGGCCGCGCTCGCCCACCACTACTTCCTCGCCGACGCGGCCGAGAAGGCCGTCCACTACGCGGGGCTGGCGGCCGAGCAGGCCGAGCGGCGCTTCGCCCACCGCGAGGCGGCCACGCTGTGGGAGCAGGCCATCGCCGCGTTCGACCGTTCGCGCAACGACGAGCCGGGCGGCGCGCAGGCGCCGGAGCGCACCAAGAAGCGGCTGGCGCTCATGCTGCGCCAGATCAGGGCGCTGGCGCTGTGCGGCGACATGTCGGCGGCCAGGGTGCTGCGCCGCCAGGCCATGGACACCGCGCTGCCGCTGGGCGACCTCGAGATCACCGCGAAGGTGGCCGCCTCGCTGGCCGTGCCGCACAAGGGCATGGCCCGCGACTTCACCCGCACCGCATGGGAGATCGTCGACGTCACCGAGCGGGCGCTCATGGAGCTGCCCGAGGGCGAGCAGCGGCTGCGGGCCAGCCTGCTGACCACGCTCGCCCTGGAGCTGGAGGGCTCCTCCTCCCCCGAACGAGGCCGGCAGGCGTCGCTGGAGGCGCTGGAGCTGGCCAGGCAGAGCGGCGACCCCGCGCTGATCGCGGCCGCGCTCAGCGGCCGGTTGCGCCAGTCCTACGACATCCCCGCGGTCGACACGCGCGAGAGCATCGGCAGGGAGCTGCTGGAGGTCGCCCAGCGCTCCGGCCAGATGGCCACGCAGGCGCTGGCCCATCTGGTGCTGCTGGAGTGCGCGGCGGCCAGGGGCGAGTTCGCGACCGCCGACGAGCACGCCGCCGCCGCCGACCGCCTGGCCAAGCAGTACGACCTGTCGGCGCCGGCCGCGGTCGTCGTCTGGTACGCCGGCCAGCGGCTCATGATCGCCGGCGACTACGCCGGCGCCGGGCGCGCCTACCGCGACGCGGCCAGGATGACGGAGCGGGCCGGCATGCTGGAGGGCCGCCAGGACCTCCCGCTGATCACGACCTTCTGCCTGCACCTCGTCGACGGCCGGGCCGCCGGGATGGTCGACCAGCTCTCCGAGGCGCACCTGCGGGGCGCCAAGTGGACGCTCGACGCCTACGCCCTCGCCCTGGCCTCGGCGGGCCGCCTCGACGAGGCCAGGACCGTGGCCGCCACCCGGCCGCCGGTGCGTCCCGACTTCCTCTACGAGCTGGTGATGACCTGGCGGGCGCTGGCCGGCATGCTGCTGGACGACCGGGAGCGGATGGTCGACTGCTACGACAAGCTCAAACCGTTCGCCGACCGGGTGGCGGGCGCCGGCACCGGCGTGGTGGCCCTGTGGCCTGTCGCGCTGACGCTCGGCGACCTCGCCATCCGCCTGGGGCAGCCCGACGCCGCGCGCGACCACTACCACAAGGCCCTCGAGGTGGCCGGGCGGGTCGGCGTGCCGCGCTGGGTGGAGGCGGCGCGGCAGGCGGTCAACAGCTGACCTGGAAACGCTCGCTCCTGACGGTCTCGACGCCCTCGACGGCCAGCTCGACGCGGTACCACCCGGGGTTGCCCGAGACGTGGGGCCGCCACTCGACGGTGCTCTCCGCGGCGGCGAAGCCGTCGTGGTCCACCAGGTAGGTGCGCCAGGTCCGGCTGGCGTCGCTCCAGCGGGTGAGCCGCCAGCCGTACGTCACGGCCTGGTCGGGGTCGGGGTTGACGACCACGCTGCGGGCCACGTACGAGTCGGCGCAGCCGGCGCCGCCGTCCGGCACGCCGCCGACGGAGACCTCCCCCGCCCTGGCGGCGGGGGCCGTCTGCCTGATCGGAGTGGAGAGGGGCGTCTCGCGGGCCGACAGGGTGATGGTCGTCACGGGCTCGGTCGCCGAGTTGGCGTTGTGGTAGGCGGAGACGCCGACGTAGGCGCTGGTGAACGCGAGCGCGGCCACGAAGAGCTTGACCGTGTTCGCGGTGCCGCTGGCCAGGGCGGCTGCGCTTCTCCTCGTCATCGTCAACACCCCTTTCGCCTCCCCCATAGAGTGAGGCAGGGCGGTTGAGTCCCGCTTGTCGGCTGGTTGCACCCATTGCGGGAGACTTGCAGCCGGTATGGCAGGCAAGTGGGGCTTTGAATTAAGGTAAGGCTGACCTAAGGATTTGGGAGGGGTGGCTGCGGATGGTGCGTACGATCGCCCCCGTCTCCGACGGCTTCGCCGAGCCGTTCTGGCTCGGCCTCCCCTACTGGCTCGTCGGCGCCATCCTGATCCTCGCCCTGTTCGGAGCGTTCCAGGTCTACTACTGGGTCGGCCGCAAGCTCGGCGAGAGGCTCTACGAGTCCCGCGTCGGCGTCAAGCTGGGCCGCGAGCGCATCGCGAAGATCGAGCAGGTCGTCGAGAAGTGGGGCGCGCTGGCCGTCTACGGGTGTTTCTGGGTGCCCATGCTGCGCCACACGCTGCCATGGGTGGCCGGAGCGCTGCGCGTGTCCTACCCCTGGTACGTCGTCGCCAGCGCGCTGGGCTGCCTGACCTGGGCGCCTCTGTGGTGGTTCGGCGGCACGGCGATCGTGTGGGGGTGGCTGCAACTGGCCGCCGCCTCGCCCCTCACCGCGGCCGCCGTGGCCGTGGTGGCCGTCGCCGCCGTGGCCGCGCTCGTGGTCCGCCGCCGCAGACGGCGCCGCGCCGCCGAGAAGGAGATCGCCCCGGTCTCATAGGACCTCGAAATCCCGTCTTCACGCCGCCCTGACCCCCGCGATGGTCATCGACGTGCTGGGTGCGGGACGTCTCGTCAAGCGGCCAGGTCAGCGCAGGCCGATCAGCGGCGGAGGAACACCGTGGCGGCGGCTGCACCCGAGGTGAACACCCGCTCGGACGAGGCCGTAGGCTGAAAGGGCCCAATTCAGCGCATGGTGATCCGCTGATCGAGGCCGACGTGAGGCGCGCATGAACACAGTGACGACCACACTCGTCAGGCGGCCGAGGCTGGGTACGCTGCCTGTCCAGGTGACCAGTTTCGTGGGGCGCCGGCGGGAGGCGGCCGAGATCAAGCGGCTGTTGGGCACGGCCCCCGTGGTGACCCTCACCGGCGTCGGCGGCGTCGGCAAGACCCGGCTGGCTCTCAAGGTCGCCGCCGAGGTCGAGCGGGCTTTCAGCGACGGCGTGTGGCTGATCGAGCTCGCCGCGCTGGAAGTTCCGGAAATGCTCGCCCCCACCGTGCTCAGCACTCTGAACGTGCAGAACCACTCCTCCATGCCCTCCACGGAGGTGCTCGTCAACCATCTGCGTGACCGGAGGATACTGCTCGTCCTGGACAACTGCGAGCACCTCCTGGACGAGTGCGCCGTGCTGGCCGCGACGCTGGTGAGCTCCGCGCCCGAGCTGCGGATCCTGGCCACCAGCAGGGAGGCGCTGGGGATCGCCGGCGAGCGCG
>NZ_SMKO01000173.1 GCF_004348685.1 Nonomuraea deserti | reverse complement strand
TGTCCGCCCTGTCCGACCTGACGGCCCGCTCACTTACGCCCGCCGTGTTCCCTGACGGGCTGCTCACTTACGCCCGCCCTGTTCGTCCCTGGCGGACCCGCTCACCCGCGCCCGCCCCGTCCTCCCTGACGGCCCGCTCACCCACGCCAGCGCTGTTCGCCCTGAACGCCCGCCGCCAGATCCCGCACGACCTGGATCAACTCCGCCGGATCGAACGGCTTGGTCAGGTAGGCGTCCACCCCGATGCCCAGCCCCCGCGCCCGATCATCGTCCTGCGCCCGCGCCGTGATCAGCACCACCTTGATGTGCCTGGTGGCCTCATCGGTGCGCAGCTTCTCCGCCGTCGTCCATCCGTCCAGGCAGGGCATCATCACGTCGAGCGTGATGACGTCCGGCATGACCTCGAGCACGCGATCAAGGCAGTCCTGCCCATCGGTGGCGGTCATCACCTCGAACCCCTCCAGGTTCAGGTTGACCGCGATGAGCTGGCGGATGACCTCGTCATCGTCCACGACCAGTACTTTCCCAAGAACCTCGCCCACGGGCGCCAAGTTAACCTGTAGTGGGGTGGTCACGCCGGGTTTTCACGGGATGTGTTCAAGGAGCGTTATCCGGTGCCGAGTGGTGTCAGGATGCTGATAGCCTTGTCACTCGTCAGCCCCCTTAGCTCAGGGGATAGAGCACCGGCCTCCGGAGCCGGGTGCGCAGGTTCGAATCCTGCAGGGGGCACACGATCTTGACCAGCGGTTCCGGCCGCTGACCAGGGCGAACATCGCAGGTACGGGCGGGTCTCCAGTCTCACGGAGTCCCGCCCGCTCTCGTTGACGCTCGCTGGCTGTGGGCCAGTTGTGGGCCATGACCAAGCTTCCTTCCAGCCACGAACGGCACAAGGTAGCCGCATGCCACCAGCGCATCCCCAGATGCCATTGAGGCCAACTGTGCGGGGGCTTCGCCTGGCGTACACGAGCTCCGCCCACCCGGAAGACGGAAGTGCGTACGGCAGGATGATCCGCTGTGCTGCTTCGCCTGGCCTACCTCACAGTCATGAACACGTTCGCCGCGCTTTGGTTGCTGCCGATGGGCGATCGGGACAAGGACGTCGAGATTCTCGTCCTGCGTCATCAGATCACCGTGCTTGAACGGCAGCTCGGCGCCCGATGCCCGGGTGAGGTTCGCGCCCGAGGATCGAGCTTTCTTGGCTGTGCTGCTGACCTCGTTGCCGCGTGAGTCCTGCGCAGGGTACGGCTGCTGGTCCGGCCGGATACCGTCATGCGCTGGCACCCTGATCTGATGAAACGGCGTCACGCCCGTATCTGCCGACCCAAGCGGCGAGGGCGACCGCCCACGGTCCGCTCCATCCGCGCTCTCATCCTGCGCCTGATTCGGGAGAACCCTGGTTGGGGCTATCGGCGGGTGCATGGGGAGCTCGCCACACTTGGCATCAAGGTCGCGCCATCCACGGTCTGGGAGCTTCTCAAGCGGGCAGGCCTGATCCAGCGCCCGAGCGGGCGTCCACCACGTGGGCCGACTTCCTGCGCTCGCAAGCCGACGCCATCCTGGCCTGCGACTTCATCGAGGCCGTCACTCTCAGCGGGCAACGCCAGTACGTCCTGGTGGTCATTGAGCACGCCACCAGACGCGTCCGTGTGCTCGGCACCACCGCGCACCCGAGCGTGAACTGGGTCATCCAAGCGATCAGGAATCTGGTGATGGATCTGGACGATGTGGGCTGCCGGGCGCGCTTTCTGCTCCGAGATCGGGATGGGAAGTTCCCGGCCCTCATGGATGAGGTCCTCGCCGAGGCCGGCATCACGACGGTGCTCACCGGCATTCGGATGCCGCGGATGAACTCCATCATGGAGCGATGGGTGCAGTCCTGCCGCCACGAGCTCCTCGACCGCTGCCTCGTATGGAACGAACACCACCTACGCCACGCCCTGCGCGAATACGAACACTTCTACAACCAGCACCGAGCCCACCAAGCCCTGAACCAAGCAGCTCCACTGCGTCCCATCCCGGACCCGATCACCGATCCCGGACGAATCACTGACCTGCACGTACGCCGACGAGACCGGCTCGGCGGCATCCTTCACGAGTACTCACATGCCGCCTGAACTGCACGGATGGAATTATCGGCAGGCGCAGTGCCCGGCCGGGTCATACGAGGCGACCCAGGTCACCCCGGCCAGCGCACCACGGGAGAACACCACCTTGGGGAGCGGATTTCGGAGCCCGGCCCATTCGAGCCGTGCGTCGTCCCGCGACGGATCCTGGTCGGCGGTCCCCCAGGAGAGCATCGTCTCGTCCAGCCGCCGTCCGGCCCGATGACGTAGCCGTCAAGCGACACGGCCATCGGACAGGTCACGCTGCGTATCGGAAGCCCTCCTCGCCCGGCCTCCCGGCAACAGCCTTCTGCCGGCCGGCCTGAAATGCCAGGACGCTGTCGCGAGAACGAGAAGGAACAGCGCCGCGAGCGATTGATACCAGTCGTCGCCGGAGGCGACATGCGAGAACATCCCTCCTGTCAGCAGGAAGAAGATGCCCGCGTACGCCCATTCCTTGATTAGCGGATGCTTGGGGGCAAGAATCGCCACCGCTCCCAGGAGTTTCCATATGCCCAGGAGCGTGAGGATGTAGACGGGGTAGCCGAGTTGGACAATGCCCCAAGCATAGGGTGGCGCCAGCGCGCCCTCGTGTTCCACTCTCAGCAATTGCTGGATGCCGGAGCCGATCAGGCCCGATGCGAGCACCAGGGTGGAACCCCAGTAAACGATCTTTTGGGTTCTCGTCATGTGCGGCACGCTACTCCGAGCCGGTCGGGCCGCGCTTCTTCATTCCTGATCGATGAACCGATCAGGAATGAAGAAGCGCACATCCCGCGGCCAAACCTAGGATGACGTCGCCATTTACTGTTGAGTAAGGCACGCATGGCCTTGTAGCTTGACGTCGTCGCCCTCGGGGCGCCCGAGGTGGACACCGCGCGCCGGTTCCACACCACCGCGTTCTCGCCCGCCGTCACCGACGACGGCGATTCGGCGGACCTCGACCTGCACGGCACGGGGAAGTTCGCGCTGTCCGTGACCGAGTGTCTCGCCACGGCCGCGGGCACCAGGTCGGCCACGTCTGGATTCCGCCGGTACGTACTGACCTACATCGTCAACCAGCCCACGGAGGTCAAGTCCCTGATGGAGGCCGCCGCACGCGGTGGCGCGGGGTTCTCAAGCCTCCGAAGAAGGCCCTTCTCGGGTCATTCTCTGGAGCGTTCCAGGCGCCGGACGGCGCCATCTGGAAGGTGGTGGCGGCCACCGGCAAGGACACCTGCCCAGCCGCGGCCACCCCGCTGCCGACCGAGACCACCCTCATCCTCGGCGTCACCGGCCCGAAGGCGTCCAAGGCGTTCCACGAAGCCCT
The DNA here is from genome assembly GCF_004348685.1 of Nonomuraea deserti. GTDB lineage: Bacteria > Actinomycetota > Actinomycetes > Streptosporangiales > Streptosporangiaceae > Nonomuraea > Nonomuraea deserti. The sequence continues at coordinate 19,810 of NZ_SMKO01000173.1, read as the reverse complement.
GGGCATGACGGTGGACCGGGAGTACGGCAGCAAGTACGTCGACTTCCACCCCGCCAAGGCGGCGGTCAGACTCTGCCTGATGGAGCGCGGGGCCCTGGCGAGGGACGCCGGCACCACCAAGGACGGCGACGGCTTCCCGGCGATTGTCCTCACCTGCACAGCCCAGTCCTGTGAGGAGGTCGACGCCCTGCTCGCGGCCGCGGCCGCCGCCGGGGGCCGGATCACCGCCGCCGCCGAGACACCCGGGGGCGGCTATGGCGGCCACTTCAGCGACCCGGACGGGTTCTCGTGGAAAGTGACGCACTGGGCCCGGCCGACCCTGCACGGCCGGGCAGATCGTCGAGGCGGGGAGTCATTCCATGTTCATCGTCAAGGGCAACCAGCCCAGGCTTCCGCGCCGGCTCAGGGCACCGCCCTGGCGCGAGGCGATCCACGACGACCGCACTATGAGCGTGGGCACGGCAGCCGCGAGGTCCGCCGCATGAAGACCTGCGCCGTCCGCCCGGACCTGCCCTTCCCCCATGCCAACCAGGTCATCCAGGTCATCCAGGTCAAGCGCCGCCGCACCGACCACCGCACCGGCAAGACCACCATCGTCACGATCAACGCCGTCACCAGCATCCCGCCCGGACAGATCGCCCACGTCCAACTCGCCGCGCTGATCCGCGGCCGCTGGGGCGTCGAAGCCCTGCACCACATTCGCGACGTCACCTACCGTGAAGACGCCTGCAGGGCGAGAACCGGAACCGCTCCCCGCATCTTGCCGGCCTCCGCAAACGGGCCATCGGTCCGGTGATCGGCGGGACCAACATCGCCGCCGCCACCGACCACCACCGCAGCCACCCCATCGATGGCCTTTAGCTGCTCGGTCTCACGACATGGGAACGCTTCAACCCTGGGGACGGTCACCGGCACTACCTTGAGCAGCGATGGCGTGCCGTTGTCAGGAATTTCCGGCAGCGGCCCATCGACTTCTTACGCGATCATACATGCCCATTCGAGATAATGATCGTTGCCGATGACATCGTGAAACTGTGTCCTCGCGCACCATTCCTGCTTCCCGCTGGAGTTCAGGATGGTTCCGGTGCTGGCGCTACATGCACTGTGCCGGGGGCATTCTTTCTCGGCGAATTTCACCTTCTTGCTGTTGCGGTAGAAAGTTATGGTCAAACGCCCGGCCGTCTTGCCCTTGCAGGTGACGCCGCCAGCGCCGTACATTTTGCCGGTTCGGTCAACTCTGTCCGCTAATGCCCAGGCAGTGCAGAAGGACGCCGCTGCCGCTGTGGTCGCTCCAGTGGCGCCCGCGGTTGTGATCGATTCGGCTTCCGTGGCGCCGGCGGAGCTTATCGGTGCGACCACCAGCCCGGCCGCCACGGCGATCTGGAGTGCAACCATCCGCCGGCTCAAGTGAAACACGATTACCCCCTGGTCAGGTGCGATTTTCTTGTGACTGGAGTCGATCTAATGCCGGATGGAATTCGTGGTGAAGCTCTTGCTGCCGCTGTCCCATGAGGCTGTGACCTTGCTGTACCACCGCTGCTTGCCCGGTGTGCGGTCGGTTACCGTGACGGCGGCGTCGCAATATCGGCTGTGGTCCGGCGCCTCGCATATGTCGGTGTCGACCAGCGTTCCCGAACGATACAGGCGAATTCGCAGGCGCAATGGCGTCAGACTCGGAGCCCTGCAATTGAGCCATGAACCACCATAGACTTTGCTCGGAGAGCTGTCGTGGGTGTCAGTGAATCCGCCGACGGAGCAGCCGATCATGGCAGCCGACGGCGCCGCGGGGCGCATGGCGGCGTGTGCCGATCCCGGGAGCACGACACCTGGCGATATCATGATCGCAGCGACGCCCAGCGCGGCCACGTGCTTTCTTTCCACGCCAGCGAGTGGCTTGAACTCCATGAGTCCTCCCGTAGGATGAAATGCGCCGAATGGACGCCAGTTGCTGTGGGGACGTTCTTTCCAGCCGACACGTCTTTCCATGACGGTCATCGGCGCCTTCATTGATCGCGGATGTACGCCGAATCCGCACTGCCTTTCTGCGCTTGCGGGTCAATGGCCAACAGAGTCACGCATGGAACTTACTGTCTCCTTACTGTTCAGTTACCATCGGCATACTTGACGTATTTCTTGCTGGGGGCACCGCATGGAGTTCAACATCCTCGGCCCGATCGAGGTGGGCACCGAGAGAGCGTGGCTGGAGCTCGGCGGGAGGAGAACGCGAGCGGTGCTGGGCCTGTTGCTGGTACGCGCTGGGCAGGTCGTGCCCGCTGACCGGTTCGCCGAGGAGCTGTGGCCACACCTTGCCGTCGACCGGGCGATCGCGAACCTCCATGTGAGAGTCAGCGAGCTGCGTCGCAGGCTCCGGGCGGCGGGCATGGCGGAGGGCCTGGTGACCAGGCCGCCCGGCTACCAGTTGGAGCTGGGCGGCCACGAGCTCGACTCGGTGCGATTCGAGAAGCTGCTCGAGCAGGCGGTCTCCGCGCTCGCGGCCGACGACGCCTCGACCGCCCGTCTGCGGGCGGTCGAGGCGCTGGCTCTGTGGCGCGGGCCGGTGCTGGCAGACCTGGGCGACGTGCCATTCGTCGCCGCGGAAGGGTCGAGGCTCGAAGAGCTCCGGCTGACCGCCGTCGAGGTGCGTCTCGAGGCGGAGCTGATGAACGGACGGTACGGCGAGATGCTTGGCGAGCTCGCCGCTATGACCGCCGAGCATCCGCTGCGCGAGCGGCTGTGGTCGCTGCGCATCCGGGCGCTCTACGGCGCGGGCCGGCAGGGCGAGGCGCTGGCCGTCTACCGCGAGGTTCGCCGGCTACTGGCTGACGAACTCGGTCTGTGCCCCAGCCGGGAGCTGCGGGATCTGGAGCGGCGCGTCCTGGCGCAGGACCTTGCCACCCGCGCTGACCCGGCACCACGAGTCTCCGGGAGGGACAAGGACGGCTGGACCACGCCGACCCCGCAGTACGTCTGGAACGGCACGGGTCACATCGCCTATCAGGTGATCGGCGATGCCAAACCGGACATCGTGTTCGTGCCAGGCATCTACAGCCACCTCGACTTGTGGTGGGAAGACCCGAATACGGCCGGCTTCATGCGCCGGCTCGCCGCAATCGGCCGCCTGATCATTTTCGACAAGCGGGACACCGGGCTGTCGGACCCCGCCACCGGCGAAGACACACTCGAGCAGCGGATGGACGACGTCCGCGCGGTCATGGACGCGTGCGGCAGCAAGCGTGCCGTGCTGATCGGCTACTCCGAGGGCGGCCCGATGAGCGTCCTGTTCGCCGCCACCTTTCCGGAGCGGGTCACCGGCCTGGTGCTGTTCGGAGCAGCCGCCCGCTGGACCTGGGCGCCTGATTACCCGTGTGGGGAAAACTCCGAAGCCATGCTGGCCGCGCTCGAACAGATCGCCCAGCGCGGCTGGGGACAGGGCAACACCATGGAGTGGTACGCACCAAGCCTCGTGAGTTCGGAGAGCGCGCGCCGGGGGCTGGCACGTCGCGAACGCATGTCAGTCAGCCCGAGCGCCTACCTGCGGATGCTTCGCCTGGTCCGTGACATCGATGTGCGGAAGATCCTGCCGGCCGTCAGCGCACCGGCGCTGGTCGTGCAGCGGCGCAACGACCGGGTCAGCCCGCCCGCTCTCGGACGCCACCTTGCCGCACACCTGCCGAGTGCCCGGTATCTGGAGCAGTCCGGTGACCACCTGCTCGGTGTCGGCGATGTCGGCGAACTCGCCGACAACGTCGAGCAGTTCGTTGAAGAAGCGGCGAGCCGGCCCCTGGAGACGAATCGGATGCTCGCTACGATCCTGGTCACCGAGGTGTCCGAGGCCGCTGCGCCGGCTCACCATGCAGCCGCCCCGTCGGCCATCGAGCGCGGCCGAGGCAGCTTGGTCGAGACCAACGTACAAGGAGTGGTCGCAACCTTCGACGGCGCGGCCCGCGCGATCCGGTGTGCGCTGACGATGCGCGCCGACACGGCCGCTCACGATTTCCGGGCGGGCGTGCACGTAGGCGAGGTGGAGCTTCGCGATGGCCGGCTCGTCGGTCAAGCGTTCGAGCTCACGCACCAGGTCGCGCGCCTCGCCGAGAAGGGGCAGATCCTGGTCTCGCGTACCGTGAAGGACCTGGTTATCGGTTCGTCGTTGCACTTCCAGGAAAAGGGTAGCCACCGGCTCGACGGCTGCGGTGACGACCACTGGATGATGTTCACCGTCGGCGGCTGACCGCGTCGGCACTGAGCCGCGGGGGAATCGTCTGCTGCCTCGTCCGCTGGACCTCGCGCTCTCGATCAGCGGTGTCAGACCACGCAAGACCGTGCGAAACCTCGTGACTGGCCTGCGGAACGTACGTGTAGGCACAGTGCGGTCAGGTTCCCATCCAGAAGCGCTGCAACCCCTGAACAAATCAGGTGATGCAACGATCGCCGGAATCAGGACGCCCATCGAGTCTTCGGGCCTGTGGGAGCCGCCGTGGGAGCCGCCGTGGGAGTCATCGAGAGTCGCTCACAGAGGCCGCCTTCCGGCAGGTGCTCCTTGAGCCCGTGTCTCGACCCGGTCAGCGGGCCGCCGAGCGGGCGCGATGGGCCGCCGCCTTCGTCCGGCTCTGGCAGGAGCGGGAGCAGAACTGGCGGACCGCGTTGCGGGAGGTGTCCACGTAAACGCGATCGCACCGCACCGCCTGGCAGATGCCGAGGCGGCCGCCGAGGTCGCTGCCGATGGCCAGCGTCAGGGCGGACGCGATGCCCGCGCTCCACCCCACTGCGAGGGTGTCGTCGGCGCCGTGGAAGTGGACCTGCCAGGGCTCGCCGGGCGCCCGGTTCAGCTGCGGGCGTGCGCCCGTGCTGATGACGAGCGCGTTGACGATCGCGGCGGCCTCGTCGTCCTGGTCGGTGTGCATGGCCTCGAAGACCCGCCGGACCTTCAGCGCCGTCCCGGCCAGGTACAGGGCCTCTTCCATCGTGGCCGTCACGTCCCCGGGCAGAACCGCGTCGATCGCGGACGGCAGTGCCTCGCCCTCAGGGGCCACGTACGGCCTACCGCCGTCGTCGCCGTCGGTCAGGGTGTTCACGAGCGATACCGCGGTGTCGAGCAGGATCGCCACGTGACTATCGAACATCACTTGACTGGTCACCTCCAGCGCCCTAGTGTACGTGACCAACGTTACCAGTTTCGTTAGTCACGCGAGAGGACGGCATGCCGATGACAGGCCGTGCGGAGCGTCTGCCGCGTGCCGTGTGGTGGCTCGTCCTCGCGCGGACGATCAACCGGCTGGGGGCCTTCTCCCTCGGATTCCTCACCGTCCTCATCACCACCGAGTTCGGCGCGGACGCCGTCACGGCCGGGCTGATCGTCGCCGCCTTCGGCCTGGCCACCATCCCGTCCCGTCTGCTGGGCGGCGTGCTGGCCGACCGGTTCGGGCGCCGCCGGACCATCGTGACCGGGCTGGCGGGGTGCGCGCTGGCGCAGGCGGGCATCGCGGTCTCCGGATCCGTGGCGATGACCGCCGTGTTCGCCGTCCTGCTGGGGCTGGTCTTCGAGATCTACGAGCCGCCGTCCCAAGCCATGATCGCGGACGCTGTCCGGCCGGCTCAGCAGGCACAGGCGTTCAGCCTGCTCAACGCGGCCATGGCGGTGGGCGGCATGGGCGCCGGCCTGATCGCGGCAGGACTGGGACGGTGGGACCTGCGCTGGCTGTTCGTCGTGGACGCCGCCACCTGCGTGGCCTGCGCGGTCGTCGTACGCTTCGTCCTGCCCGCCGACCGCCCCGCGCCGGCACCGCCCGGCGACGCCCCTGACTCCCGGCCCGGCGGATCGCCCTGGCGCGACCGTTCGCTCCTCGTGCTCCTGGTGTTCGGCACCCTCTTCGCGCTCATGTACATGCAGGTGGTGATGGCCCTGCCACTCGCGCTGGAGCGGCGCGGCCTCCCCGCCGCCGACGCCGGGCTGTTGTCCACCACCTCGGCCGTCGTCATGGTGCTCTGCCAGCCGTTGCTCAGATGGACGGCGCCGCTGTCCCACCACGCGGCGATGTGCGCGGGCTACCTGCTGCTCGCCGCGGGCCTGGCCGGCCTCGCCGTCGCGGGCGGGCTGCCGGGCCATCTGGCCGCCGTGGTGGTGTGGAGCGCCGGGGACGCGCTGATGTTCGGACGCAGCTACGCGATGGTCTCGAACATCGCACCCGAACACGCCCGGGCCCGCTATCTGTCGGTCTTCGGCACCTCGTGGGGCGTCGCCACCGTCCTCGCGCCCCTGTGCAGCACACAACTCCTCGAACGCGCGGGACCGGCAGGGTTGTGGGGCGGGCTGTCCGCCACATGCGTGCTGCTCGCCCTCGCGCAGCCCATGGTGGTAGGACCGCTGCTGAGGCGCCGGCCCGCTCGCCGAACCGACCGACACCGACGCCGTAGCGTGACTCCAGGTTCGTGATCTTCACCTTCCGACGGCAAAGGTCCTCAAAGCTGGGCTTTGTCGCCCTCTTTCCATCGTTCGGCCGTTTCCACAAGTTCGGCCAGCGCCGGAGATCGGAGGCCGGCGGGCCAGGCGAGGAGGGTCGTGACCGGAGGGGCGTCGAGGACGGGGACCGCGACGTGTTCCGGCCATTGCCATGCGCGGCTGGAAGCTGGAATGACCAGTAGCGTTCGCCCGAGAGCGACGAGTTGCGCCAGCTGGGACTGGCTATGGACCTCGGGTCCGGGGCCGGGCGGGTAGGTGTCGTCATGGCGTGGCCAGCGGGCGATCGGCAGGTCGGGGACATCGCTCACATCGGCCATCGTCAGGCTGGAGCGTCGGGCAAGCGGATGCGACGCCGGGACGATGGCGACCTGGCCTTCCGTCAAGATCTCAGCGCTGTCGAGGCCGGCCATCACGTCGAACGGAGCGTGCATGATCGCCACGTCGGCGCGACCGTCGCGCAGGAGTCTCCGCTGCTCACCGATCTCACACAGCAACACGTCGATCTCCACGGCTCCTGGCCGGGCGGCGTAGGAGTCAAGAAGCTCTTTCAGCAGCTCGTGGGAGGCGCCTGCCTTCGTGGCGAGCACCAGGGCAGACTGCGCCGATGCGGCGCGGCGGGTGCGGCGTACGGCTGCGTCAACGGCATCGAGTGCGAGCCGGGCTTCCACCAGCATGGTCTCACCTGCGGTGGTGAGCGAGACTCCCCGACGATCTCGGCTGAGCAGCACGACTCCCAGGCGGCGCTCCAGTTGTTGGACGGCGCGGGACAGCGGCGGCTGGGCCATCTTCAGACGCTCAGCGGCACGGCCGAAGTGCAGCTCTTCGGCCACCGCTACGAAGTACCGCAATTCGCGAGTTTCCAGTCCGTCCACACGCGCAGGATACCGGTGATACCGGTGGGGTATCAGGCCTGATCGAACAGGTCTTGGACAGCGTCGCCTGCTCGCCCGGACCATTTCTTATCGGGAGCGCCCGGACGGCGAGCACGCCAGGAGCCGTCAGCGCCGTTCCCCTCGTTCCTGCGAAAGGCCAAAACGTGAGCACGACCTCGCCTTCCCTTCCCGGCGGCACATGGACGCTGGGCGACATGACCGTGACGCGATTCGGCTACGGCGCCATGCAGCTCGCCGGGCCCGGGGTGATGGGTCCGCCCGCGGATCACGACGGGGCCCTCGCCGTCCTCCGCGAGGCCATCGGCCTCGGAATCACGCACATCGACACCGCTGACGCCTACGGCCCTCGCGTCACCAACGAGCTCATTCGCGAAGCGCTGCACCCGTACCCCGACTCGCTGCACGTGGTCACGAAGGTGGGAGCGACCCGTGACGAGCAGGGTGGATGGCCGCCGGCTCGTGAGCCCGACCAGCTGCGCCACGCGATCGACGAGAACCTCAAAAGCCTCGGGCTCGACACGCTGGACCTGGTCTACCTGCGCCTCGGCAACGCTGATGGGCCCCGGGCGGGCTCGCTTTCCCGAGCCTTCGAAACGCTCGTCGAGCTGCGGCAGCAGGGCCTGATCCGGCACCTCGGCGTGAGCAACGCGACAGCGGAGCAGGTCTCGGAAGCGCAGGCGATCGCGCCGATCGTGAGCGTGCAGAACATGTACAACCTCGCCTACCGCCACGACGACGAGCTCATCGACCGGCTCGCCGCCGAGAAGATCGCGTACGTACCCTTCTTCCCGCTCGGCGGCTTCAGCCCGCTCCAGTCCGGGGCGCTCTCGGCAGTGGCGACACGGTTGAACGCCACGCCGATCTCCGTCGCGCTGGCGTGGTTGCTGCGGCGGTCGCCGAACATCCTGCTGATCCCGGGGACCTCGTCCGTGAGGCACCTGCGGGAGAACGCCATCGGCGCCGGACTTGCGCTCAGTGGTGAGGACGTCGCCGAACTGGAAGGAATCAGCCGCCAGGCCTGACGGACGCTGCTCGTTCCGCCGGCTCGACCGCCCACCCGCACAATCTTCAGAGCCGAGGCAGACCAGCCTCGACCGACAATGGAGAACATGACACGTGCGGTGTACGTCGCGGCGGGCGAGGCGGGAAGCAACAAGGGGACGGTGGCCCTGGGCCTGGTGGAGCTGCTGTCCAGGCAGGTGGAGACCGTGGGCGTGTTCCGGCCGGTGGTGCGGACGGGCCGCGAGGACAATCTGATCAATACGATCAGGAGCAGGTTCCAGCTCGGCCTGCCGTACGAGCCGTGTGCCGGCGTCACCTACGACGAGGTGCACGCCGACGCCGAGCGTGCGGCCGGTGACATCGTGGCCCGCTATCGCGCGCTCGCGGGACGGTGCGACGCGGTGGTCGTGGTCGGGACCGATTACACCGATGTGGGCGCGCCGACCGAGTTCGAGTTCAACGCCAGGCTGGCCGCGGATCTGGGAACGCCGGTGCTCAACGTGGTGAGCGGGAGGGGCAGGGCGGTCCCGGAGATCGCCGCCGCGGTCGAGTTGTCGTCCCGGCAGTTGGCGCAGCACCACGCCCGGGAGCTCGCTGTCGTGGTCACCCGAGCGGCTGCCGGGCACATCGCGATCGACCACCCCACACCGGTGTTCGTACTGCCCGAAGTCCCCTCTCTGCGCGCGCCCACGGTCGCCGACCTGCTCGATGCTTGCGACGGCAGGTTCTTCCTCGGCGCGCGCGACGGGCTCGGCCGTGAGGCGAGCGCGCTGATGGTGGGCGCGATGTCGCTGCCCGGCATCCTGGACCGCTACACCGAGGGTGCCGCGGTGATCATCCCGTCTGATCGGGCCGCCGCGCTCCTGCCCGGGCTGATCGCGGCGCATGCGGCGCCGGGCTTCCCCGCCCTGTCGGCGGTGATCATGACGGGTGGTACGGATCTGCCCGCCCCGGTGGACCGGCTGCTGGGCAGCATGGCCGTTCCCCTGCCGGTGATCGCCACCGACCACGACACCTTCGACACCGCGACCCGTCTGTCGGCGGTGGACGGCCAGTTCACCCCCGAGGCAGGAGGGAAGATCGACACGGCGCTGCGGGTGTTCGCCGAGCACGTCGATGGCCGGTTGCTGCTCGATCGGCTGGCGATCGCCAAGACCGACGTCGTCACGCCGCTGATGTTCGAGTACGAGCTGCTGGAGCGGGCGCGTTCCCGGCGCCGGCACATCGTGTTGCCGGAGGGAGAGGAGCCGCGCATCCTGCGGGCGGCCGACGTGCTGCTGCGCCGTGGTGTGGCCGAGCTCACCTTGCTCGGTGACGAGGAGCGGATCAGGATGCAGGCCGCGCAGCTCGGCTTGGAGGTGGACGAGGCCCGGGTGCTCAGCCCGTTCGACGCGCGACTGCGCGAGCGCTTCGCCTCCGAGTACGCCCGAATCCGGGCGCACCGGGGGATGACCGTCGAGCTGGCCCGCGACACGGTCACCGACGTGTCCTACTTCGGGACGCTCATGGTGCACACGGGCATGGCCGACGGCATGGTCTCGGGCGCGGCGCACACCACCGCGCACACCATCAGGCCGGCGTTCGAAATCCTGCGGCTGGGGCTGGTCTCCAGCGTGTTCTTCATGTGCCTGGCCGATCGGGTCCTGGTGTACGGCGACTGCGCGGTCAATCCCGACCCGACCGCCGAGCAGCTCGCCGACATCGCCATCTCCTCAGCACGCACCGCCACCCTGTTCGGTGTCGATCCCAGGATCGCCATGCTGTCGTATTCGACGGGCGCCTCGGCCGCCGGCGCCGATGTCGAGAAGGTCCGCACCGCCACCGGCCTGGTCCGCCAGCGCCGTCCCGACCTGCCGGCGGAAGGACCGATCCAGTACGACGCCGCGGTCGACCCCGCGGTGGCGCGGACCAAGATGCCCGGCAGCCAGGTGGCCGGGCGCGCCACCGTCTTCGTGGTGCCCGACCTCAACACCGGCAACAACCTCTACAAGGCGGTCCAGCGCAGCGCCGGCGCCGTCGCGGTGGGACCGGTGCTCCAAGGACTGCGCAAGCCGGTCAACGACCTGTCCCGCGGTGCCACCGTCGCCGACATCGTCACCACCGTGGCCATCACTGCCGCGCAGGTACGCGACGACGGATCAACCGACGCTTGTGAGGGCGCGGCGGAAACGGCGATACGTCCCTGAGGGGCTGATGGCGGCCGTCATGGGTACGCCGGCCAACCGGTGGTCCGATGTGCCGGGAAATCGCCTCGACGCTGGGTGAGTTCTGTGGCGTCTCTGGGGCAATTCCTGAGGCGAGGGTTGTGACCGATGTCGGCTCATATCCGTGGCGGAGGCCGGGCCGGGTCGTACACCCAAGTGAGTGATCATCTGCCGCGAAGTGGCTTGCGCTTCAGGGGGCCGCTCATGAGAACGGACGGCACATCCGCGAGTGCGGAGCACTGTGCAGGCCCGACGCTGACGCTGGGGGTGGAAGAGGAGTTCGTCCTGCTGGACCGCTCCGACGGGCGTCCGGTCGACCGGGCGCCCGCGATCCTGGTCCTGCTCGGCGGTGAGCCGCGGGTCAAGGCCGAATTCCTGCGGTACCAGCTGGAGACCGTCACTGGCGTGTGCACGGATCTGGGCCAGGTGGGAGAGGAGCTCGCCCGGTCGCGACGGCTGGCCGCCTGCGCGGCGACGGAACTGGACTGCCATCTGGTCGCCACCGGAATGGCACCGCAGCGTGGCCCCGGCCAATGCCCGGTCACGGCCGATCCGCGCTACCTGCAAGTGGTGGCCCGCTATGGTTCCCTGGCCGCGGGCCCCGGCACCTGCGGTTGCCATGTGCACGTCGGCGTTCCCTCACGGGAACTGGGCGTGCGGGTCCTGGCGCGGTTGCGGCCGTACCTGGCCACGCTGCTGGCGCTCAGCGTCAACTCCCCCGTCGCCGACGGCCGCGACACCGGCTGGGCAAGCAGTCGCTACCTGCGGTGGACCCGCTGGCCCTCGGCGGTGCCTCCCCGGGTGTGGCGATCCGCGGCCGCCTATGACGCCACCGTACGCCGCCTGATCCTCCGGGGGGACGCGCTGGACGAGCGAGGTGTCTACTTCCACGCTCGCCTGTCACCGCGCTACCCCACGGTGGAGGTGCGCATCATGGATGTCTGCCTCACGGTCGAGGACACCACCCTGGTCGCCGGACTGGCACGGGCTCTGGTCGCGTTGGCGATCGACGACGAGAGACGCGGCGTTCCGGTCAGGGTCATCAGCGGTCGGCGGATCGCCGCCGAACTGCGCGCCGCCGCCCGGCACGGCCTGGTCGCGCATGCCGTCGATCCGTACACCGGAGTCTTGGTGCCGCACCACCTTCTGGCGGATGCTGTCCTGGACCGCCTGCCCGAGCCCGAGCCGATCGCCGGCCTGCTCCGCTGCCTCGCCTTCGCGGTACGGGTGCCGACAGACAGCGCGCGATGTTGGCCCGGGCCGACACGCCGCAGCGCTTCGCCCAGTTCCTCGCCGAGGCGACCCTCGGGTGAATCCGCGCCGTCCACGGACAGGGCCTGGCGCCTTGCTCCTGGAGCACATCGCGCTGGACGCGACGGCGCATGTGCCGCGGCTCATCTCAGACCACCGACGGACAGCACTCCGCGCCAGTGCCGCTGAAGAGTGAGGCAGGTGATGACGAGGGGGTGACTGACACGAGCGCGCCCATGATCCGGCGAAGGTGTGTCTCGTGATGGGTTTCAGGTGCGGGTCCACCGTTGATTGGCGCCGCCGTTGCAGGACCAGATGATGAGCTTGGTCCCGTTGGCGGTGGCGCTGTTCGGCACGTCCAGACACAGACCCGACTGCACCCCGGTGATGCTGCCGTCGGCGTTGAGACGCCACTGCTGGTTGGACTGTCCGTTGCAGTCCCAGATGATCACCTGGGTGCCGTTGGCGGTGCCCTGGTCATGGGCGTCCAGGCACTTGTCGCCGTAGACCCGTAGCTCATCGCTCGCGGTGGGCATCCACTGCTGGTTGGATTGCCCGTTGCAGTCCCAGATCTGGGCCTGGGCGCCGTTGACCTGCGAGGCGTCGGTGACGTCCAGGCACCGGTTCGAGGCGACCCCCTTGATCGCGACCGTGGGAGTGGGGACGATGCCCCCTCCGGTGACGATGTACATGGCTGCCCCGTGCCCGGGCACCGACGCGCTGATCGTCCCGGAGGAGGACGACGTCGTGTGCGCCCAGAGATCGCGCACCGAGTAGGAGGACACAGAGGCCAGGCCCAGGGCCGAGGCGGTGGTGGAGACCGTCGAGGTCGAGGTTCCCCGGTTGAGCAGGACGACCGCGACCGAGCCGTCGGACATCGGCTTGCGCCAGATCTCCAGGTTCCCGTTGTCGCTGATCTTGTGGCCCTGCCTGCCGCCCCAGTCCTGGTTGACCGCGATGACCTCGGTGTTCGTCAGGATGGAGCGGGTCTCGGCGCTCATCGACCGGATGTCGTTGCCCGCGATGAGCGGGGCGTTCAGCAGCGACCACAGGCTGAAGTGCGCCCGTCCCTCGGTCGCTGTCAGCGCGCCGACGCCCACCTCCAGCATGTCGGGGTCGTTCCAGCCCCCGGGCCCCGAGTACGCCTCGAGCCCGACCTGCTGGTCCAGAATGCCCATGATGGAGTTCCAGTTCGCGGCGATGTCGCCCGTCGTGCGCCAGGAGTTGCCCACCGGCATTCCCCAGGTCCAGACGCTCTCCTGGCCCCAGTTGCACAGGCTGTACAGGATCGGGCGGCCCGTGGCGGCCAGCGCATCGCGCATGGCGGTGTAGCGCTGCTGCCCGCTCCTGCCCTGATGATCGCCGCAGTTGTCGTACTTCAGGTAGTCGATGCCCCAGGACGCCCACAGGGCGGCGTCGCGCCGCTCGTAGCCCAGGCTGGCCGGGTACCCCGCGCACGTGGTCGTCCCCGCAGAGGAGTAGATGCCGAGCTTCAGCCCTTTGGCGTGGACGTAGTCCGCCAGGGCCTTCATGCCGCTGGGAAACTTCTGCGGGTCCGGCACCAGGTCCCCGTTGGCGTTGCGGCTCTTCGTGGACCAGCAATCGTCGATGTTGACGTATGTGTAGCCCGCCGCGGCCATGCCGCTGGAGACCATGACGTCCGCGGTCTGGCGGATGAGGCTTTCGTTCACGTTACAGAAGAAGGTGTTCCAGTCGTTCCACCCCATCTGCGGCGTACGAGCGAGCCCGTTGTCCAGCGCGATGGCCGGTGACGACGTACCGCCGCTCGCGACCAGGGAACCGGCGGCCAGTATTGTCGCCAGCGTCCATCGGATGATCTTACGCATGTGAGCTCCTCCTCATGCGATGACAACCGGGGTCAGGTGAGGGTCCAGCGCTGGTTGGCGCCGCCGTCGCCGGACCAGAGGTTGAGCCTGGCGCCGTCGGCCGGCTCAACTGCGTGCCTGCGTCAGAACGCCGGCACCTGATCAGGAGGCTTCGCAGGTAACGGTGGGCGTGGCCGGGGCGCCACCGGCGGTGAAGCCGAACGTGGTGGTGCTGTTGGGGGCGATCGAGCCGTTGTAGGCCTCGTTGCGTACGGTCACGCCGGCTCCGGAGCCGGAGCGGACGCCGTTCCACAGGCTGCTGATCGTCTGCCCGCCCGGCCATGCCCAGCCGACCGTCCAGCCGTTGACGGCGCTGCCGCCGGCGCGGACGGTCACGGTGGACTGGAAACCGCCGGACCAGGAGTTGACGGTCTCCATCGTGGCCGTGCATCCACCGGGTGCGGGGGTCGGCGATGACGAGCTCCCGAACTGGGAGAAGAACGTCCACACCGCTGCCTTGGTCCAGGTCGTGACGCCGCTGTCGGTGTAGGTGCCGTCCACCGGGGCGGGCGTGTGGCCGTTGTCGAACGCGGCCCAGACGACCGGATAACCGGCCCGGCACCCGGAGTAGGTGGTAACGATGTGGCCGCGGCTGCCCGAACTCGGCTCAGGCGGGTTCTGCGCGGTACAGCCGTTGTTACGGCCGAACCTGTCGCGCAGCGCCCGTCCCTGCGCGATGCTGAGCACCGTGTCCCCGAGGCCGTGCAGCCCCATGTACGCGACCGGCTGGGTTCCGCCGCTGCACCCGCTGAGCTGCGCGCCGGAGAAGACCGCGACCGCCCGGAAGACCGTCGGCCGCGAGCACGCGAGAGAGAAGCTCATGCCGCCGCCGTAGCTGAAACCGGTGGCGAAGCGCTGCGAGGTGTCGACGCAGAGATCCGCCTCGATCAGCCGGATCAGGTCGTCGACGAAGGTGACGTCCTCACCGTTGCTGTTCGCCCAGCCGTTGTTGAAGCCCTGGGGCGCGACGAAGATCGCGCCGTTGTTCGACAGCTGCCTGAGGCCGTAGAAGGACCACGGGTATCCGCTGGCTCCGCCGGAGTCGACGTCGGCGGCGGTGCCGCCCAGCCAGTGAAAGCCGAAGATCAACCGGTAGGGGGTGCCGTTGTCGTAGCCGTCGGGCAGCCGGAGGATGAAGGAGCGGTTCTTGCCGCTGGTCTGGATCGACTGCGTACCGCTCCTCAGCGTCGGGGCCTTGCCGCATCCTGCGGTCGTCGCGAGGGCGCCGGCGGGCGCCGCGGCTGTGCCGGCGTCGCTGCTCACCGCCGCACGGCTCGTGACCAGGACGAGAAGTGCCGCGGCAGCGACCGCGATCATGGTGAAAAGGGAGCCGCGTCCTGACATCACGTAACTCCGATCTTGGTGCGGATGGCGATGCGTCTGGATGGAGGAACCATTCGCTGCTCTCTTTGTCGGGCGAGAGCATCGGCCGGCTTGGGGCTACGGGAACGAGGTGTCGTCAAGGGGAGAAGCCGGCGGCGCCGGCGCCGCCGGTGAACTGCCACCAGTTCACGTTGAACAGGTAGCCGCTGCCGCCGGTGTACCTGAAGTACAGGTCACGGGTGCCCGTCGCGCCGTTCACCGGGCAGGTGACCGTCGTCCACGTCTGCCAGCCGCCGGTGCCTGGCACGGTGCACGTCCCCACGAGCGGGCCGTTGACTCCGTCCAGGCGGAGTTCCATACGGCCACCGCCTGTCGCCGAGGCCACCCGCGCGCTGAAGGACGTCGCGCCTGAGCCGAAGGCGACGCCCTTGACCTTGATGTAGTCCCCGTTCTCGATCCACCCGACGTTCATGCCGCCCTCGCCGGCGGGTTCGGTTTCCACGCCGGACTCCCAGGCGATCGTCTCGGCCTCCTGGCGGACGTAGGGGTTCAACGTGCCCACCTGGGGCGCTCCGGTCGTGCTCATGTTGATCGTGGGGATGCTTCCGTCGGCGTTGTAGGTGAACCTCTCGACGGCCACCGAGCGGGTGAAGCCGCCACCGCCCGGCAGGGCGCCGTTGTGGTAGAAGAAGTAGGATCCGCCGTTGTAGTCGATGACGCCGGGGTGGTTGGTGAAGCTGCTGCCCTGTGTCGGCATGACCGTCCCGCGGTAGGTCCAAGGGCCGGTGGGGCCGGGTGCCGTCGAATAGGCGACGAACTCCGAGCAACATCTCGCGGCGAAGACGTTGTAGTAGAGGCCGTTGCGCTTGTAGACCCACGGGCCCTCTTCGTACAGGGTGGGACGGCTGGTATTGCCGGTGCGTGTGCCGAAGCCCGCGGTGGTGAGCGGGATCTGGCTGGGGCTGCCGGAGTACGAGATCATGTCGGCGTTGAGCCTGACGTACCAGAGGTTGGGGTTGCCCCAGTAGAGGTAGGCCTGCCCGTCGTCGTCGATGAAGACCGTGGGGTCGATCTCGCCGTTCCTGACGAGGGGGCGGCCTATGGCATCGGTGAAGGGCCCGGTGGGGCTGTTGGAGACCCCGACGCCGATGGCCATCTGGCCGCTCGCCCGGTCCTTCACCGGGACGTACCAGTAGAACTTGCCGTTTCTGTAGACGGCCTGGCCCGCCCACGCGTCCGCGCTCGCCCAGCCGAAGGTGGCCACGCTCATCGGCGAGCCGTGGTCGGTCCAGTTCGCCAGGTCCGCGGACGACCAGACCCGCCACTCCTTCATGGTGAAGTACGTCGAGCCGTCTTCGTCGTGTCCCGTGTAGAGGTAGACCCGGCCGTTGTGCACCAGTGGAGCGGGGTCGGCGGTGTAGATCGTCTGGACGATCGGGTTGTCCGCCCTGGCCGTTCCCGGGATCACCGTCACGACGCAGAGCAGCGCCACGATCGCCGGCACACCGCGCCCCGCCATGACGCCGAGCCGAAGGGGGGATGCGACTTTCATGGTCACCTTCCAAGGTCGGGCGGGCATGGGCGGGAGGCGCGGTGTGTCAGGCCATTGGTACGCCTCTTCGCTGTTAGCGTTAACAAAACTGCTGACCGGTCGAACTCCCCCTGGGGCGTGGGAGGTGGTGGCGGAAGGGAGCAAATATGAGGCAGAAAGGTACTGTCAAGAGCGCCTTAACGTGCAGCGAGTCGATGGAGGCGGCGCTCCAGCGCGCTCACCTCGGGTTATGGGTCTGGCTGCAGTCCAGCAGCGAGAGCGTCACCGTGAAACTTTCAGCCGAGCCCCACCCGGGCGAGTCCGGCCGAAAACATCAAGGCCACACGTCACACGTTGAGCCCGTACAACCGACGCGGACGCGGGTAGGGTCGGGTCGCCGAAACATTTCACTATATCCTTGACAATTTTCGGCGAGCTTCCCACACTGAGTGCCCGAGGTGATCTCCCTTACCAGCTCGGTGGCGCTCGACAGGGGGACTGCCGTCCCGACATCTGCGGTGTTCGTCCCCACCGGCGCGCGGTGTCGGTCCCGCGGGATCCTTCCCCATGGTTCGCATTTGGAGGCTCAAGCATGCGTGTCAACGCCATGTCCCCATCCACCGCCCGGCGGCCGCTCGGCGCGCGCCGCCGGGCGCTGATCACCGGCGCGCTCGGCGCGCTCGGACTGATCACGGCCCTGACGACGGCGATTCCAGCCGATGCCGCGGAGAGCACGCTCGGCGCGGCCGCCGCGCAGAGCGGCCGCTACTTCGGCACCGCCATCGCCTCGGGCAAGCTCGGCGACTCCCAGTACACGTCGATCGCCGGCCGCGAGTTCGACATGGTGACGGCCGAGAACGAGATGAAGATCGACGCCACCGAGCCCAACCGGGGCCAGTTCAACTTCAGCCAGGGCGACCGCGTCTACAACTGGGCCGTGCAGAACGGCAAGCGGGTGCGCGGGCACACCCTGGCCTGGCACAACCAGCAGCCGGGTTGGATGCAGGCGCTGTCGGGCGGCTCGCTGCGCCAGGCGATGATCGACCACATCAACGGCGTCATGAATCACTACAAGGGCAAGATCTACGCCTGGGACGTGGTCAACGAGGCCTACGCCGACGGCAACTCCGGCGGCCGGCGTGACTCCAACCTCCAGCGCACCGGCAACGACTGGATCGAGGTGGCCTTCCGCACCGCGCGCGCCGCCGACCCGGCCGCCAAGCTGTGCTACAACGACTACAACATCGACAACTGGAGCTGGGCCAAGACGCAGGGCGTCTACAACATGGTCAGGGACTTCAAGGCCCGCGGCGTGCCGATCGACTGCGTCGGCCTGCAGTCGCACTTCAACAGCAACAGCCCGTACAACAGCAACTACCGCACGACCATCCAGAGCTTCGCCGCACTGGGCGTCGACGTGCAGATCACCGAGCTGGACATCCAGGGCGGCTCGGCCACCACGTACGCCAACGTCGTCAACGACTGCCTGGCGGTGCCGCGTTGCACCGGCATCTCGGTCTGGGGTGTTCGCGACAGTGACTCCTGGCTCGGCGCCAACGCCTCCGCGCTGCTCTTCGACGGCAACGGCAACAAGAAGGCCGCCTACACCGCGGTGCTCAACGCACTCAACGGCGGCGACACGACACCGCCGCCCGGAGGGGGCGACGAGGGACAGATCAGGAGCACGGCCTCCGGCCGCTGCGTGGACGTGCCCAACGCCGGCACCGCCGACGGCACCGCGGTGCAACTGTGGGACTGCAACGGTCAGAGCAACCAGCAGTGGACGCAGACCTCGGCGGGAGAACTGCGGGTGTACGGCGACAAGTGCCTGGACGCCGGCGGCACCGGCAACGGCGCCAAGATCCAGATCTACTCCTGCTGGGGCGGCGACAACCAGAAGTGGCGCGTCAACTCCGACGGCACGATCGTGGGCGTACAGTCCGGGCTGTGCCTCGACGCCGTCGGCGGCGGCACCGGCAACGGCACGGCGCTGCAGCTGTACAGCTGCTGGGGCGGCAGCAACCAGAAGTGGACCTACAACGCGGGCACCGCGTGAGCCTCACCGACCAGCCCTCTGGCGCCTGGGCCTGCTGACCCAGACCGGCTCCGTCTGCCGGCCGCACCGGTGCGACCCTTCCTCGGCCCTGGTGGGGAGGCCGAGGAAGGATGAGCCACGCCCGAACGGAGCGGCCGGGTGTGGCTCAACAACGTTCAGCGCTCCCAGCGGCGGCGCAGTCCCGGGGGCAGCACGTTAACCAGCTTTCCGCCGCAAATTACCCTGTTATCACCCGGCGACTCCTGTGAAACTTTCACCGGCGCGAGCGGTGCGACGCGGTCTCTCTGGCTGCAAAACTCCAGGCGAGACGGCGTTCCGGCGACGATGCCCAAGTCGGCGAGTCATGCCCTCGTTGACGCCAGGCCGGACCGTCGGCTGTACTCCGGCCACAACGTGCTCAACGGAGTAGGCCACCCCACCACGATGTTAGCGCTAACAGAACCATGGTCCCCATCTGCGATCCAGCCAAGGAGCCCTGCATGTCCACCCCCACTCCCGGCGACGGCACGGGGCACACCGTCCGCCGGCATGCCATGATCCTGGGTTACCACGCCCGCGAATTGTTAACGCTCACAAGCTTTCCTAGAACCGACGGCCATCGACAACCTCTCCGGGAACCGATCCGGTGAACACGCGACCGGCGGCCGACCTTCACAGCTACCGCCGACGGGGCGGCGGTGCGGCTGGGGCCGTTCTGACGAGGCCCACGACCACAACTACGTCGTCTACCGGGACACCGGCGGTCAGGGCGGCGCCGGCGAGGCCACCTTCCGGCTGCTCAACGCGGCCAGCAGGCTGGCCCTCGGCATCCCAGGACATGTCCACCGCCGACGGCAACGGCTCGAACACCAACCTCCGGAGGTTCCTGTGAGACGCGTGCTCGCGGTCCTCTCGTCCCTGCTTCTCGTGGGCGTGTTCGTCACACCCCAGGCGTCAGCGGCGACGGTCGACACCAACGCGTGGTACGTCCTGATCAACCGCAACAGCGGCAAGGCCCTGGAGGTCTACAACCTCTCGACCGCCGACGGCGGCCGCATCACCCAGTGGTCGCGTAACAACGGCAACCAGCAGCAGTGGCAATTCGTCGACTCCGGCGGCGGCTACTACCGCATCAAGTCCCGCCACTCCGGCAAGGTCCTGGACGTCCACAACTGGTCGACCGCCAACGGCGGCGCGATCGTGCAGTGGACCGACCACAACGGCACCA
>NZ_SMKO01000172.1 GCF_004348685.1 Nonomuraea deserti | reverse complement strand
CTCCGCACGCCCCCCACCCGCGCCCGCCGCAACGCCGTGCCGGCCCTGGCGCCCTCGGCGTGGCCGGCGAACTCGGCGATCATCCCCGCGACGGCGTCGGGACGGCTGCGGTGGGCCCAGTGCCCGGCCGCGAGCCTGCGGTGCCACAGCCCGCTCACCCACCGACCGAACGAGGTCGGCAGCGCGGGCGTCACGAACCGGTCCCTCGTGGCCTCGATGACCTGCACGGGCACGTCGGGGACGCGCGGGTCGAGACCGGGGCCGCCGAGGGTGGCGGCCATGTTGCGCCGGTAGAGCCAGAGCCCGTTGCGCCCGTCCTCGGCCAGGGTGGGCGCCGGATGCCCCGGCCGTGGCGTGACTCCCTCGCCGAGCAGGGTGCGGGTGACGATCCGCGGCATGACGGAGCCCCAGGCCAGCTCGGGCAGCGCGGGCAGCAGGAAGGCGCCGATGTACCACGACCTCATCCGCTGCGCGGCGACGTCACGCCGCCGCCCGTGCCGCAGGAAATGCCGCATCTGCCGCAGCCCGGGCCCGCCCAGGCTGGTGAACGAGGCCACCCGGTCACGGATCCCCTCCCGCGCGACGGCCTCCCACCCCTGCAGCGATCCCCAGTCGTGCCCCACGAGGTGAACCCTGGGCTTGCCCACGGCGTCGAGCACGGCGCCGAGATCGGCGATCAGGTGGTCGAAGTCGTAGGCGCGCCGGTCGCGCGGGGCGGAGGACCTGCCCGCCCCGCGCACGTCGTAGCGCACCACGTGGAAACGGTCGCGCAGGAGCGCGGCCACCTCGTCCCAGACGCGGTGGGTGTCGGGATAGCCGTGGAGGAGGACGATCGTCGGCCGGTCGGGGTCGCCCTCCTCGAACAGCGCCAGCCGCACGTCACCGGACTCGACCCACCGCATCGCGACCTCCTATTGGACGCACCGTCCAGCAGAATACCAACGAGAGTCCGCGCGGATCACCTGTCGGAGCGGGCCGACAGGCCCGTGCAGGAGCGCAGTTCCTTCCAGTCCGCGACCGCCTGCGTCCTGGCCGACCCCTTCATCGGCACCGGGACGCCGCCCTGGATGGTGGCCGGCGTCCAGGCGTCCTTGAGCACCTTCCGCCCGTTGATCGTCAACGTCAGCACCCCGGTCCTCCCCGTGGTCGCCGGATCGGAGTTGTAGAAGACGAAGTTGCCCATGCCGTAGTTGACGTACGCGTTCTTGAGATATCCGGACCCGAGCAGGATGTGGGCATGCCCGCCGACCACCACGTCGGCGCCCGCCTTGACCAGCTTGGGAGCGAGCGAGCGCTGCGCCGGGTTCGGACACCTCTGCATCTCGGTGCCCCAGTGCAGGTGGACGATCACCGTGTCGGAGTTCTTGCGCGCCGCGCGTACGGCCCTCAGCAGGCTCGCTTCGTCCTTGGCCGAGGCCAGCCCGCCCTTGTCGGCCGTGGCCGTCCACGACTGGATGAACTCCGCGTCCATGACCTGGGTGGCCCCGATGATCGCCACCCGGTTGCCGTTCACGGTCCTGCGGTACGGCCGGTACGCCTGCGCCGCGTCCTTCCCGATCCCCACCACGGGGAACTTGCTGCGCTTGATCGCCGCCAGCGTGTCGGCCAGCCCGTCGTCCATGTAGTCCATGCCGTGGTTGTTGGCCATGGACGCCACGTCGACCCCGGAGGCCTTCAACGCGCTCAACGCGCTGGGCGGGGCCCTGAACGTGTACTGCTTGCCCGGCGCCGGCGTCCCCTCTGTGGTGATGGCCGTCTCCAGGTTGACCATGGATAAATCCGCCTTGCGCAGCACGCTCGCGATCGGCCCCAGAGCCGTGCGCGGGTTGGAGAGCCGGGGGCGCAACATCCCCTCGAAGTGCACGTCCCCGCCGAAGGCGATCGTGTACGGCCGCCGCTGCGGCGTCGGCTTCGCCGAGGGCGTGGAAGGTGCCCGCTGCTGCTCCACCTGCCCGCGTTGCGGCTCCCTTTCCGGCGGCGAAGAGCATGCGGCCAGGGACACGACGACAGCGAGCACCGGGAGGGCATGGGGGAGTCTCATCTACCGCCACTTCCACTCGAATCCTGTCTTCCAGGCATCGAGCATGCCATGTAGGGCGGATTACCGTGCAGTCCCCTCGTTTGACAACAAATCGGACATCGCGTCACGCGGCCCGTCGCCCGCGGGCGTTCCCCCCGGCCACACCGCAGGTACGGAGCGGCCCCGGGCTATGTCGTGGACGAAGCGGACGGCACGTACCGGGGCCGCCCGGGATCTCCGGAGGACCGCGCCATGACGACCAGGCCCATCAGCACCGACGACGCGCGCCGAGCAAATCGCTCCCGGTCGGCCCAGCCGGCCCCTGCTTCATGATCACTACCTGATCCACAAGTTGGCACCCACGGGGATTCTGCGGATCACGGAGGACGTCAGCCGGTCACCTTCCTGATGACCGACCGCGGCACGCCGCCGGCCGGCGCACCCGGGTGACATGAAGAAGCGGATCGTCGAACACTTGGGGCAACATTCATAAGGACCTCGGCCAGGGCGTCGCCCGTGGACTGGGCATTTCCTGGCCACCGCGCGCGAACGGCCCGCGCCCCGTAAGGGACGCGGGCCGTTCGCATCATGTTTTTTTTCGCGGGAACGGGCCGGGTGGCGGCCATTCATCTCGCCCTATCGGGCCCCGGCGGAAAATGCTTCAAGAAAGGGTGCGGGGCGCCGCTGTCGCGGAGGCGGGATCACGCGCATATCGGGGCACCAGATGCGTGCCGGGCTTGATCAACCAGTCAGTGAGTGTGCCATGATTGGAGGGTCTTCAGTGCTCAAGTCTGCAGGTGAGCCGGAGTGCGGCGAGGCGTGCCAGGCCTCGTCTCGAACGGCCCTGAAGGTTGTGTCAGCAACTCGCCAGGGCCGTTCTTTATGCGCCGGCCCCTAGGGTGGCCATGTCGAATTCACCGTCACGGACTCCCGCGGTGAAAGCCGCCCATTCCGCCGGCGTGAAGACCAGGACGGGACCGTCCTGCTCTTTACTGTCGCGCAGCGCGACATCACCGTTGGCCAAGGGGGCGACTTCAATGCAGGCGTCTGCGCCATTGCAGAAGGTGCTCTTCCGCCAAGCCGCCTCGAAAGGTTGGATGTGCATGCTCTCCCCAAATAGACAAAGAGGCTCCATTGCCCCTTGTTGAGGTTTCGGTGTGACTAACGCCGCCACAGCATAGCTTTACGCTGGATGAGCACGCGCGACTCGTCCTCATCCAGCGCCTCCGACTTGACGTGGCCGAAGGCCGCCTCATAGCCTGCCACGCGCTCGAGATCTTCGACGAAGTTGGCGGTGTACAGCTGTTCGAGGTACACCACGTCGTCGAAGTCACGGAACTTCAGGTGGATGAACGCGCTCGTGTTCACCGGATGAAGTGCGTCCAGGGCGAGGACATGGATGCTGACGTGCGGCAACATGGAGATCTCCAGGAGATGCTCCATCTGCTCGCGCATCACCGAAGGCTCCCCGAAGCGGCGCGTCAGCGCCGACTCATCCAGCACGACCGTGAGCGCGCAGGGATGTGCCCGGTGCAGAACGCGACGCTGCCGGTCGAGGCGCGCCTCGACGCGGCTCCGGACACCGCTGTGCGTGATGCGCGCGATGCCCCGGGAGGCCAGGATGACTTCCCGCGCGTAGTCCTCGGTTTGCAGGAGACCGGGCACGATCTGTGGTTCCCACGATCGTTGTGAGGTCGCCTCCGCCTCAAGCCCGAGAAATCTTGTGTATTCCTCAGGAAGAGTGTCTTCGTAATCTTCCCACCACCCGCGTTGCTCCGCATCCCGCAACAGGCCGAAGAGCTCGTCAAGTTTCTCTCCGCCGATGCGGTAGAGCTCGGCCAGGGCCTTGATGTCGTCGGCGACGGGCATGGTCTTGGCCGCCTCGATGCGGCTGACCTTGCTCGCCGACCAGCCGAGCTCGCGGGCGGCCTTGGCACCGGTGAGCTTCCTTCGCTCCCGGAGGAGGCGCAGCTCCTGCCCGAGCCGGAGCCTGCGTACTGTGGGACTGCCCTGCTGCGATGGCACCGTCCACTCTCCTTGTCGGGAATGAAGGTGTAGCCGGAAGGGGTCGTTTGGGGCCCGGCTTTGTGGACCGTTCGGCCAATCTTACACTGCAACTTGCATGGATAGTCGCGTACGGCCTTGCCAAGAAGGCTTTCACGGGGAGAGCGTAGGGGCAAGACAAGCTCCGTAGGGGCGGCGGAGCCGGGGAGATGCCGGAGTTCGTACCAGGTCGACCAGTCTCTGACTCTTCTCGTGCAAGTTGCATCGCAAGCTATGAAGCAAGTCGCGAAGAAACTTAAATCTTCCCTTGCCTAAAGACTTGCAGCAAGGCGGGCCTAGGGGGACGATCGATTTCAGGAGGGACCTCGGATGGTGAGGAGGCCGGACATGACCACACGGCCGTACGCATCGGACCTTCCGCCCACGATCGCGCGCCCCCACGCGGGCCGCCTCGCCGGCAACGTCGCCGTCCCGGAACTGAGAATCCACCCCAGGGAGGCCACTTGCCGGAAGGACCAATTCATCGCCTGACCGCGCAGCGAGAGTCCGCTCATTCGAGCACGCAAAAAGCCGGTCCGCGGCTGACATCCGACTCGCCGCATATGGGCTGCCACCCTGCGACGAGACCGGCCATCAGCCGCCGGACCGGCGAAGAAGCCACCTCAAAATGCCGCGAAAGGGGTCTTCTATGTACTCACAAGGTACCAAGGGACTCAGCCGAATCAAGTCCCGGATCCGGGAACTCATCGCATGGGCCGACCGGGAAATCTGCATGGAGCCCGACGAGTTCGCACACCGCATGGGCTGGACCGTCGAGCGGGTGGGACTCGGCGCCCGCCGCTACCGCGACCCGCGCTTCGACCAGCTCCGCCTCCCGCACCGCGTGACGGAGGAGGTGTCTTGACGTGCCGAGGAACCCGCGCAACCAGATCTACCCCGGCTACGAGGACCTGCCCGCCGCCGGCCGGAGCGGCCGGCTCGCCAGGCTCTGGCGGATCCGTACGGAGCTCCTGCTCGCGGCGGCGCTGACACTGTTCACGCTGACGCTGCTCGGCGCCACCCAGGAGGGCCGGTGGATGCCCTTCATCCTGCTCAGCAGCGCCGTCTCGGTGCCGGCCGTCACCAGGACCGGCCGCAGCTGGATCGCCTCCCACGTCTGGTGCGTGATCTCCAGGCACCGCCTGCAGCGGGTCTGCCTGGAGACCACGATGCACACCAGGGCGGGACGGATCCCGCTGGTGCTCTGGATCACGCCCACGTCCAGGGGCGAGAAGGCACTGATCCTGACGAGGGCCGGGATCTGCGCCGAGGAGTTCGAGGCGTACAGCGAGGAGATCGCCGCAGCGTGCTGGGCCAGGAGCACGAACGTCTACCGGCACCGCACGCGCTCGCAGTTCGTGGTCGTGGAGATCGTCCGGCGCGACGAGGTGCCGGGCGCGGCCTCCCCCGGCCTGGACAGGTTGTACGGCCGGCGAGCGTGGATCTCGCTACGGCCCGACTTCGAGGAGCCGCCTGATCTTCGCGCGGACGTGATGCTGACGCGGGCCGGCCACTAGACCTGGGGCACCGCGCATACCCCAGGGCACAAGCCCCGGAGACCGCGCGCCCGACGTACCGAGTGGTCACGCAGTGTTCAACGGAGTTCCGGTCAGGATTTCACCATCCCGGGTGATCACCGCACATTAGGGTGTCGCGCGTGACTATCGCACCAGAAGAGGACCGCCTGAACACCCAGATCGCCTTTGCCATCGAGATCGACAAGTTGAAGCGGATCATCCGCCGCAACCATCTCATCGACGGTTCGCGACGGGAGAACACCGCAGAGCACTCCTGGTACGTGGGCACGTTGGCGATGGTTCTCGGCGAGCACGCGCCACCGGGGACCGACCTCCAACGGGTGGTGGCCATGCTGCTGGTGCACGACCTGGTGGAGATCGACACCGGTGACACCTTCATCTACGACCCGGTGGCCGTCTCCGCCCAGGCCGAGGCCGAGCGGGCCGCCGCCGACCGCATCTTCGGCCTGCTGCCCGCCGACCAGACCGCGTGGATGCGCGAGTTGTGGGACGAGTTCGAGGCCAGGACGACGCCGGAGGCGAAGTTCGCCAAGGCGCTCGACCGGTTCGCCCCGATCCTGGCCAACCACCACACGGAGGGCGGCACCTGGCCGCTGTTCAAGGTGACGGCCGCCCAGGTCAGGGAGAAGGTGCGGATCATCGAGGAGGGTTCACCCACACTCGGTTCGTACGCATCGGAGCTGGTCGAGCTCTCCGTGGCCAGAGGTCACCTGTCCGAGTGATGCCCTCATGGCCGGGGTAGGGGACTTGTCGTGAAAGAGGAAGTGCGAGCGAAGCGTCGGCAGCTACGGGGTTTCGCCGGGCCGGTCGCCCTCGCCGATCGGCTCGAGAAGTCGAAAGTCATGGACAAGGCCGTCAGGACGCTGGCCAAGGCCGTACGCCGGCGCATCCCCCAAGGGCGGGTTCGCGACCTGCTCCACGGCGTGCCCACCGGCAAGCCGCTGCACCCGCCGCTCGCCACGGTGAGCCTCGGCTGCTGGATGTCGGCCGCCGTGCTGGACCTGGCCCGCGCCGACCCCCGGGCCTCGCGCCTGCTGCTGGCCACCGGCATCGCCAACGCCCTGCCGACGGCCGCGGCGGGGCTGACCGACTGGTCGTCCCTCCACCGCGAGCAGCAGCGGGTGGGTTTGGTGCACATGGCGTCGAACGTGGCCGCCCTGGGCCTGTTCTCCGCCTCGCTGCTGGCACGGCTGCGCGGGCACGAGCGCCCCGGCCGGTTGTTGTCGTTCGCCGGGCTCGGCGTGGGCAGCCTCGGTGCCTATCTCGGCGGCCACCTGGCCTACCGGCAGGCGGCAGGGGCCAACCACGCCCCGCAGGTCACCCATCTGGTGCCGCTGGGCTGGCACGACCTGTGCCCGCTGAGAGACCTGCCCGACGGCCGTCCTGTGGCGCGCAGGCTCGGCTACATCCAGCTCTTCGTGCTGCGCCAGGGCGAGGCCGTGACCGTGCTCGGCGACCGCTGTCCCCATCTGGCCGGACCGCTGCACCAGGGCAGGCTCGTCATGGAGGACGGCGAGGCGTGCGTGGTCTGCCCGTGGCACAGCAGCACGTTCCGGCTGGCCGACGGTTCGGTGAAGCACGGGCCCGCGACCGCACCCGCGCCCATGTTCGAGACGCGCGTCAGGCGCGACGGCACGCTCCAGGTGCGCCCGGGGTTGACCTGAACTTAGCTTGAGGTCCTACGGTCGGCGCCATGGGAAAGATTCTGGTGACCGGCGCGACCGGCAACGTCGGCAGACATGTGGCGACTCAGCTCGCGGCCGCGGGGCTGGAGGTCCGGGCGCTCGCCAGGGATCCCGCGCGGGCGCAGCTGCCCGTCGAGACCGTACGCGGCGACCTGACCTCCCCCGAGACCCTGGAACCGGCGCTCGAGGGCGTGGAGAGCGTGTTCCTGCTCTGGCCCGGCACCTCGGCCGAGAGCGCCGCGGGCACGATCACGGCGATCGCCAAGCACGCGCGGCGCGTGGTCTACCTGTCGGCGGACGTCGAGGACCTGGCGGACGACGATGAGCCGGCGTACTTCCACCAGGGAGTGGAGCGGCTGATCCGGCACTCGGGGATCGGCTGGACGTTCCTGCGGCCCGGCGGATTCGCGGCCAACACGCTCATGTGGGCCGACCAGATCAGGCAGGGCGTCGTGCGCTGGCCGTTCGGGCAGGCCGCCAGGTCGCTGATCCACGAGAAGGACATCGCGGCCGTGGCCGTGCACGTGCTCACCTCCGCCGGTCACAACGGCGCGGCGTACGCGCTCTCCGGCCCCGAGCAGCTCACCCAGGCCGAGCAGGTGCGCGTCATCGGCGAGGTGCTCGGCCGGGAGGTGCGCTGGGAGGAACTGCCCATCGGCGAGGCCCGTGAGCAGCTCAGGGCGGCCTGGGGCGACCCGGCCTTCGTGGACCTCGCGTTGCAGACCTGGGGAGGGTTCGTGACCCGTCCTGAACGGGTCACCGGCACCGTCGAGCGGCTGCTCGGCCGCCCTCCGCTGACGTTCCGCCGGTGGGCGGAGGACCGCGCGGCGGACTTCAGCTGACCTCGTCGGCGGGGTGCTCCACGAGGGCGAGGATGCGGCTGGACATGAACCGGGCCGTGCGGACGGGGGTGCCGGTCCGGGTGACCTCGCTGACCTCGACGAGCCCCCGCCGCGTGTTCACCTCGACTCGCCGGCCGGCGCGGGTGGCCGTGATCTCGTAGGTACGCGGTGATCCTCCCGCGTCAATGACGATCTCCACCCAATCACCCTTCATGTACAGATTCATACCCAGATAACCGGAAATTTATCCGTACACCAGTACGATAATGGCCGCGATTCCCACGCAGACGATGACTCCGCGCAGCACGGGCGCCGGGATGCGCCGGCCCAGCCTGGCCCCCAGCAAGCCGCCGGTCATCGCGCCCAGCGCCACCCCGGCCACGGCCTGCCAGTCGACGTCCGCGACCACCGTGAACAGCACCGCGGCCACGGCGTTGACCAGCAGCGCGAGCACGTTCTTCGCGGCGTTCACCCGCTGGAGGCCGTCGTCGAGGAAGATGCCGATCAGCCCGATCAGCAACACCCCCTGGGCGGCCCCGAAATAGCCGCCGTAGACGCCCGAGGCCAGCACGCCCAGCCACAACGCCGCGCCGCCGTGCGGATGCGCGTGCCCCCGCCGCTCGGCCAGCCACGCGTTCAGCCTGGGCTGCACCAGGACCAGCAGGCAGGCCAGCGCGATCAGCGCGACGACCACCACCTCGAACACGTTGGGGTCGAGGAACAGCAGCAGGATGCCGCCGATCAGCGCGCCGAGCGCCGAGGCCGCGCCCAGGCGCACCAGGCGGTCGCGCTGGCCCTGCAGCTCGACGCGGTAGCCGTAGGCGGCCGTGAAGGAGCCCGGCACCAGCCCGATCGTGTTGGACACGTTGGCGGTGACGGGATCGACGCCCACCGCCACCAGCGTGGGGAACGTGATCAGCGACCCCGACCCGACGACCGCGTTGATGGCGCCCGCCACCACCCCGGCCACGCAGACCGCAGCCAGCTCCCACCCCGTCACAAACCCTCCCTGCCCCGAGAAACCCGCTCGTCGGACCGCCGTCCGGCCATGTCAGGGCCGGGGCGATGGCCCTCGCAGCGGGTTGCTCACTGGGTGTCCGAGCTCTTGGGGGGTGTGAAAAGACCGCCGAGATTTTCCAGCGCCTTGCCCATCTCCGACGGCACGATCCAGATCTTATTGGCCTCGCCCTTGGCGATCTCGGGCAGGGTCTGCAGGTATTGGTAGGCGAGCAGCTGCTGGTCGGGCTTTCCCTCGTGGATGGCCTTGAAGACCATGCCGATCGCGTCGGCCTGCCCCTTGGCTCGCATGGCCTGGGCCTCGGCGTCCGCCTGGGCGCGCAGCACGGCCGCCTCCGCCTCGCCCCGCGCCCGCAGCACCGAGGCCTGCTTGTCGCCCTCGGCCGCGAGGATCGAGGCCTGGCGCTGCCCCTCGGCGGCCAGGACCGCCGCGCGCTTGTCGCGGTCGGCGCGCATCTGCTTCTCCATCGAGTCCTGGATGGAGGCCGGCGGGTCGATGGCCTTCAGCTCGACCCGGTTGACCCGGATGCCCCACTTGCCGGTGGCCTCGTCGAGCACGCCGCGCAGCGCGGTGTTGATGTCCTCGCGCGAGGTCAGCGTGCGCTCGAGGTCCATGCCGCCGACGACGTTGCGCAGCGTCGTGACCGTGAGCTGCTCGACGCCGGTCAGGAAGTTGGCGATCTCGTAGGTGGCCGCCTTGGGGTTGGTGACCTGGAAGTAGATGACGGTGTCGATGGAGACGACCAGGTTGTCGGAGGTGATCACCGGCTGCGGCGGGAACGACACCACCTGCTCGCGCAGGTCGATCATGTCTTTGATGCGGTCGATGAACGGCACCACGAGGTTGAGCCCCGGCGTCAGCGTGCGGTGGTAGCGGCCGAGGCGCTCGATGATGGCCGCCGTGGCCTGCGGGATGATGCGGATCGTGCGAGCCACCGCGAAACCCACCGCCGCGACCACGACAAGGGCGACGATGAGCTGCTCGATGGACATGGCGACGCTCCGAAGCCGAGGGGACCGACTCCGTAGATCTTATTTGGTTTCTGCTTCCCGCAGTGTCCAGTCAGCGTCCAGCGACTTTTATCGGCATAAATGGCGATCTAGTGAGGACGGGCGTACCAGCGGCCCTCGCCGCTCCGCTCCAGCGAAAGCGGCACGCCGAACGTGTGGGAGAGGTTGTCGGACGTCATCACGTGCTCCAGCGGCCCCTGGGCCACCACGGAGCCGTGCCGGAGCAGCAGCCCGTGCGTGAACCCCGCCGGCACCTCCTCCACGTGGTGCGTCACCAGCACCAGCGTCGGCGAGCGGTAGTCGCCCGCCAGCAGCGACAGCCGGCGCACCAGGTCCTCACGCCCGCCCAGGTCGAGCCCGGCGGCCGGCTCGTCGAGCAGCAGCATCTCCGGGTCCGGCATGAGCGCCCGGGCGATCTGCACCCGCTTGCGCTCGCCCTCGGACAGCGTGCCGAACCGCCGCCTGATCAGGTGGGCCGCGCCCATCATGTCGATCAACTCGACGGCCCTGGTGACGTCGTTGGAGTCGTACTCCTCCGTCCAGCGGCCCATGATCGCGTACGACGCGGTCAGCACGAGGTCGATGACCTTCTCCTCGGGCGGGATGCGCTCGGCCAGCGCGGCGCTCGCCAGCCCGATCCGCGGCCGCAGATCGAAGACGTCCGCCTGCCCCAGCCGCTCGCCGAGCACCTCGACCAGGCCCTCACTCGGATAGAGCAACGTGGCAGCGACCTGCAGCAACGTGGTCTTACCTGCGCCATTGGGGCCGATGACCACCCAACGCTCGTCCTCGTTGACCGTCCAGTCGATGCCGCGCAGCAGGGCCGCTCCGTCGCGCCTGACGGCGACGTCCTGGAGCCGCAGCACCTGACCACCCATCCCCGATCCCTCCTTCAGGAGTCACCCACGGGACAAACCTATTGCAGGGCGAGCGCTTATCGTGGATCGGTGCGCCCTGAATCGCCTGTCTGTCCCTCCCTGGTCGCCTGGGGGAACGCCTGGCTCGCCGGTCACGTCGGCCTCGACGAGGCGGCTGACCACGTGGAAGCCGCCGGCGGTCCCGTCGTCGCGGGCGACGTTCCGTTGCGTAAATACCTCGCAAATCTGCGCGTGGGCGGCCTGCGCGAGCTGCGGCTCGCCCTGCCGGCGCCCGGCGACCCGCTCGGCCTGTCGGGCCCGGCGTCGTTCAACTCGGCCGCCGTCGACGTCGGCCAGGCCGTGATCGCCGTGGCCGACGGCCAGAACACCGGCCTGCTGCCCCTGCCGGACCACCGCGGGTCGTCCTACGTCGGCGTGTGCCTGGAAGTGCACGACTCCGGCCCCGCACGCCACGACCTGCCCTCGCTCGCCGAGGCCGAGCGCGACCTGTCCGACGCGATGCGGGCGGCCACCGAGGCGCTGACCTCCGTCGACGGCCCGGTGTCCGACCGTCCCGACCGGCTGGGCCAGCACGGCGGCGAGCTCGCGCCCGGCTATCCGGCTCGCGCCCACCGCGTGGCGACCCTCGCCACGCGGCTGGCCACCGTGCTGCGCCTGGCCGACGACCGCGGCCTCACCGTCGCGCAGGTCGCGGCGCGCGGAGCGGCACTGCGCGAGCTCGACCGTGCGGTACGCCGCGCGCTCGTGGCGGCCCACCACGCGATCTTCGAACCGATCAGGAATCAGTAGCCGGCAGCCGCGGAGTCAGCCGAGACCATGGCGTACCGCGTAGAGCGCGGCCTGGGTGCGGTCCTGCACGCCGAGCTTCATCAGCACGTTGGACACGTGGGTCTTGACCGTCTTCTCCGCCACGGCCAGGCTCCTCGCGATCTCCCTGTTGGACCGGCCGGCCGCGATGAGCGCCAGCACCTCCCGCTCGCGCTCGGTCAGCGGCACCGGCCCCGGCACGCCCGACGTGCCGTTGGGCGAGGCCAGCATCGCCTCCGCCGCCTCGGGAGCGAGCAGCACCTGGCCGCCGTGCACCGCGCGCACCGCCTGGACCAGCGCGGACGGATCGACGTCCTTGTAGAGGAATCCGGACGCTCCCGCGCGCATCGCGGGGCCCACGTCGGACCGGTCGCTCACCGACGTCAGCACGACGATCCTGGTCGCCGTGCCGGTCAGCCGCTCCAGCGCGCCGAGACCGTCGAGCACGGGCATCTTCAGATCCAGCAGCAGCACGTCGGGGCAGAGCTCGCCGACCAGCTCGACGGCCTCGGCCCCGTCGCCCGCCTCGGCGACCACGGTGATGTCGTCCTGCAGGTCGAGGAACGTACGCAGCCCCTGACGCACCACCGGGTGATCGTCGGCGATCAGCACCCGGATCACACGCCCACCTCCACCCGCACCGCGGTCCCCCTGCCCAGGGCCGACTCGACGGTCATGACGCCTCCGACGGACTCGGCCCTGAAACGCATCGACGCCAGGCCCAGGCCACGCGAGTCGGCCTGCTCGAAGCCTCTGCCGTCGTCTTCGACGGTCAACACCAGCTTGCCCTCCTCGTATGCCAGGCGCACCGAGACGCGGGTCGCCTCGGAGTGCCTGAGCGCGTTGTGCAGCGCCTCCTGGGCCACCCTGAGCGCCGCCACCTCGACCGCCGGGTCCAGCGGCGGCAGGTCGCCGCACTCGAACACGACCAGGGAAGGGTGGAGCCGGTCGAGCATGCGCACGTGCTTGCGCAGCGTCTCCGACAGGCCGTGCCGGTCGAGCTCGGCCGGGCGCAGCTCGACGATCACGGCGCGCAGCTCGGTCAGGGCCTCGCCGGCCAGCCGCTGGACGCGTTCGAGCTCGGGGGCGACCTTGTCGGGGGCCTTGTCGAGCATGGCCTGCGCCGCCTGGGCGGTCAGCCTGAGCGAGAACAACTTCTGCGTGACCGCGTCGTGCAGCTCGTGGGCGACCCGGTTGCGCTCCTCCAGCATGGCCAGCTCGCGGCCGCGTTCGTAGAGGCGGGCATTGGTCAGCGCGATCGCCGCGTGGGCGGCGAAGAGCGTGAGGAGGTCCTGGTCCTCCTGCGTGAAGCCGCCGGGGGTGCGCTTGTTGGCCAGGAAGATGATGCCGAGCACCTCGTCGCCGTCGCGGATCGGGACGCCGAGGAAGTCCTTCATCACCGGGTGCGCCTTCGGCCACCACTCGAACCGCGGGTCCTCGCGCAGGTCGGGCAGCCGGGCGGGAACGCCGTCGCGGAGCATCGCCCCGAGCATGCCGTGCTGTCTCGGCAGCGGCCCGATCGCGTCCCACTGCTTGTCGGTGATGCCCTCGGCGACGAACTCGGCGAACGACCCGTCGTCGTCGGGCACGCCGAGCGCGGCGTAGCGGGCGTCGAGCAGCCGCTGCGCCGAGCGTACGATGACCTGCAGCACCTCGCGGACCGACAGGTGGCGGGTGACCGCGAGCACCGCGGAGCTCACCGCGTGCAGGACTGCGTCTCGGTCGGTGGCCACGCCCCCTACCTTAAGGTCCTAGGACCATGTTCCCAGGGCCGGTCCGGCCCTCAGCCCGATGCCCGCCGCACGTCGCGTTCCTAACGTCGTGGGCATGACGAACACCGCACTCATCACCGGCGCTTCCCGCGGCCTCGGTCTCGCCCTGGCGAGGTCCCTGGCAGGAGCGGGATGGAACCTCGTGCTCACCGCCCGCGGCGCGGACGACCTGGAACGGGTCGCCGCCGAGCTGGGCGCCACCGCCATACCAGGCGACGTGCGGGACCCGGCGCACGTCGAACGGCTCGCCGGGGCCGCTCCCGAGCTGGACCTGCTGGTCAACAACGCCAGCGACCTGGGTGTGACCCCGTTGCCGCCGCTCGCGCGCTACCCGCTGGAGGCGTTCAGGGTGCTGCTGGAGACGAACGTGACCGCTCCCCTCGCCCTCATCCAGGCCACGCTGCCCGCGTTGCGGGCGGCCCAGGGCGCGGTGGTGAACGTCACCTCCGACGCCGCCACGGGCCCGTACGAGGGCTGGGGCGGCTACGGGGCCACCAAGGCGGCGCTGGAGCAGCTGTCCAACGTGCTGGCCGCCGAGGAGCCCCAGCTGCGCGTCTGGTGGGTGGACCCGGGCGAGATGAACACCCGCATGCTGGCCGACGCCGTGGGCGCCGAGGAGGCAGGGGCGGCGGCCGATCCCGCCAAGGTCGCCGCGGCGCTGCACGACCTGGTCGGCGCCCGCCCGGCCAGCGGCAAGGTGAGCCTCCAATGACCGCGTCGCTGACCGGCGCGCTGGACTTCGCGCTGCCGCCCGGTCTGTCCGCCCACGAACCGCCGGAGGCGAGGGGGACGGCCAGGGACGCGGTACGCCTTATGGTCTCGCGCGGCGACCTGGACCCCCTCCACCACCGCTTCGCCGACCTGCCGCGGCTGCTCGACCCCGGCGACCTGATCGTGGTGAACAACTCGGCGACCCTGCCGGCGGCGGTCCGGCTGGACCGGCTGGCCGTGCACTTCTCCACCGCGCGGGAGGACGGCACGTGGCTGGTGGAGCTGCGCCGCCGTACCTCGAAGGCGTCCGAGCCCTACGGCGGCGGCGAGCCCGGCGAGTGGCTGCCGCTGCCGGGGCGGGCCACGTTGCGGCTGATCGAGCGGGAGACGCCGCGCTTGTGGCGGGCCGCGCTCGACCG
Organism: Nonomuraea deserti; assembly: GCF_004348685.1. Classification (GTDB taxonomy): domain Bacteria; phylum Actinomycetota; class Actinomycetes; order Streptosporangiales; family Streptosporangiaceae; genus Nonomuraea; species Nonomuraea deserti. The sequence continues at coordinate 8,489 of NZ_SMKO01000172.1, read as the reverse complement.
GGACGTGGAGCGGTACCTGCACGGTCACGGGGTGCCGATCCGCTACTCGTACGTGGAGCGGGACTGGCCGATCGAGGACTACCAGACGGTGTTCGCGACCGTGCCCGGCAGCGCCGAGATGCCGAGCGCGGCCCGGCCGTTCACCGCGGACCTGGTGGCGGCGCTCGTGGCGCGCGGCATCGGGATCGCGCCGATCACCCTGCACACGGGGGTGGCCTCCCCGGAGAAGGACGAGCCGCCCTACGCCGAGCGGTACGACGTGCCCGGGTCCACGGCGCGGCTGGTGAACCTGGCCAGGGAGAACAGCAACCGAGTGGTGGCCGCGGGCACGACGGTCGTACGCGCTCTGGAGACGGCCGCCGGCGCGGACGGGCGCGTGGCCGCGTCGGCGGGCTGGACCCGGCACGTCGTCACGCCCGAGCTCGGCGTACGGGCCGTCACGGGGCTGATCACCGGGTTGCACGAGCCGCGCTCCAGCCACCTGCTCCTGCTGAGCGCGATCGCGGGCGTGAACGTGCTGGCCCGCGCGTACGAGGCGGCGCTGCGGGAGCGGTATCTGTGGCACGAGTTCGGCGACACCCACCTGATCCTGCGGAGCTAGCCCGAGCCGGTCGCGCCCGGCGTCCCGCCGGGCCAGCCCGGCATCGCACTGTCCGGCCGAACACGGCCCTTTGCCGATTTTTTGTTCACCGGCTGGGCGCCGGTGAACGGCCCACTCCGGTCGCCACGCCCACGTCCGAATGCCCCTCCTGCTTCACGAGCATCGGACCGGGCGCAGTACCGTGACTGGATGTGGACCAGCGCACCCTCCTGATCACGTTGAACGGCCCTGACCGCCCGGGCGTTACTTCACGACTTTTTTCCGTTCTGTCCGGTTTTCCGGTGACCGTTGCGGATATCGAACAGGTCGTCATCCGCGGCCGGCTCACGCTCGGCGTGCTCGTCGCCTACGCTGGCGGCCCCTCCACCGGCACCGGCACGACGCTCGGCGCCATGTGGACCGCCGTCGAGCGGGTGGCCGAAGACCTCGGCATGGAGGTGGAGCTGTCCACCGGCTCCCAGGCCAAGGAGCAGCGCCGCCGCGGCCGCCTGTCGGTCAGCGTGCTCGGCGCCACCCTGCAGCCGGCCGCCATCGCGGGCATCGCCGGCCGCATCGCCGCCGCCGGCGCCAACATCGACCGCATCGAACGCCTCGCCCAGTGGCCCGTCACCTGCATCGAGCTGTCCGTCTCCGGCGCCGACCCCACGTCCTTGCGGGTCGAGCTGGCCGCCGAGGCCGCCGCCCAGGAGGTCGACGTGGCCGTGCAGCGCACCGGCCTGTCGCGGCGGGCCAAGCGCCTGATCGTCATGGACGTCGACTCGACCCTCATCCAGGGCGAGGTCATCGAGCTGCTGGCCGCGCACGCGGGCTGCCTCGACGAGGTGGCCAGGGTCACGGAGGAGGCCATGCGCGGCGAGCTCGACTTCGCCGAGTCCCTGCGGCGGCGGGTGGCGCTGCTCGAAGGGCTGCCCGCCGGGGTGCTCGACCACGTGCGCAAAGAGGTCGTGCTCACGCCGGGCGCCCGCACGCTGGTCCGTACGCTCAAACGGCTCGACTACCGCTTCGCCATCGTCAGCGGCGGGTTCACGCAGATCACCGACGGCCTGGTGGAGGAGCTCGGCATCGACTACTCCGCCGCCAACGTGCTCGAAGTGATCGACGGCCGGCTGACCGGCCGCGTCGTCGGGGAGGTCGTCGACCGTCCCGGCAAGGCGAAGGCGCTGGAGAGGTTCGCCCGCGAGGCCGGCCTGCCGATCTCGCAGACGGTGGCCATCGGCGACGGCGCCAACGACCTCGACATGATCGCGGCGGCCGGGCTGGGCATCGCCTTCAACGCCAAGCCCGTCGTACGCCAGGCGGCCGACACCGCGGTCAACACCCCCTACCTCGACTCCATCCTCTACCTGCTCGGCATCTCGCGCGACGAGGTGGAGGCGGCCGACGCCGAGGACGGCGTGCTCACGGCGGGCTGAGTCAGCCCTCCTTGGGATCCCAGCGGGTGACCAGACGGCCCTCACCAGGAGAGAGCTCCGCCCACGGCGACTCCACCCGGATCGCCGCGAAGGCTCCGGGCCTGAACACGTAGTCACCGCCCGCCAGCCCCAGCGCCAGCTCGTGCACGCCCGGGTTGTGCCCGCACAACACCACCGTGCCCAGCCCGGGATCACACCTGCGCACCAGATCGAGCAGCTCGTCCGGGTACGCCTCGTAGATGTCGCGCTCGTAGCTGATCTCTGCGTCGGGGAAGGCGAGCTCCGCCGTGCGCCTGGTCCGCAGCGCCGGCGAGCAGAGCACCGCCTCCGGGGCGAACCCGGCCGCCCTGATCTCGTCGCCGGCCCGCTCGGCGTCGCGCTCGCCCCGGTCGGTCAGCGGCCGCTCGCGATCGAGCAGGCCGGCGATCTGGGCGGCCTTAGCGTGACGCAGCACAATCAAGGTCCGCACCGGTCATCCATTCCTCGTCGCCCAGGTGGCCAGCCCGACGAGCACGGCCAGGACGACCAGCATCGCCAGCAGGATGAAGCCCAGGGCCTTGCCTCCGCTCGGCCGCTTGTCATCGTTCACGTGCCCAGTCTCCCATCGGGACGCTCAGGTCCCTCGACTCCCCTGGAAATCCGGAAGAAGACGTTCTCCCGGGAGCTGAGCGGGTGTCGCCCGGAAAGCCAGAACCCGCGCAGGTCCCTCCTTGGGAGGCCGGTCCCGGAAGCTGGACCTCCCGAGCAGCTGGATTTCGAGGAACGGGTCCCCCCTCGGAGCAGGACCTTCCCGGGCGGCGGAACCCCGGGGAAGCAAGGCCCCCGGGGACGCGGAACGTCCGGGAAAGCGGAACGCCCGCCCCCGTGAGGGGAGCGGGCGTTCACTGATTCAGCCGGTCACGACGCGACGGGCTCCTTGTCGCGGTTGTTGTCGTTGGCCGGCTCGCTCGTCACCGACCGCCGCTTGGACACGATGATGGCCGCGACCACCACGCCCACGGCGATCACGGTGATGCCGATGCGGATGGCCGGGTTGCCCGCGTAGAGGACCACCGCCGGGGCGACCAGCAGCGCCACCAGGTTCATCACCTTGATCAGCGGGTTGATGGCCGGGCCCGCGGTGTCCTTGAACGGGTCGCCGACCGTGTCGCCGATGACCGTGGCGGCGTGGGCCTCCGAGCCCTTGCCGCCGTGGTGACCGTCCTCCACCAGCTTCTTGGCGTTGTCCCAGGCCCCACCCGAGTTGGACAGGAAGACGGCCATCAGGGTGCCGCAGGCGATGGCTCCGGCCAGGAACGCGCCCAGCGGCGCGTAGCCGAGGGCGAACCCGACCGCGATCGGGGTCATGACCGCCAGCAGGCCGGGCGTGGCCAGCTCGCGCAGCGAGTCGCGGGTGCAGATGTCGACGACCCGGCCGTACTCCGGCTTCTGCGTGCCGTCCATGATGCCCGGGTTGTTGCGGAACTGGTCGCGCACCTCGAAGACCACCCGCATCGCGGCCCGGCCGACCGCCGAGATCGCGAGCCCCGAGAAGAGGAACACGACCGCGGCGCCGATGATCAGGCCGACGAGCACGTTGGGCTGGTCGATGCTGAGGCTGAACGAGGAGAACGTGCCGAGCGTCTCCTTGACCGCCGCGCTCGCCGCGGTCAGCTCGGTCTCGACCGCCGTACGGAAGGCGCCGAAGAGCGCGGTCGCCGCCAGCACGGCCGTGGCGATCGCGATGCCCTTGGTGATGGCCTTGGTGGTGTTGCCGACGGCGTCCAGGCTGGTGAGCACGCGGGCGCCCTCGCCCTCGACGTCACCGGACATCTCGGCGATGCCCTGGGCGTTGTCGGAGACCGGGCCGAAGGTGTCCATCGACACGATGACACCGACCGTGGTCAGCAGACCGGTGCCCGCCAGGGCCACCGCGAACAGTGCGATCGTCACGTTGCCGAAGCCGAGCAGGAACGCGCCGTAGACCGCGCCGCCGATGATCAGGGCGGAGTAGACGGCCGACTCCAGGCCGACGCTGATGCCGGCCAGGATGACGGTGGCCGGGCCGGTGGCCGAGCTCTCGCCGATCTCGCGCACGGGACGCCGGTTGGTCTCGGTGAAGTAGCCGGTCAGCAGCTGGATGGCGCTCGCCAGCACCAGGCCGATGAGGACCGCGCCGATGGCGATGAGCCGCGGGTCGGCGGTGGACTCGACGGCGGCGCCGGTCAGGCCGCCGAAGCTGCTGGGCAGGTACCAGAACGCGGCCGCCGTGACGAGCACCGCCGAGATGGCGGCCGAGATGAAGAAGCTGCGGTTGATCGCCGCCATGCCGTTGCGGTCGCGGTCGCGCATCCCGGTGACGAAAATGCCGATGATCGCGGTGACCACACCGATCATCGGGACGATGAGGGGGAAGACGAGCCCCTCCTCGCCGAAGGCCACGCGGCCCAGGATGAGGCTGGCGACCAGCATGACGGCGTACGACTCGAACAGGTCGGCCGCCATGCCGGCGCAGTCGCCGACGTTGTCGCCCACGTTGTCGGCGATGGTGGCGGCGTTGCGCGGGTCGTCCTCGGGGATGCCCTGCTCGACCTTGCCGACCAGGTCGGCGCCGACGTCGGCGGCCTTGGTGAAGATGCCGCCGCCGACTCGCATGAACATGGCCAGCAGCGCCGCTCCGAAGCCGAAGCCTTCGAGCACGCCGGGCGCGTTGCCCTGGTAGATGAACACGACCACGGCCGCGCCGAGCAGGCCGAGGCCCACGGTGAACATGCCGGCCACGCCCCCGGTGCGGAACGCGATGCGCATGGCGCGCTTCTCGCCGGAGTCGTTGGCCGCGGCGGCGACGCGCACGTTTCCGCGCACGGCCAGCCACATGCCGATGAACCCGGTCAGCGCGGAGAACACCGCTCCGACCACGAAGAAGATCGATCGCCCGATGCGGACGTCCATCTCTCCGGGTAGGAGGAGCAGCAGGAAGGGAATCACGACGACGAAGATCGCCAGCGTGCGGAATTGGCGGGTCAGGTAGGCCGCGGCGCCCTCTTGCACGGCGCGCGCGATGTTCTGCATGCGTTCGGTGCCCTGGCCGGCGGACAGCACTTCGCGTACCAGGCCGCCGGCGACGGCTAGGGCGATAAGTGCGACCGCGGCGACCACGATCACGATGGTGAGATTGTTTCCGCTCAGGGCCAGATTGGACGCTGGCTCCAGTGCCAGCATGTGCCTGCTCATCGTTCTCCTCGGCAAGACCGGTCGTCCTGCCCGGGCGGTGCTGCACTGTTCCTCGGCGGGTGTTGCGGCACCATCCGGGTTGTGGGTGCCGCTTCCGGTTGAATCCGCGTTCCGCCGGATCACCTTGGCCGGTGCCGGGAGTCTACGCAGGCACTCCACGGATATGAAGGCTCTGGAGGCCGCTAATTGTGCAAGCGTCCAGTAAATCCCTGCCAGCGACCCGGTTTGGGGCCTGACAGGCGAAATTTCTCCTGGTTTACGGTCATGACAAGCCCATGATACGTGCCGACCGGAAACGGGAAGGGTGGGGGTGGAGGAACGCCATCCACAGGCTGTGGACGATCGCCCGCGAAACGCCGGAACCACCGCCGGCGTCGGAGCGACCCCGCCTACCGGCGTCCGCCGCCCTCGATCATGCGCCCGTCACGAACTGCGGGAGGGCTCAACGCGAGATCTGTCGCGAAAATGCACTGTGGTCCTTGACCTGTCATCCGGCCGGCCGGCCAGGCGATGCCCGCGAAAATCTGCTGGGCACTCCCCCAGGCCTGAGGGCCGCCTGCCTCTGGAGGGCCGGCACGCTCTGCGGGCCGGCGGACTTTGCGGGTCGCACGCTTCGCGGGTCGGCGCGCTCAGTCGGGTCAGCAGGCTCTGCAGGTCGAAAGGCTCTGCGGTTCGGCGGGCCTCCGCGCGTCGGCGGGGTCTGGAAGTCGGGGTCTGAAGGTCGGCGTCGAGCATGGGCGATCGGTGTGGTGTCAGTGTCGGAGGGACGTGTCGGAAGGGCTGCGTCAAGGTGTCAAGAATGTCATGCGGCGCTCGACCACCGGAGTCAAATGTCCGTGTACGGCCCGGCCGATCCGAAGTGCGCCCGGAGCAGCCGCCGCTCAATTGGTTACCAGGCGCCACCGGTTCGAACACCCATCCCATCGCCGCATCCGCCGCCGCAGGCCGAGAGTCGGCAATCGATGGTGGCCCTCCCGGCGCTGTCGTCGCGGCGGCCAGGGAACCAGCCGTGGTCGAGCACGAACCCACTCGGCGGGAGGCGGCCAGGGCGCCATGGCCTGGCGGACATGGGCAACTCTGAACGGAACCATGGGCAACATTAAACGGAAGCCATGGGCAACTTTTGGACGGAAGCCATGGTGACTGTGCGCCGTGACGGCGGGCACCCCGTGCGGGTCAGAGGGCGTCTTCCTGGAGGCCCTCAGCCATGGTCGGCGGGTGGGGCCTCGTTGGCTTGCCGTACAGGATGGAGGGTTTGATGCTGGGCGCCGGAAAGGCGCCCAGCGGCCAGGCGGCGCAAGGCACCCGCACGGACCGGTCACACGCCGTTGGCGGCGGGCCAGCTCATGCGGATGTTGGTGCCCTTCGGACCCGGGAAGACCTCCACGTCGTCGGCCAGGCCTTCGATGACCGCTATGCCGAAGCCCGACATGAACGAGTCAGAAAGCATGCCCAGGTCGAGGGGCTGTTCCGGCTTGATCTCATCGCTGGGGGCGTGATCGCTGACCGTGACCTCGAAGCGGCCGGAGTCGTCACGCAGCTCGATGCGGATGGGTTCGCCCGGACAGTGGGCGCGATGCACCTCGACCGCCCGGGAGCATGCCTCACCCACGGCGAGCCTGACCTCGTCCAGCAGGGACTCCTCCACGCCGGTGCGACGGGCGATCGCCGTGGCCACCAGCCGTGCGGTCCGCACATGCGCGGGGAGAGCGCTGAACGTCAGCTCGACGGTAGCCATGCTACTTGTCTTTGCCGTGAGCTTCCTTGGCCTCGTCGACCGAAGCGTAAATTCCGAAGACCTTGGTCAGGCCGGTGATCCGGAAGATCTTCAGGATGCGCTCCTGCGTGCACACCAGCTCGAGCGAGCCGTCGTGCGCGCGAACCCGCTTGAGCCCACCGACCAGGACGCCCAGCCCTGTGGAGTCAAGGAAGTCGACCTTCTCCATGTTGACGAGAAGGTGGAAGTTGCCCTTGTTCACCAGGTCGATGAGGAGCTCACGCAATCTCGGCGCCGTGTAGACATCGATCTCACCCTCGACCTCCACGATGGTGAGTCGGTCTTCGGTGCGGTGATCCAACTTCAGATCCACAGATCCTCCAGCGCCTCGCCTGCGAAAGTAGTCTTGCGGGCCTGGCAATCTGGAGCGTGGCCCCAGACTGTCCGACCCTGACGCGCGGCATTCAACCACGTGCCTGGCTTGTGTCTATACGAAATCACGATTCCCGGCGACTTTGCCCACCGATGCAAGACTGGAAACAGTGACTTCCACCGCATCCTCCCCAGAACAGGCAGGTCCACTCCTCCACCACCTGCTTGGTGTTCCCGCACGTCATGAGCGCGTCACTCATGTGGAGCATGTTCCAGCACGTCAGGCGGGTCAAGCCCGATGGCCCAAATGGACGTCTGAAGTCTTTGTTACGCGCTTGGCGAACCACGGGGTGACAGGACTCTGGCCTCACCAGTACGAGGCCGCCGACCTGGCATTCCGTGGCCGAAACGTGATCATTTCGACGGGGACGGCGTCCGGGAAATCGCTGGCGTACCTCGCTCCCGCGGTCACGGCGTGCCTGGACGGCGGGACGATCCTGTACCTGACGCCGACCAAGGCCCTGGCCGCCGACCAGCTGCGCACCCTGCGGGAGCTGCGCATCACCAAGGTGCGGGCCGCCACGTTCGACGGTGACACTCCGTTCGAGGAGCGGAAGTGGGTACGCCAACACGCCAACTACGTACTGACAAATCCCGACATGCTGCACCGTGGAGTCCTTCCCCGCCATTCGCAGTGGTCATCGTTCTTCCGCCGGCTGCGCATGGTCGTGGTGGACGAATGCCACGGCTACCGCGGCGTCTTCGGCTCCCACGTCGCCCAGATCCTGCGCCGCCTACGCCGGGTGTGCGCACGATACGGCTCGGACCCCACGTTCCTGCTCGCCTCGGCGACGGCCAGCGAACCGGGGGCGTTCGCGAAGAGGCTGACGGGGCTTGAGATGCACGAGGTGACCGTTGACGCCTCACCCAAGGGGTCGACGACCATCGCGTTGTGGGAGCCGCCTCTGACGGATCTGCGGGGCGAGGGAGGGGCACCCGTACGGCGCACGGCCACGGCGGAGGCGGCCGACCTGCTGGCGGACCTCGTCCTCGCCGACATCCGTACGCTTGCCTTCGTCCGCTCGCGCCGCGGCGCGGAAACGGTGGCGCTGTCCGCCCGAGCCAAGCTCGCCGACGTCGCCTTCTCCCTCACCACCCCCACCGACCCCCACAC
>NZ_SMKO01000171.1 GCF_004348685.1 Nonomuraea deserti | reverse complement strand
GACTAGTCGTCGGCAGCATCAGATGTGTATAACAGACAGGACACCCCCAGAGTCCATGAGGACCGGACCGTTCGCCGGGCGCACCGTGGCCGCGCTCGGCCAGGACCTGCGCGAGGGGCGCACCACCGCGACCGAGCTGGCCCGGCAGGCGCTCGACGCCGTGGCCGGCCTCGACCCGGCGCTCAACGCGTTCGTCACCGTGGACGCCGCGGGGGCGCTGGAAGCCGCCCGGCAGGCCGACGGCGAGCTGGCCGAGGGCACCGACAGGGGCCCGCTGCACGGCATCCCCGTCGGTGTCAAAGACCTCATCATGGTCGCCGGCCTGCCCGTGACCATGGGGTCGCGGCACTTCTCCGGGTATGTCCCCGACCATGACGCGGCCTGCGTGACGCGGCTCCGCCAGGCCGGCGCCGTCATCGTCGGCATGACCACGACCCACGAGTTCGCCTACGGCCCCACATGCGACCGCTCGGCCACCGGGCCCTCGCGCAACCCCTGGGATCCCGCGCGCATGTCGGGCGGCTCCAGCGGCGGCAGCGCGGCCGCGGTGGCGGCGGGCATGGTACCGCTCGCGCTCGGCACCGACACGGGCGGCTCCGTCCGCATCCCGTCCGCGCTGTGCGGGATCGCCGGGTTCAAGCCCGCGTACGACGCCATCCCTTCGGACGGTGTCTTCCCCTTGTCGCGCACGCTCGACCACGTCGGCGTCCTCGCCGGCGACGCCCGCGACTGCCTGCTGGCCTACCGCTGCCTGACCGCGCAGGATTCCGGGCAGGACGCCGGGCAGGACTCCGGGCAGGACGTCTCCCGGGCGCGGGTGGCGTGGCTCGATCCGGCCGGGTTGTTCCCCGGGGACCCGCGCGTCGTGCGTGCGGCGCGGGCGGCGTCGGGGGCGGAGGAGGAGGTCCGGCTCCCCGCGGACGCCGGCGGCGAGCTGCGGGAGACGTACACGACGATCCAGAGCTGCGAGGCTGCCGCCGTGCACGCCGACCGCCTCGCCGATGCGCCCGAGCTGTTCGACGCCGAGGTGCTCGACCGCCTGCGGGCCGCCGAGGAGGTGCCCGGCTGGCGGTACGTGCGCGCCATGGCCGCCCGCGAGCGCCTCGCCCGGACGGTCGGAGAGCTGTTCGGCCGCCATGACGTGCTCGCGCTGCCGGCCGTGCCGATGACCGCGCCCCCGATCGGCCGGCGCGAGGCCGTGCTCGACGGGGAGAAGATCGCCGTCCGGGCCGCCCTGCTGGCGTACACGAGCCCGTGGAACGTGCTCGGCCTGCCCGCGCTGACCGTACCGGCCGGGCTGGTGGACGGCCCGGACAGCCCGAACGGCCCGATGGACAGCCCGAACAGCCCGATGAACAGTCCGAGCGGCCTGCCGGTGGGGCTGCAGCTCGTCTGCCGTCCTGGTCAGGAGAGGCTGCTGTTCGAGGTGGCCGCCCGCCTAACGCACTCCTGATGGCGAACGCCCGGCATGCTCGCCGCGCCGCGCCGGGGCCGAGGCGCACCGCCCGGGCCTAGGCGCACCGCCCAGGACGGGCCGCACCGCCCCGGGCCGAGGCGCACCGCCCGGGACGGGCCGCACCGCCCAGGACGGGGTGCTGCGCGCGCCCGGGATCACGGCGTGTCGCGGCGACGTCCGTCCGCGCGGGTGAGGCCGTCCATCAGCAGGTCGAGCAGCCGTTCGGCCTGCGGGCGCTGGTGGGCGGCCCCGGCCACCAGGGTGGCACCCGCCAGGGCCATGAGGATGTCTCCTGACGGCACGTCGTCCCTGATCACGCCCTGGGCGATCCCCGCGACGCGGAACTCCTCTACCGCGCCGGTCAGCTGCTCGCGCGTCAGCGAGCTGAGCCGCTGGTCACTCCGCAGGAGGGTTTTGAGCGTCTCGGCCATGCCGTGCTTGGCGGCGAGATAGTCCAGCACCTCGGACATCCACGCCCGCAGGGCCCGATCGGCGGGCAGCCCGGCGACGAGGTCCGAGGCCCGGGAGGCGAGCCGGGCGGTCTCGTAGCGGTAGGTGGCGTCGACGAGTTGTTCGCGGGTCGGGAAGCGCCGGTACAGCGTGGCGATCCCCACGCCCGCGTCCTTGGCGATCCGTTTCAGGGTCGCGGCGGCACCGTCCCGCGCGAAGGCCGCGGCCGCCGCGGCGAGCAGTCTGTCCTCGTTGGCCCGCGCGTCGGCCCGGATCGGCCGTCCGGACGGTTCAGGCATGCGTCTTCTCTCCCCGGCTTGCTATGTGGAGTCGGCTCCGGTTAACCTGGCAGCCAAGCGGACCCTGCTCCGTTTATTGCGGACGGTAGCAGAGGCCTGCCGGACGTTGCACACCACACCGCCTGGATCACGGAAGGGCCGTCCAAGGTCATGCACTACAGCACGCTCGGCGGCACGGGAATCCACGTCAGCTCGCTGTGCCTGGGTGCGATGATGTTCGGGAAGTGGGGGAACCCCGATCATGCCGAATCGATCGGCATCATCCACACGGCGCTCGACGCCGGGGTCAACATCATCGACACGGCCGACGTCTATTCGGGCGGCGAGTCGGAGGTCATCGTCGGGAAGGCGATCGCCGGACGCCGCGACGACGTCATCCTGGCGACCAAGGTGTCGAGCCCCATGGGTCCCGGCCCCAACCAGCGCGGCGCCTGCCGGCGCTGGATCGTCCGGGCCTGCGAGGAGAGCCTGCGCCGCCTCGGCACCGATCACATCGACCTCTACCAGGTGCACCGGCCCGATCCCGCCACCGACCTCGACGAGACCTTGGGGGCGCTGTCCGACCTCGTCCGCGCCGGCAAGATCCGCTACACGGGGTCCTCGACGTTCGCCCCCTCGGCCATCGTGCAGGCGCAGTGGACCGCCGAGCGGCGGCAGCGCGAGCGCTTCGTCTGCGAACAACCGCCCTACTCCCTCCTGAGCCGGGGCGTCGAGGCCGACGTGCTGCCCACCTGCGAGGCGTACCGGATGGGGGTGCTGGCCTGGAGTCCCCTCGCCGGGGGCTGGCTGTCCGGCCGCTGGCGCCGCGACGCGCCCGGTCTGTCCAGCCACCGCACGCGGACGATGCCCTTCCGCCAGACGTCCGCCCACTACGACCTGACCGTGCCGGGCAACCAGGCCAAGCTCGACGCCGCCACCGAGCTCGCCCGCATCGCCGGCGAAGCGGGCCTGACGCTGATCCAGCTGGCGCTGGCGTTCGTCACCACGCACCCCGCGGTCTCCGCGGCGATCATCGGCCCGCGCACCGCCGAGCACCTGCACTCCCAGCTGAACGCCGCGGACATCGTCCTGGAACCCGCCGTGCTGGACCGCATCGACCGCATCGTGGCGCCCGGCGCCGACCTCAACCCCGACGACGCCGGCTACAACGCGGCCGTCCTCTCCGACCCGGCCCGTCGCCGCCGCGCCGCCGCTCGGTGAACCGCCGACGGTCCAGGCGTCGCGGCAGCCCGGCCACCCGATCCTGACCTTCAGGCCCCAGCCGCTCAGCCCTGTGTGAGGTCTTTCGACCGCGGCGAGGTCGGGGAAGCCGGCCAGAGAGACGAGGGCGACGTGGCCACCGGCCCGCAGCCGCGGCCAGGACGTCGCTGCCGGCTCCTTCGATGCGGTCGTCATCGAACCCTTCATGCGGTGCCCGGATGCGTCTCAACCGTCACATCCTCGGCGAGGTCCGGCAACACGGGCCCGGCGGCCTGTCCCTGCGTGCAGCCCCGGCCGGCCGCTCCGGCCGAGGCCGGGGTGGGTTGGGGAGGCGACGCCGAGGCGGCGCATCGTCCCAGCTGGTCGCCGGTGCGGCAGGCCCGTCACCTACCAAAGTCGGAGCCGCTCCCCACCGGGGGAGGACACGGCGCGACCGCGCGCCCGATGCGGCGGGCCGGGCCGACGAGCGAGGCTGACCGGCATGAGCACCTCCCCGAACGCCTCCGTCCGCGCCTCCACGAACACCCCTGCCGACGCCTCCACGAACACCGCTGTCCACGCCACTCCCGCGCGGCGCTCAAGCGGCGGTCGCCGCGCGGGAGACACGAACGCCCGTATGAACACCTCCGTCAGCAGGCTGCTCACCGTGATCGGCGCGTCCGCGGCCGCCCTGGCCGGCTGGGTCCTGGCGGTCCCGGTGGCCGGAATCGCGCTGACCGTGCGGATGGGCGGCGGCATGCAGCAGGTCGGGCCGGCAGCGGTGGTGGTGGCGAGCCTGCTGGCCGGGCTGGCGGGCTGGGCGCTGCTGGCCGTTCTCGAGCGGTTCGCCTCCCGGGCCGGCCGACCCTGGACGATCGTCGCCCTGGCCGTGCTCGCCCTGTCCCTGCTCGGCCCGCTCGGCAGCGCCGCCGGCACCACCGCGACGCTGGTGCTGGTCCTGCTGCACCTGATCGTCGGCGCCGTGCTCGTTCCCGGGCTGGCACGGCGATGACCGCACCCCGGCGACGCCATTTACTCAGGAGGCCCGACATGACTGTCCTCGCCAGAGCGATCGACGCCACCCGCCGCTACGGCGACATGCTCGCACTCGACCACGTCTCGCTCGACATCAGAGCGGGCGAACTGGTCGGCCTGCTCGGCCCGAACGGCGCCGGCAAGTCCACCCTCATCAACCTCTTCGTGGGACTGCGCCGGCCCACCTCCGGCACGGTGGAGCTGTTCGGCGGCTCGCCGCTGGACCCGGCCATGCGGCGCGGCATCGGCATGACTCCCCAGGAGACCGGGCTGCCCGAGTCGCTGCGCGTCGGCGAGATCACCGACTTCGTCTCCGCGCACTTCCCCGACAGCGTCGGCACGGCCGAACTGCTGGCCAGGTTCGGCCTCGGCGACCTGGCCAGGCGGCAGGTCGGCGGCCTGTCCGGCGGGCAGCGGCGACGGCTGGCCGTGGCGCTGGCGTTCGCGGGCAAGCCGCGGCTGGTGTTCCTCGACGAGCCCACCACCGGGCTGGACGTCGAGGCCAGGCGGGCGCTGTGGGACGGCATCAGGTCCTTCCACGAGGAGGGCGGCGCCGTACTGCTCACCAGCCACTACCTGGAGGAGATCGAGGCCCTGGCCGAACGGGTCCTGGTGGTCGGTCAGGGCCGCGTCCTGGCCGACGACACCGTGCGGGCCGTACGCGGCATGGTGGGGACCCGGCGCGTCTCCCTCGTCGCCGACCACCTGCCGGACCTGCCGGGCGTGCTCGGCGCCGAACGCTCGGGCGGCCGGATCGACCTGGTCGTCAACGACCCCGACCGGCTGGTCGTGGAGCTGGTGCGCAGCGGGGTGCCGTTCTCCGGCCTGGAGATCAGGCCGGCCACGCTGGAGGAGGCCTTCCTCACCCTCACCTCGAAGGAGCCCGCACATGTCTAGCCTGGTCCTCGCCCACACCCGCTACCTCGTGATCGAGCAGATCCGGGTGCCGATCGCCATCCTGGCCAGCGCGTTCTTCCCGGCCGTCTCGATGGTGGCGTTCGTGGTGCCGTTCGCGGGCCAGGATCCCGTGGCCGCGACGACGGCGACGGGGTCGCTGATGTTCTTCGGCGCCATGTCGGCCGCGCTCATGGGGCTCAGCAGCGCCGTCGCGCAGGACCGCGACCTGCCGTGGAACCCGTACCTGCGCACGCTGCCCGCGGGCCCCCTCCCGCGCTTCGCCGGGCGGATCCTGTCGACGCTGGCCGTCATGCTCATCTCGGTCATCCCCGTACTGGTGATGGCGACGCTGTTCACGGAGGCGACGATCACACCGGCCAGGCTGTTGCTGGGGATCGGCGCGCTGGTCGTGGGCGTGGTGCCGTTCATGCTGATGGGCCTGTGCGTCGGCTTCCTGCTGGCCTCGAAGGCCGCCATGGCGGTGTCACAACTGCTGTTCTTCCCCATGGCCATCCTCGGCGGGCTGCTGCTGCCGCCGCAGATCCTGCCGGGATTCGTGCAGGCCGTCTCGGCGTACGTGCCCACCAGGGGCGCGGCCGAGCTGATCTGGTGGGCGATCGCCGGCGCCCGGCCGGGCGCGGTGCCACTGGTCATGCTGGCCGTCTGGACCGGCGCCACGGCGGCAGCCGCCGTCTGGGCCTACCGCCGCGACGAGGGCAGGCGCTTCACCTGACCCGCCGCTCAGCCGCCGGTCAGGAACGGATGGAGGAGGCCGGGCGGGGTCCGCTGTCCGGCATGGCCCGATAGCGCGAACGGACACTTAGCCCTTGCGCTAACCATGGCTTTCCGCAACACTTAGCTTCATGGCACAGTTTTCGGCGCAACTGGACGGCGTGTTGCTCGCCCTCGCCGACCCGACCCGGCGAGCCGTCGTCCGGCGCCTCGGCCACGGGCCCACGAGCGTCGGCGACCTCGCCCGCGACTTCCCCATGACACTCCCCTCGTTCATGAAGCACGTACGGACCCTCGAATCGAACGGGCTCATCCACACGACCAAGTCCGGCCGGGTACGCACCTGCGTGCTCAACCGCGAACGCCTCGCCCTCGTCGACGACTGGCTCGCCGAGCAGCGCCGGATCTGGCAGGAACGCACCGACCGCCTCGAAAGGTTCGTCACCGACCCACAGGAGAACAGGCCATGAACCCCGACCTCGACCTCAGTCTGGAGCGGATCATCCGCGCCCCGCGCGCCACCGTGTGGAGCGCCTGGACCGACCCGTCCCGGCTCGAGCAATGGTGGATCCCCGCCCCCTTCCGCTGCCGGGTGGACCGCCTGGACCCGCGGCCCGGAGGAGCGTTCGTGACGCGGATGAGCGACGGCGGGCCGGAGTTCGTCCCCCACCTGGACGCATGCTTCCTGGCCGTGGACGAACCCGAACGGATCGTGTTCACCAACGCCGTCACCAGCACCTGGCGTCCCGCCGACCCGGCGCCCGTCGCCATGACCGCCACGATCACGCTGAACGACCACCCCGACGGCACCGACTACCGGATCCTCGTCCGGCACGGCGACCCGGAATCCCGTGCCCAGCACGAGAAGCTCGGCTTCGCCGACGGCTGGGGCTCGGTCACGCGCCAGCTTGCCGCCTTCGCCGAGAGCATGGCACCGTGATGAAGATCGTCTTGCTCCAGTTCGTCACCCTCGACGGGGTCAGCCAGGCGCCGGGCTCACCGGACGAGGACACCAGCGACGGCTTCACCCGCGGCGGCTGGCTCGTACCGCACATCGACGAGACCTTCGTCCAGCGCACCTCCGAATGGCTCGACCTCGCCGACGGGCTGCTGTTCGGACGCCGCACCTACGAAGCGTTCGCCCGCGACTGGCCGAAGATCACCGACCCGGCCGACCCGTACGCCGAACGCATGAACGCGCTGCCGAAGTACGTCGTGTCGAACACCCTCACCGAGGGAACCTGGCACCCCACGACCGTGCTCAACGGCAACGCCGCCCAGGCGCTCGCCGCGCTGAAGGCACGACCGGGACGGGAGCTGCAGATCCACGGCAGCGCCCGCCTGGCCGACGCGCTGCTGGCGGCAGGCCTGGTCGACACGATCCGCCTCGCCGTCGCGCCCACGCTGCTGCGCACCGGCCGCCGCCTGGTCACCGGCCCGGGCGCCACGTCCGGCCTGCGCCTGGTCCACCACGAGGCGACACCGAACGGCCTGCTGCTCCTGGAGTACGACACGACAGGCCAGGCGTCCCAGGGCGCGTACGAGGGCGTCGCCGCCTTCCTCCAGGAAGAACGAGCGCCGTAGGCCCTGCCCCCGCCATCCTGATCCGCCACGCCACCGCCGGACCCTGCCCACGTCCCCACCGACGCATCCACCACCTCCAGGGCGCGAAAGCGCACGTGGGTGTGCCCACGCGGCCGGTCGGACTCCGAGGGGCAGGATCGCTGGCGCTGAGCGGGCGTCGATCCACGCCGACGCGATGAGCGACGTCGCGGCGGCGGCCCGGAGATCGATGCCCGGGGTGTGGCCATGGACGCGGTCGCCGCGACGGTGGTGGTCGGTCGGGTTTTCTTGGTCCGGATGTGCCGGCGGCACGGCGTCGGGACGCGGTATGGCCCGTGCCCCCGACCAGGACTGGCCGGGGGCACGGGAGACCCCGCTAGCGGGCGCGGTAGGACAGGATCAGGCCGAGACCCTCGAGCGCGGACTTGTCGCCTTCCAGGATCAGGCGCCAGGTCCCGGCGGTGAGGCCGGGGGTCGGCAGGAGCTTGCCCTCGTTGAGCGTCAGGCGTCGTTCGCCGTTGAGGAGGAAGCGGGCCGAGCCGCTGCCGGCCGGCGAGTACAGGGCGTACACGCCGGTGATGGCGCGGCCGGACATGCCGGGGAACATGTCCGGGGTGAACGGGAGAGTCAGCGTGTCGGCGGAGCCTTCGACGAACGTTGACCACTCCTCGGGGAACTCCGCCGGGATGTCGCAGTAGCGAGCCGTGGCATAGGGCTTGAGCATGCCCTTGACCGCGCCGGCGAAGAGCTCACCGCCCTGTTCGGCGGAGTACTTCACGGTGATGGTGACATCCAGGAGTTGCGGGGCACCGCCGGAGGGCAGCTCCAGGCGCCACCGGGAGACCGCGCCGGTGCCCTCGAAGGGAAGGTAACGGTCGTCGTCGTAGCGGAGCTCGAAGAGGCCGTTGTTGTCCTTATACTCCTCCAGGTCCGACAGTGCGATCTGCTGGCCGCCGCGCCAGTCGGCGCGCAACGTCGCCGGCATCGGGCCCTTGGGGTCGAGGAGGTACTTGACGGCCTTGGGATCGGCCGCGAGCACCGTCCTGCTGTCCAGCTGGGTCAGCACGGCGTTGAGACCGATCGGCCCCTCCTGGCCGGTGAAGGTGACCGACACCGTCTTGACGCGCCGACGGTAGTGGCCGGGGAAGTCGCGATCGAACAGGGCCTCGGTCAGGGCGAACTCGCAACGGCCGGTGGTGCGCAGGTTGAGCGCGGCCACCGGGTCCAGCGCCAGCAGCGACACCTTCTTGATGATCTCCAGGCCGCGGCGGTCGCTCTCGAGCCAGGCCTTGCCCAGCCGCTCCAGGTCCAGTCCCAGAGTTTCCGCGGCGAGCAGGCCGTTGCGCCGGCTCTCCCAGTAGAGCGGCTGGATATAGTCGGCCTCCCCCTCGGGGACGCCCCGCTCGTACTGGAAGGACCGTTGCGCGGCGCGCGCCATGTCGTAGGCCATCGAGTAGGCCTGGAAGTACAGCCCGGCCAGCCGCCCTGACATCCACTGGTACAGCTGGAGGTTGGTGAACTTGCCGGTCATGAAGGCGCCGACGGCCTCCAGGTTGGCGATCTGCTGATCCAGGATCTCCAGCTCGCGCTGGGCGGCCTTGAGCCGGAGCTCGGCGGCCTTCACCTGGTGGCCGAGCTGCTCCACGTCGTTGCGGGCGACCGCGAGCTGGAAGGTCCAGTCGCTCGCCATCCGCTCCTGCTCGGCGCGGATGCCGAGCAGTTCGCCGATGACATTCAACGCCTCGGCCGCCGACGACGAGGCCTCGCCGCCGTGCTCCAGGGCCTCCGTCACCTGCTCGCGGCCCAGCTTGGTGCCGGTGATGAACAGGCCCAGCAGGACGTCCGGCAGGCCCGAGGAGATGGCCGCCCCGGCCTGGAAACCGGTCGCGACGACGTGGGCGACGACCGCCGCGGACATCATGCCGAGCTGCGCCTGCTCCAGCGGCGTCAGCCCGGCGGCGATCAGCCCTTCGTAGTGGTCGACCCGGTTCTGCGCGCCCTGCTCGCTGACCTGCACCTCGCTCAGGCCCTGGGCGGCGATCTGCACCTCCGCCTCGCGCACGGCGCGGGTGAGGGCCAGGATCGTGCCCTCGTGCCGGTTGTTGAGGAGCGCCAGCTCCTCGGAGTCGCGGCGCTCCAGCACGCTGAGCAGGTCGCCGCCGAACTGCCGCAGCTTGTCCACCAGTTCCTGCGCCTTGCGGAAGACGGAGGAGAAGCGGTAGTGCGGCACCGGTATGGTCGCGGCGGCGGCGAGCCGGTCGAGCGACGCTCCCGCCGCCGCGCCGCGCACCAGCGCCATCACGTCGGCCGGCGGCTCGAACAGCGGCAACGGCCGGCTGACGCCCATGATGTCGAGCGAGGCCCGGATCTTGCGCAGCCGGTCCTCGACGCGGTCCCAGTACTCCAGGAACACGCCGTTGGCGGGGACGTGGAAGTACGGTCCCGCGACGCTGGCGTGCACCTCGCCCTCCTTCTCCAGCATCGCGCCGCCCGCGGTCAGCTCGGGGAGCCCGTCGTCCTGGGGTGCCCGGCGCAGCTCCTCGTAGGTGAGCGCGGGCGTGAGGGCTCGCGGGCCGAGGTCCTCGGGTGGCCGCTCGCCGAGCAGGTCGTAGGCGAAGATGTAGAGCATCCTGGCCTCGTCGACGCTCTCGGCGGTGTACTGCCTGAAGAGCAGGTCACCCCAGTCGAGCAGGTTGTCGACGTACGCCATCACGACCGCGCGCCGGTAGGCCGACGGACGCAGCTCGGCGATCGGGTGCGGGTCGAAGGGATCCTCCAGGTACGCCTTCAGCAGCGCGGCCCGGTCGCCCATGAGATCGTACTGCCGGCGCAGCCGGCCGAGCATGGCGATGCGTTCCAGCAGGCCGTTCAGCGCCGGCCCGCCCTCCGGCGGCGCCTCCAGCGCGTTGAGCGCCTCCTCGATCGGCGGCAGTCCGGCAGTCGACGGTCCGCCGGTCGGCAGCTCGGCGAGGTAGTCCTTCTCGGTCTCGCTCAGCTCGCGCCGGTGCTGGAAGGCGGGGGCCATCGGCTCCACCTTGACCAAGATCTGCTCCAGGTCGGCGGCCGGCTTTCCCACGTCGGCCCCTCGGCCGGCGAGCTCGGCCAGGTCGTCGCGGCAGCTCCGGACCAGCGCCTCGACGTCCGCCGCCAGGAACGGCAGGAAGCGCCAGTACCGCGGCATGGTGGGGTCGAAGACGTACTCGTACCAGGTGCGGGCGTCGTCGAAGCGCTGGGCGGCGTTGAGCGCCTGGGCGATGAGCGTGGGGGCGTGGAAGAAGACCTCCCAGTAGTAGATGCCGTTGCCGCTGTTGAAGTCCAGGTGCGTGCCGGCCGGCACGCCCTGCTCCGCGGTCGACTCGGTGACCAAGATCGTGGTGGCGTCGGAGACCCGCGTGCTGAAAGCCGGCAGCTCGTCGATCTCTTGGAGGTCCGGCGCGAGCAGCGCGGGCACGCCGCCCTCCAGCAGCGCCTTGTTGAGCCTGTACGCCGTGCTGGAGGTGAGCCTGATGACCTCGTGCGGCAGCGCGGCGATCTCGTACGGCCGCTGGACCTTCACCGACGAGGGGTAGGTGACGTACGTGGAACCGAGGAACAGGTAGAGGTCGGTGCTGTCGAGCACGCCGTCCAGCCCTTCCTCCCAGCCGTCGGGCAGGCCGCGCCAGTTGCCGCTGACCGGGGAGAACTCCGCCGCGGTCGCCAGCTCCTCGCCGGGCCGCAGCACCGTGTAGTCCTGGTCGCTGAAGACGTAGCGCAGGCCCGAGCGTTGGAAGACGGCCCGGACGCGGCGGCTCATGGGCTTGGGATAGTCGGGGTCGGCCAGAGCGGACACGACGCCGTCCTTGAGCGTGTAGCGGACGTACTCGAAGTTCCTGGCGAGGAACAACGTGGCGTCCTCGCCGTCGGCGCCGGCGACGACGTAGGCCGCGTCGACGCCCTCGTCGGTGATGGCTGTTCTGGCCACGCCCAGGGTCTTGATGGGGGACGGCTCGCTCTGGACGTATTCCCCGGGACCGTTGCCGGAGTGTGCCCGACCCTTGCCGGATTCCTCGCGGGTGATGGACAGGTAGGTGTGGGTGTCGTTGTTGAAGAAGTAGACGCTCTCACCGTAGCGGAAGGGGGCGCTGACAGGGCCGGACTGCGGCAGGCCGTCCTTGTTGCCCCGCAGCTGGATCGTGCGCTCGTTCCGGCCGTCCCAGCGCCGGTAGGAGTCGCCGTTCACGACGAAGACCTCGTCGCCACCGAAGAGGACCGCTCCCACTTGCGTGTCGCGGGACGCCCATGGCGGCTGGAAGGCCTCCAGGGGGTTGCCGGGACGGGTCCGGCGCACCCACACGCGCTGTTCGGCCGAGTGGTAGTACTCCACGCCATCCGCGTCGACGGCGGCGGCGTCCACCTTGTCCCACTGCGGGAAACCCTCCTTGTTGCCGTCGATCAGCTTCGGATAGCCCACGTCGATCCTGCCGAAGGGATCACCGGAGTAGCGGTAGTAGTACTCGCCGGAGAACAGGTAGAGGAACCCCTCCTTGACGATGGCCGCGTCGGCCTCGGCCTTGTCGTCGTACAGGGCGGTGGGGACGTGTCCCCAGCGTTCGCCCGTCGGCGGCTTGCTGAGGCGGGTGGCGGTCGTCCGTGTCGCGGAAACCTCCACGTAGTAAGGGCCGGAGCCGTTCTCGCCGGTGTTGTTGAAGAAGTACCTGACACCGCCGGGCAGCTCGACGGCGGCGTGGATCGGGGACCACGCCGGCAGCTTGTCAGGATTGCCGCTCAGCTGCCGCGGCTCCTCCCCGCTGCCCTCCGGGACGATCGGCCGGCACAGGAAGCTGCCGCCCTTGTGGTCGACGCTCATCCACGCGTCGCTCCCGGCGCCGGCCGGCATGGCCAACTGGACGACCTTGGACGCATCGATGGGCTCGTTGAAGATCTGCTCCAGCCGGGACGGCCGCACCGGCTGCGGCACCCCTTCGGCGCGGATCGCATACAGCTCGGGGGTCAGCGCGAACGCCGACTGCACCTTTTCCGGGCCGTTCGGCCTGGCGACCGTGTACGTGCAAGTGATCAGGATGGTGTCGTGCGTGCCACCGTCCGGCACCGGTACGGTGGCGGACGCCTGGACGTAGAGGCTGACGCCGTCGACGGGCGCATCCTGTACGTCCTCCAGGGGCAGGACCTGCGCGGGCACCCATTCGCCGCTGAGGTTGCGGAAGGAGTAGTTGACGCGCACGCGGTACTTGGGCGGCGGCGGGGTGAGCGTACGGTTGTCGCCGCGCTGCTGCTCGGTGAGCGTGGTCTGGGCACCGGGCTCGGGCGCGACCGCCTCGGCCGTGGGCCAGAAGACGAAGATGCGGCCGAAGGCGTGCACCGGATAGACGATCTCGGCCTCGACCTGCGCGTCGACCTTCAACCACGGCTCCCAGGTGGCCGACAGGCGCCCGTCGTCCCTGAACTCCGCCTCGCGGCAGTAGTAGCGCCTCGGCTCGGTCCTGGTCCTGCCGAACAGCACCAGCCGCCGGACGCCCGCTTCGGCGCCGTCGGCGCTGTAGACGTAACCGCCGGCGATCGCGTGCAGCATCTCGTAGCCGGCCCGCCGGCTCGTGACGCCGGAGCTGGTCAGGGTCACAATCGTGGCGGCCCCGGCCGCCACGGCGCGGCTGACGAAGGCTTCCGCCAGGTCGGTCACGTGCTCTGGATCGAAGAGGCTTGCGATGAGGAACACGCCCTGTACGCCGTCGAACGACAGGTCGCCCGGACGGTTCAGGCCACATGATCCGCTGCTCACGCCCGACTGAGTCAGCCCTCATGGGTGCAAGCCGCCTGCGCCGCGGCTGATGGCCCTTACGCCAATCTGTCCCACTATCGTCGTACTGGATCGACGACAACAGCGCCAAGGATACGACCGTGAGGATGGCCGATGGCGTGCCGTACAAACAAGGAAACCGTATGACCACCACCGCGCTCATCGTCGGAGACCTGCAGGCGGGCATCGTGGACAACTACCCCTTCGCTGCCGGCGTGCTCCCCGTCGTGGAAGAGGTTCTCCCTGCGGCCAGAGCCTCCGGCATCCCGGTGATCTTCATCCGTTTCGGGCTCCGGGCCTCAGGCCTTGATGTGGCAGCGGGAAACCAGTTGATCAGCGACCTGCACGGGGCGGGGACGCTGTTTCACGAAGAATCCCCCGAGACGCTCGTGCACCCGCGCATCGCACCGTTGCCGGGCGAGGCCGTCGTCCTCAAGCGCCGCGCCAGCGCCTTCGCGGCGACAGACCTCGATCGGCTCCTGCGCGCCCAGCACATCGACTCGATCGTGCTGACCGGTGTCGCGACCGGGGCGATGATCGCCGCCACCCTCTACGACGCCTCCGACCGCGACTACCACGTGACCGTGCTCAGCGACGCCTGCGGTGACGGGGAACCGGACGTGCACGACTTCCTGATCAACCGCGTCTTCCCGGCCAGGGGCGCTGACGTCCTTACCGGCCATGAGTGGACCGCCCGCCTGTGACCAGCCTGATCAGCCGTCAGCATCAAAGATCTATGTTCTACTAGATGATCAATTCCAAAGGACGCCTGCGGAGGGTGTGGGGTGGGCGGCGGCCGAAGCCACCGCGAGAAGGTCAGGCGGCGGCTGCCGGCCCCTGGTTGTCGAGGTGGCAGCGGGCGGTCAGGCGTCAGGGTCGACTTCGGGGTGCGTGAACCGCACGGGCTTGCCCAGCGACCGGGCGTAGGCGATTTCGGCTCGGGTGCTGTCTCCGATGTAGTCGCCGACGACGAGCACCTCATCAGCGAGCCGGATCTTCGCCCGGTGCAGATCGTCGAGTCGAACCTTCAGCGCCTCGGCCTCGACAGGATCGGACCAAAGTTCGTGCGGCGACTTCATGTCACAGCCCGGTTTGACGACAATCTCTCCGGCTCTGGTCTCCCTCAGATCGGCCTCGTTCATCTCGGTCATGAAGCGGGTGGAGCCGCAGATCACGACGATACGCGGGAGGCTCAACAGCTTCTTCGCGTCGGCGAGCTTCTCCTCGGGGGTGAGCAGTTGCGGGTATGACACTGGATCCTCCTGGTGGTGTGGTCCAAGGGATGCCTGCGGAGACGAGAACGAGGGGTCCAAGATCGTTTCGTGACGAAAGACGTGGACACCCTCGCGACAGCACTCTATGCGACGACCGACGACATGCTGAAGGAGCATCCCACCTGGCGCCGTGGCGCCGGTCGGCATTACGCCCCGCCTCGGCGATGCCGAACTGGTCACCCTCGCCACGATGCAGGCCACCTCCGAAGCCACCGCCGGCAGCCCCGCCGCCACCAACGCCGTTCGTGGAGCCATCCCGAAGCGGCCCACTGAGCCTGCCCGGTTCCACCGCTGCCTAGCTGTCTCTGCGACCAGCGCGTCCTGACGATCCGGAGGCACGTTCAACAGAGGGAGAACCTCCGGCACTCCCAGCCGGACCAGCATCGCCGTCGCTTTCAAGACCGCGAACCGCTGACCGGCACTCATTACCTGACCTGCAATCAGCGCAGGCCGACAATGCATCGCCACCCCAAGTTTGTCGCTCACCGCGCTCGTGCTGATCTGCGGGATCGCTGATCGCATACGGTCCCGCTGAGGAGCGAGCCGCATCGCAATGGAGCCGGCATCCGTGAGCGAGATAGACGAGCAGGCCGGCCGGCCGGGCCCCCGTCGCACGGCAACGCGGCATCTCGGGCAGAGATCCACCAGCAGCGCCCGATGCTCGCGACAACCGCGGCCAGCCCAGCTTCCGCCAGACCAGCCAGGCTCCGTTTGACGCCGCGACGCACTGCGGGCATGCCCGGCTGCCGAGGAACTGCACCCATTCACGGCTCTCTGCCCGGCGGACTGACTCCCTGTCGCCCGCACGGACGTCGGCCAGATCCAGGACCGAGCCGTCGAACCTCTCCAGGTGCATCCCACGCACGACCTCGGAGCTCACGCCTGTACAGCCTCGATCGCCCCGCATGTCTCCGGCATCGTGATGACGCCGTACGCCAGTGAACGAACGTCACTCGACGCGCGTATATCCAGCCCCAACGCCTCGACCATCGTCCACGGCGGGCATCGATTCCGAAGGGCCATCCGATCAGCCCATGACGCGAACGACTCGCCGTACGCTGGTGCCACCACCAACGCCAGCCATCGAGGCCAGACCGCCACCATCTCCCGGTGTGACTGAGTGCTTCAGTTGCGGCAATCGTCCGCTGAAACGCTCAGTCACGACGATTGATCGTTACGGGGCGCCTAGCTGACTTCGAGAACGAAGAACAAGAAGCACAGGAACCTCGTGCCGGTGATCTCGCGGAGCTCCTCTGGGAACAGTTCGCGGGCTTCCGGCACGAAGGGCGGTTCGCTGATGACGCTGATGCGAAAGCCCGCCGCGGTGAAGGCTTCGGTCATCGCGTGCAGCGGCCGGTCCCAGAACCTCATCTGGGCGGTCTGCCACCCATGGTCCATTCTTCGGTCCGGCTGCGGGTCTCGAAGTACTTGGGCTTCTCCCCGGCCATGTGCTGAAAGAGAGCGATGGAGAAAGGATGGTCGACCGAGACCAGGAGTCTGCCACCGGACTTCAGCACGCGTCTCAGCTCGGCCAGCGTCGGTCCCCAGTCTTCCAGGTAGTGCAGCACCAGGGACCCGATGACGTCGTCGAACGCGCCATCGGGAAAGGGCAGCTGGCCGGCCAGGTCAGCGACCCGCAGATCCGCGTCGGCGCCCAGCCGCTGCCGGGCCAGCTCCAGCATCCCGGCACTCGCGTCGATGCCGGTCACGATGGCACCTCGATCGCGCAGCGCGGAGAACAGGGGACCCGAGCCGCAGCCGGCGTCGAGGATCCGCCGGCCGGTCACGTCCCCGGCGAGCTCCAGCATCGCGGGCCGTTCGTAGTACGCGTTGAGGAGACTGGTCTCGTTCTCGGCCGTGTAACCCTCGGCGATCCTGTCGTAGTCGTTGAGTGGGGAGGGGTTTGCGGTCTCAACGTGATCTTCGGGCATGGTAGACATGCGGGCCATTTTGGCCCAGCAGTCTCGGCGGCACAGACATACGGCAGATCTTGATCAAGCACGCGATCGGCCTAAAATCCCTCTCGCCAGCGAATGCGGCAGGTCGAGCCGGGCCGAAGCAGCCTCTCCTCGCTGCCGGTATGCGCGGAACTCGCCAACTCAAGCGCACATCCGCCAACTGAAGGGCTCAGTCAGCCCTGCCTGGCGGACACGCGGTGCCAACTGTCGCTCCCGGATAAGCCACCTGTCGCCCCCATGGGCCAAGTAGCGCTCCCAATGTCATCCGGGCCGGACCTCCTGCCGTACACGCCGCTACTGCCAACGTCGATTGCGCGCTTCCATGTCCCCTTCCAGTTGCCGTGACGGACTGTCGTCGTCAAGACCCTCAGACTCCTCGGGATGTGGTGCCAGGTGCCCTTGACGAATCAAATGAACGACTTTTTAATTCGTTCATGGGCCGCATAGCCGGTGTTACCGCCGCCGAAACGCGGGAGCGTCTGCTGCGCGCGGCCGCCGACGTCTTCGCCGAGCGCGGATACGACGGCACCCGTGTCGCCGACATCGCGGCCGCCGCCGGGGTGAGCAACGGGGCGCTCTACGCGCACTTCGGGTCGAAGGCGGATCTGCTCGTGGCGGCCCTGCGCGCGCACGGCCGCAGCATGCTCGCCGACCTGCTCGCCGCCGACCCGAACCGGCCGGTCACGGAGCTGCTCCTCGTCATCGGCCGCCGGCTCCCGCGCAGGCCCGACGTCCGTGGCCGCCTCGTCGTCGAGGCGCTCGTCGCGGCCCGCCGCGACCGGGACGTCGCCCTGCCCATGCGCGACTACATCGGCGAGCGCGCCGGCCAGATCTCCGGGCTCGTACGCGGGGCCCAGGACGACGGCGAGCTCGATCCCGCGCTGTCGCCCGACGCGGTGGCGCACTTCTGCCTCCTGCTGGCGATGGGTAGCGTGCTGGTCACGCCGGACCTGCACGCGGTCGCCGACGAGGAGTGGGCCGAGCTGCTCGCCCGCGTCGTGACGGTCCTCGGCCCCGCCGGCATCACAGAGAAGAGGGAGTCGACCCCGTGAAAGTACAGATCAACCCCGAACGGTGCCAGGGGCACGGGCGCTGCTACGACCTGGCTCCGGGCCTGTTCGGCGAGGACGACGAGGGTTACGGGCAGGTTCTCGGCCACGGCGTCGTTCCGCCGGGCGAGGAGGAGGCGGCGCGCCTGGCGGTGGCCAACTGTCCCGAAAGGGCGATCGACGCGCACGAGGAGACCTGACATGGCCGTTGACGAGCGCTTCACGCAGGACTACCGGGACGGGCAGGACGAGGAGCTGGTCGGCACCCGCAGCGAGATCGTCACCGGTCCCGTCGCCGACTGGACGACCGACTTCTCCCACCTTGAGCCCGAGTGGGCCGCCGACCCGTACCCCATCCAGGACGAGCTGCGGCAGGGCTGCCCGATCGCGCGCACCGAGCGGTTCGGCGGCGGCTGGTTGCCGACGCGGTATGAGGACGTCGCCGCGATCGCCTACGACACCGAGCACTTCTCCTCGCGCGCGATCGTCATGAGCAACTACCGGCCGCCGCTCGACCTGGCGCCGGTCGGCGGCGTGCCCCCGATCTCCTCCGACCCGCCGTTCCACCGCGACGCGCGCCGGCTGCTGCTGCCGGCGTTCACCAAGAGCGCCGTCGCCAAGCGGGAGGCGGCCACGCGGGCGTACTGCCACACGCTCATCGACGCCTTAGAGGGCCGGCGGGACGTCGACGCGGCCCGCGAGTACGCGCAGCACATCCCGGTACGGGTCATCGCCGACATGCTGGGCTTCCCGCCGGAGGACGGGCCCCGCTTCCGCGCGTTCATCGAGCACTCGCTCGAAGGCGTCAACCTGCCGCCCGAGGAGCGCATGGCGCACATGGGGGAGCTGTTCGACTACCTGCTGGAGCAGATCCGCGACCACCTCGACAACCCGCGCGACGACCTGACCACCTACCTCATCGAGGCGGAGCTGTACGGCCAGAAGCTCCAGCCGGCGCACGTGTCCGGCACGATGGCCCTGCTGCTCATCGCCGGCATCGACACCACGTGGAGCGCGATCGGCGCGTCCCTGTGGCACCTGGCGAAGACGCCGGCCGACCGGGAGCGCCTGGTGGCCGAGCCGGAGCTGCTGCCCACCGCGATGGAGGAGTTCCTGCGGGCGTACGCGCCGGTCACGATGGCGCGGCTGGTCAAGCAGGACATGCACTGGCACGGCGTCGACATGAAGGCCGACGACTGGGTGCTGCTGTCGTTCCCCGCGGCCAACCGTGACCCGGCGCACGTCGAGCGGGCGGACGAGGTCGTCATCGACCGGGAGGTCAACCGGCATGTCGCGTTCGGCCTGGGCATCCACCGCTGCGTGGGCTCCCACCTGGCGCGCATGGAGCTGCGGGTCGCCCTGGAGGTCTGGCTGGAGCGGATCCCGGAGTTCACGCTGGCCGACCCGGCGGCGGTGACCTGGGCGACGGGGCAGGTCCGCGGGCCGCGGACACTGCCCCTGCGGGTCGGCCGTACGTGACGCCGGCTGTCCGGCCGGCCCCGGCACGGCTGCCCCTGCGGGTCGGCCGTACGTGACGCGGGCTATCCGGCCGGTCCCAGCACCACGGGCAGCGACCGTACGTCGCTGCCGATGAAGGACGGTGCCGGCGGGAGCGTGCTCAGGTCGGCGGCCGGCCGCATGCGCGGGAACCGCTGGAAGAGCGCGGGTAAGGCGGCGCCGGCCTCGAGCCTGGCCAGCGGGGCGCCGAGGCAGAAGTGGATGCCGTGCCCGAACGCGAGGTGCTGGCGGTCGCGCCGGTCGATGTCGAACCTGCCGGGGTCGGGGTTGACGGCCTGGTCGCGGCCGTGCGCGCCGAACGCGATGAGGATGAGGTCGCCCTTGCCGATGGTGACGCCGTCGCCGAGGTCGATGTCGGCGGTGGCGTACCGGAGCGGCAGGTGCATGATCGGCGAGTGCCGGCGCAGGCTTTCCTCGACGACGTCGCTCCAGCGTTCCGGCGTGGCCGTGACGGTGGCGAGCTGGGCGGGGTGGGTCAGCATGGCGATGATCGCGCGGTCGATCAGCGACACCGTCGTCTCGCTGCCCGCCCCGATCATCAGGATCAGGGTGCTGACCAGCTCGTCCATGCTGAGCCGGTCGCCGTCGGCCTCCTGGGCGACCAGCAGCAGGCTCGTCATGTCGTCGCCGGGTTCGGCCCGTTTGGTGGCGACGAGCCGGTGCATCGCGGCGTACATGTCCCGCTGGACGGTGGCGGCCTGCTCGGCGGTGAGGCTGGTGTCGAGTACGGCGTCGATGACGCCCAGCATGGTGGGCCGCTGCTCGGCGGGTACGCCGAACAGGTTGCAGATGACCTTGGTGGGGACCCGGTAGGCGAAACGCTCGCGCAGGTCGACCGGCTGCTCGGGAGGTGCGGAGGCGAGGTCGTCGAGCAGGGCGGCGACGATGTCCTCGATCGCGGGCCGCATGGCTTCGATGCGGCGGGCGGTGAAGGCCCGGCCGACCAGGTCCTTCAGCCGCTTGTGGTCGGCGTCGTCAGCGGTGAACATGCTGACGACGTCGACCCAGGCGGTCAGCCAGGCAATGGCGAAGGGGCGGTAGTCGGGCCAGGATCTGCGGGCGTCCTTGGAGACGTCGGGGTGGGTCAGGAGGTGCTTGACCACGTCGCCCCGGCTGACGGACCAGGCGACGAGGTCGCCGGGGAGCCGGACCTGGACGGCGGGGCCTGCGGCGCGCAGTTCGTCGACCTGGTCATAAAGGTGGATGCCGGTGGTGTCGAGGGTCGGCGGTGTGCAGGTCACGGGGACCTCCGGTGGCTGGGGGGTCGACCGGCTGAGGACGGAAGCGGATGCCCAGCGCAGCGGGACACGTGTGGAAGGGCCCCGGCCGGTTGGGAACCTCGGCGTCGGTGAGGTCGAGGTTCCACAGCTGGTCCAGGAGCGTCTCGATCCCGGTCTGCGCTATGACGGCGGCCTGGCTGTCGGCCGGGCAGCGGTGCGGCCCGGCCGACCAGGCCAGGTGGGAGCGGTGGTCGTAGCCGAGGCTGGGCAGCGCCGGATCGGTGCCGGTCGCGGCGTGGCTGATGAGGATCGGCACGCCGGCGGGAATGGGGACGCCGTGCAGGGTGGTGGCGTGGCGCGCGTAGTGCGCGGAGAAGTTCGCCATGGGCGAGCGGGTCCACAACACCCTGTCCATGGCACGGCGTACGGTGACGGCTCCGCCGATCAGGTCGCCGGCGTAGTCGTCGTCGGTCAGCAGCAGGCGCAGGCCCGAGGCGATCCAGGCCGCGGTGGGGATGGTCCCGGCGCCGACCAGCACGACGAGCTGGTGCAGGATCTCCTCGTGCGTCAGCGCGGCGGGGTGGGACAACATCCAGGAGGTGCAGTCACGGCCCGGCCGGGTGGACTTCATCTGGATGATCTCGGAGAGGCACTGGGCGAGTTCCGCGGCGCCCTTGCCGGCCTCGGGACCGGCGTTGATCATGCCTTGGCAGCCGGCGACCATGCGTCCGGTCAGCTGGGGCGGGCAGCCGAGCAGGTCGGTGAAGACCAGCAGCGGCAGGGTGTCGGCGTACTGGCTCATCAGGTCGGCGTGCCCGGTGTGGGCGAAGCCGGAGATGAGCCCCAGGGCGTGGCCGCGGGTGATCTCCTGCAGTTCGTGCAGGTTGATCCTGTCGAGGCAGTCGTCCATGGCGTGCCGCAGCCGGGCGTGCCGGTCACCGTCGGTGTACAGCAGGCTCGGGCGGAACGCCATCAGCGCCAGGACGGGGCTGTCGGCGGGCACCTCGCCCTGTTGCAGCGCCGCCCACATGCGGCTGTCCTTGCTGTACGTGGCGGTGTCCTTGAGCAGGTCGGCGGCGGCGCGCCGGCTGGTGACGACGAGGGCGTGCACGCCGTCGGCGATCTCCGCCCAGGCCACCGGTCCGGCGGCGCGCAGCGCGTCGTAGGCGTCTTCGGCCCGGGTGGCGAAGTCGTCACCGAACAGGCGGGCGGCGGGTGTGACGGATATGGTCATCGGGCGGGCTCCGGTCGGAAGTGGGCGAGGATGTCGGAGACGAGGACGATCAGCCCCTGCTTGGCGGAGCTGAACATGCGCGCGTCCAGGCCGACGAGCGGCCGGTGGTCGGGCATGCTCAGGCTGTCGCGCAGGTCGGACTCGGCATAGCGAGGAGCGCCGTCGAAGTGGTTGATCGCCACGGTGTACGGCAGCCCGGCCTCCTCCAGCAGGTCGATCGCGTCGGAGCTGTCGGCGATGCGCCGCGTGTCGACCAGCACCAGCCCTCCGAGCGCGCCCTCCATGAGCGAGCGCACCATCCCGCGGAACCGGTGCTGGCCGGGTGTGCCGAACAGGTACAAGACGATGTCGTCGGTGAGGGTGAGGCGGCCGAAGTCCATGGCGACGGTCGTGGTGGTCTTCCCGCGCAGGTCTTCGAGATCGTCCACAAGCCGGCCGGCCTGCGTCATCTCTTCTTCGGTCCGCATCGGCCGGATCTCTGACACCGTGCCCACGAACGTGGTTTTACCCACTGCGAACGGACCAAGCACGACAATTTTCACCGAGCGTGCCCCGGGCGGCACGTAACGATCAGAGCTTTTGTAGGGCATCCAGTACCTGCCGTAGGAAGTTCTCGTCATGCTGCCCCGCCAACGGGGCGTAAGGAGCGCGGGCGATGAGGTGCCCGCTGTCGATCAGCTTGGACACGATCACCTTGACGACCGCGCCGGGCAGCTGGAGGTGGTAGGCGACCTCCGACACCGACAGGACGCCGGGCAGGCAGAGATCCATCACCCGGTGCGCCTGGGCCGGCAGGCCGGCCGGCGGCGCGCCGGTTTCGGCGACGAGCAGGGTGGCGTCGTCCAGGCTGCCTCGTGACGGGATGGCGTCGCCACCGGTAGCGGTGTGGGAGCGGATCATGCCCGCCCGCCGATGACGCGGCCCGGTCACGCGTGCTTGCCCCGCTCGCGGGCGCTCAGCACGTCGCGCAGCCCGGCGATCATCTTCAGTGTCGCGGTGATGGCGACGCCCACCTGCTGGCTCATCGAGTCGCCGCGGACGGACACGCCGACGCCCGTACGCTCGCCGGCCGCGAACAGCAGCACGGTGACGTCCTTCATGTCGCTGATCACGTGGCGCAGGGCCACGGGGGCGCCGTGCTCGCGCTCGATGCCGCAGAAGGACGAGAGCTCGCCCTGCAGCGACTTCATGCCGGACATGGCGGCGGCGGCGCGTTCGGCGTCGTCCTGGCTCAGGCCGTCGGAACGGGCCAGCACCAGCCCGTCGGTGGTGAACAGCAGCGCGTTGATGACCTCTGGCTCCTGCGCGAGCCTGTTGAGGGTCCACGTCATGTTGGCGGTGTCGGCGGTGGGCTGCTGCGTCGTCATGGCTGGGAGTTTCCTTGCGGGTCGGCGGCGTAACCCGAGTCGAGCGCCTGCCGCATGCGCTCCAGGCCGGCGGCGGCGTCCTCGGGGGCGAGGGTGTCCGTGATGGCTTGCTGGGTCACCGGCGTGGGCCTGCCAGGGCCGGAGTGCCTGCTCTGGCGCTTGGGCAGGCCCGCCGACGTGGTGACGGGCAGCTCGGCC
>NZ_SMKO01000170.1 GCF_004348685.1 Nonomuraea deserti | reverse complement strand
GGGCGGTGGTGCTGGGTGGGGCGGTGCGAGTTCCCAGGTGGCGCGGTGAACGGCGGGCGAGGCGGCGAAGGCGCTGGGGTGAGCGCTCCAAAGCGGGGCGGCGGCCCTGAGTGAGGCGGTGCCAGCTCCTAGGCGGCGCGGTGAACGCTGGGGCGGTGGAGGCGCCGGGGCGGGGGTGTCAGGGAGTGCGCGGCGTATGGGGGTCAGTCGGCTTCGGGGAAGCCGATGGAGAAGGCCGCTTCGAGGTCGTGCTTGGAGTAGGCGCGGAAGGCGATGTGCGTCTCGGTGTGCAGGACACCTGAGACCTTGTTGATCCGCCCGGGTACGACCTCCGCGATCTCCTCGTAGGCGGAGACCCTGACCATGGCGAGCAGGTCGTATTCGCCGGTGATGGAGTAGACCTCGCTGACCCCTTGGATCTCGGCGATCGTCTGGGCGACCTCCGGGATCCGGTCTACCTCTGCTTTGATGTGGACAATAGCCGTGACCATGCACCAACTCTATCGTTTCACCTCATAGGCCGCCCCTCCCGAGGGCGCGGACGATCAGGTCGCTGGTACGCGAGATCGATGCGCGCCTTGTGCCGGGCGGCCCCCTGGGCGGGCAGGCTCCACTCGCCGTCGACCTCCACCAGCCGCACCCCCGGCGACTCCAGCCAGCGCAGGATGCACTCGGTCTCCTCGGCGCTGGCGGCGTGGACGGGCCCGGGCCCAGGGATGACGGACTCGGCGGCGGCCGTCAGGGAAGCGACGAAAGGGGTCGGATGGGCGCCCTTCGGCATGACGCCCGCCGCCGCCAGCCGGCCGTAGCGGATCACGTGGATGTCCCAGCCGCCGCCGAAGGCGGGGCTGGCGGCCACTAACTGGGGGATGCGAGTGATGGCGCTCAGCCGCTGCATGCGGGCCGCCGCACGGACGAACGCCGCCAGCCGGTCGCGGTCGATGGAGGCCTCCTCGTAGCGCTGCTCCACCGACAGACGCTCCATGCGGGCCGACACGGCGGAGAAGACCGGCGAGGCGTCGAGCGTCATCGCGCGGCGGGCGCTCTCGGCGTGCACCGCGTATTCCTCCTGGCTGGTCTTCCCCTCGCACGGGGCGCCGCAGCGGCCCATCTCGTGCAGCACGCAGGCCGCCCGCCGGGTGCGCAGCGTGATCGGCTGCGTGCACTGGCGCAGGGGAACCGCCTCGTGCAGGGCGATGCGGGCGTCGTCGGCCAGACGGGAGCTGCCGAACGGGCCCAGATAGGTGGCGCCGTCGTCCTTGAGCTCGCGCACGATCGACAGGCGCGGGAACAGGTCGGTGGTGAGCTTGAGCCAGACCACCTTCTCGGGGAAGCGGGAACGGCGGTTGTAGCGCGGTTTGGCGCCGCCGATCAGGCGCAGCTCCCTGACCTCCGCCTCCAGGGCGGTCGCGCAGACGATGTGGCGCACCCGCTCGGCGATGCCGATCATCTCGCGGATGCGCGGGCGGGTCTCGCTCGCCGTGAAGTAGGAGCGCACGCGGTTGCGCAGGTTGGTGCTCTTGCCGATGTAGAGGACCTCGCCGCGCTCGTCCTCGAACAGGTAGACGCCGGGGGCGTGGGGGACGGACTCGCCCAGGTGGCGCTTGCGCTGCTGCTCCGGGGTCGGGGCGCGGACGAACGACTTGAGCTCCTCCAGCGTGTGGACCTGGAACGAACCGGCCCGCTCGATCAGCCCGTGCAGCACGTCGACGGTGGCCCTGGCGTCCTGCAGGGCGCGGTGGCACGGCTCGGTGGAGCTGCGGAAGAACCTGGCCAGCGTGGACAGCTTGGCGTTGGGCGTCTCGTCGCGGGTCAGCACGCGCCGCGCCAGGTCGACGGTGTCGACGACCGGGTTGACCGGCGGGGGATAGCCGAGCGAGGCGCAGGCGGCCTTGACGAAGCGGGTGTCGAAACCGGCGTTGTGGGCCACCAGCGTGGCGCCGCGGATGAACTCGAGAAAGCTCGGCAGCACCGCGTCGATCCGCGGCGCGGCCATGACCATGGCGTCGGTGATGCCGGTCAGCACGGAGATGAACGGCGGTATGGGGCCGCCCGGATCGACCAGCGTGGAGAACTCGCCGAGCACCTCGCCCGCCCGCACCTTGACCGCGCCGATCTCGGTGATGGCGTCCTCGGCGGGGGCACCCCCCGTCGTCTCGAGGTCGAACACGACGAACGTGACGTCACTCAGCGGGGTGCCGAGCTCGTCGAGAGTGCCTTGAACCGGATCCACGAACCAAGACCATAGAGAGGCCGACCGACAGGAACCACGACCGGCACCCGCGATCACCGGAACAGGTCACCGAAGGGGCGATGTTGTCACCGGGCGGCCAGGCCCCGAAGCGCGAATCTGTTCAGCAGAACTCCCATATGTAGTTACCCTTCCCTTTATGTCCGCGGGAAGACTTGCCGGCCGCTACTCCCTGCTGCGCCCGCTGGGCGCGGGCGGCATGGGGAAAGTGTGGCAGGCCAGGGACGAGATGCTTGACCGCGAGGTCGCGGTCAAGGAGCTCACGCTGCCCGAGGGCATGTCACCCAAGGAACGGTCCCACTCGATCACCAGGGCCGTGCGCGAGGCGCAGGCCACCGCGCGGCTGCGCCACCCCGGCATCGTGGCGCTGCACGACGTGGTCGTCGAGAACGAGCGGCCGTGGCTGGTCATGGAGCTGCTGCGCGGGCGTACCCTCGCCGAGACCGTGCGCGAGTTCGGGCCCATGCCTCCCGACTACGCCGCGCGCATCGGCGCCGACGTGCTCGACGCGCTGGGCATGGCGCACGCCCAGGGGGTCCAGCACCGCGACGTCAAGCCGGGCAACGTGTTCCTGACCGACAGCGGCAGGGTCGTGCTCACCGACTTCGGCATCGCCAGGCAGGAGGGCCAGGCCACCCTCACCGAGCAGGGGCTCATGATCGGCTCCCCCGGGTTCATCGCGCCCGAGCGCCTCGAGGGCCAGCCCGGTGGCCCCGCCAGCGACCTGTGGTCGCTCGGCGCCTCTCTCTACGTCGCGGTGACGGGCGGGTCCGCCTACTCCGGCTCGGCGGCCCAGCGGGTGCGGGCCACGCTGATGGAGCCGGTCCCGATCGCGCCGGGCCCGCTGGGGCCGCTGCTGGCCGCCATGATGGCGCACCACCCCGCGGCGCGGCCCGACGCTCGTACGGCCGGGGAGGCGCTGCGCCAGGTCGCCGCGGGCGGGGCGGCGCCGCAGTTGCCGGTCACCCAGACCGTGACCGCGCCGACCAGGGCGCGGCGGCGCGGCGGCGCGGCACGCTGGATCGCCATCGCCGCCGCGGCGGTGCTCGTGGTCGCCGCGGGCACCACGGCCTTCTTCTTCCTGCGGGGGGAGGACGACGGCGTGCCGTCGGCGTTCACGGTGCCCATGGACGTGTGCACCCTGCTCAGCTCCCAGGAGATCGGCAGCGTGCTGCGTACGCAGAGCCCGCCCAAGGGACGCCCCGACGCCGACGAGACGGGCCCCAAGTGCGGCTGGCCGCTCGCGGGCAGCGGCGTGGGCCTGCAGGTGCAGAAGGACTCCGACACCGTCGATCCCTGGTCGATGACCGATGATTCCGCCCGCAGGCTGTTCCAGAACCAGAAGCGCTACTGGGCCAGATACAACGAGGTCACCTGGACGTGGCCCGAGATCGGCGTGAAGGACTCCAGGAAGGCCACGCGCACCCCGGTGCGCCCGGTCGGCGGCGTGGGTGAGGAGGCCTTCGCCTTCGAGCTGAAGGGCCCCACCGGCCGCGTGCACACCGCCCACGTCTACTACCGGCTGGCCAACCTCGTGGTGAGCGTCGAATACTCCACGCTGGCCAACAGGCCGACCGACGACGACGTCAGGCAGACGGCGCTGAGGGTGGCGCAGGCGAGCGAACAGGCGTTGCGCGATGCCGGGTGACCTCTACCTGCTGGCGGGCCGCTACCGGCTGATCGAGCGGCTCGGGCAGGGCGGCGCGGGCACGGTGTGGCGCGCCATCGACGAGGTGCTCGACCGGCAGGTCGCGGTCAAGCAGGTACGCGTGCCCGACGGGCTGACCCCGGGCCAGCGGGCGGACTTCGCCAACCTGGCCATCCACGAGGCGAGGTCTGCTGGACGCCTGCGCGACCCGGCGATCGTGCTCGTGCACGACGTCGTCCTGGAGGGCGACCAGCCGTGGATCATCATGGACCTGGTCACCGGCCGCTCGCTCGACAAGGTGATCAAGGAGCGGGGGCCGCTGCCCGCCGCGTACGTCGCCGAGATCGGGCTGCGCGTCCTGTCCGCGCTGGAGGTGGCCCACGCGCACGGCATGGTGCACCAGGACGTCAAGCCGGCCAACATCCTGCTCGACGCCGACGGATCTGCCATGCTGACCGACTTCGGCATCGCCGCGCCGATGGGCGGGCACGCCGACAGGTTCGGCAGTGCGGGCTCGCCCGGCTACATGGCGCCCGAGCGGCTCAACGAGCAGCCCTCCGGCCCCGCCTCCGACCTGTGGTCGCTCGGCGCCAGCCTCTACACGGCCGTGGAGGGCAGGGCGCCGTTCGAGCGGCAGCTGTCCGCGGCGGTCGCGGCGGCGGTGCTGCTGCACGAGCCGCCGTTCCCCGCCAGGGCCGGGCGGGAGCTCGGCGGCCTGCTGATGGCCATGCTCGCGAAGGACCCGGCGGCCAGGCCCACGGCCGCCCAGGTGCGCCACGCGCTGCGCGGCCTGACCGGCGTCACCACGGGCGCTCATGACAAGCGGGCGGGAGCGGGGTCCCGCCGCCGGCTGCTGCCCGCGGCGGTCGCGGCCGTCGTGGTCCTGGGCGCGGGCGGCTGGTACGCCGCCGGCGCGCTCGTCGACGGGCCGGAGACCGGCAGGTTCGCCACGGCACCCGACCCGTGCACGCTGATCACCGGCGCCCAGGCCGGCGAGCTGGTGAAGGGCGAGCCTGAGCGCATGCGCAGCAGGCCGGGGGAGTGCCAGTGGCTCGTCCGCGACGGCGCGGCGGGCCGCCGGCTCATCGTGCGCGCCTGGGCGGAGAAGCCGGGCGCCGATCTCGGCGGGCCGCAGGTCGCGCAGCGCCGCTTCGACAGCGAGAGGACCACCCGCACCGCCTCCAAGGGCAGGCACATTCGCGAGGTGCGCGGCGCGGTCAGCGAGGTCAAGGGCGTAGGGGAGGCGGCGATCATGCAGAACAAGTTCAAGTTCCACCTCAACAGCAACAAGAAGGGCTCGTCCGACAGCGTCATCCTCTTCCGGATGAGCAACCTGCTGGGCGAGGTGGTCTGGCATCGTGACGACGTGCCGTCCTCCGACCCCGCGGACAAGGAGCCGGCCGTCGCCGCGGCCCGCCTGGTCTCTGCGGCGCTGGCGAAGTGAACGCCCGCAAGCCTCTCGCAAGGGGTGTGACTACCATGTACCCCCGCACGTCAAGGCAACCCCAGGAGTCCGTGTGAACCCCGGTAGCGAGCACGAGCCGCCTACCAGCCCTTACCAGGTGCCAGGCAGGCAGTTCGAGCCGCCCAACATGCCGCCCAACATGCCGCCCAACATGCCGTCCGGCGCGCCACAGAACACGCCACCGTACCTGCCTCCCGCCATGCCGCCGACGCCGCCGACACCGCCGACACCGTCGATGCCGCCGCCGCAGCGCCCGCGGCGGCCCGCCTGGCTGCTGCCCACGCTGGCCGCCGCCCTCGTCGTGCTGGTCGCGGCGGGCGGCGTCGGAGCCTACTTCGTCTACGGCAAGGTCGCGGGCACCTCCACGCCGCCGTTCGCGCAGCCGGGAGACACGACGGGCGACACGACGGGCGGCGGGTCGGCGCAACCGACCGCCACCACGGCCGCCGCCGCGACGGCGCCCGACGTGTGCGCGATGCTGCCCGAGGACGAGGCCGACCGGCTCGTCCCCGACGCGACCATCGCCAAGAGGTCCAAGGACGGCCACTACACGGTCAGCTTCAGCTGCAACTGGCAGAACCAGCGCATCTCGTACGGCGAGTTCTGGCGCAGCAGGGAGATCGACGTCCGGATCGAACAGCACAAGGGCGAGGGCACCAAGACCGGCAGGGCGATGGCCCAGAACTCCTACGAGGTCGACTACCGCGGCGGCAAGTACGGCGAGACCGCCACCCCGTCCGTCAAGCCGGGTGAGAAGAGTTACACCTCGCCGGTGAAGGACATCGAGGGCGTCGGCGACAGCGCGTTCGCCCAGTACACCTGGCGCCGCGACGGCAAGCTGCTGTGGTACTCCTTCGGCAAGGCCTACGCCCGCGTCGGCGACATGACGATCGAGGTCAAATACCAGGCGAGCCAGCAGCGCAAGGACGCCCAGATCCTGTCGAACGAGACCACCCAGTCGATCACCGAGGCGAACGCGATCCGCGAGGTCTCCAAGCTGGCCGGCCACTTCGCGAAGGGCGTGGCGGCCTGGCAGGCGCAGCATCCCGACGTGCTGGCCCAGGCGGAGTCGTCGGAGGCGACGGTGTCGCCGAGCGCCACCCCGACGCCCTCGCCGAGCGTGCTGACCGTCTTCCCCGCCGACTGCTCCGCCGTGACGGAGGTGGCCACGAAGCTCGTGCCCGAGCCCACCACCCGCGCCCGCGGCACCACGGTCGGGGGCGACAACCAGACCGAGTGCCGCTGGCTCAACCTGGACCTGCCCGGCGGGGATGGCACCAAGAAGATCCGCAGCGCGCTGATCACCGTGCACCGTTTCACCAACCGGGCCGGCGCGGTCGACCCGCCCGGCGCGACGGCGTACTACGTCAGCGAGTACGGCGGCGACAAGAGCACCGCGGACTCGTCGCTCGGAGGCATCAAGTGGGGCAAGCTGGCCGAGGTCGGCGGGCTCGGCGAACAGGCCTACCGGCAGTACGTGGAGACCAGGCGGGGCGACGTCTCGGCCTCGAGCGCCACCGTGACCATCCGCCAGGGCGCCATGGTGGTCAGGGTCGACTACTCGGGCCACCAGCGGCCGGAGGGCGAGGCGACGAACTCGTCCGAGGTCGAGTTCATGCCGGAGAAGGAGGCCATGGACGGCGCGCTCACCCTGGCCAAGTCCTACATGGCCACGCTGACCAAGCAGCCCAAGGGCAGCTGACCTCACGCGACGCCGCCCCGCCCCCCGCCGTCAGGAGGGGGCGGGGCGGCGTCGTCGTGTTCTCCTGACCGGCGGTCCGCATCAACGGTTAAAGAGCCTGCAACCCGGCTGCAAGCGTGACAAATACGGTTAAGACCGCAAGCACTTGAGCCGCGCGATCACGTTTGTCCAGTACAGGGGCATGGGCAAGCCATGGGGGATCACGCGGCTCATTGCTTTGCCACCGTCTTCCCCCTGACGAGGAACGGCTCCAGCAGGCCGGGCACGGCGCGGGAGGCCAGTTCCAGGCCGGTTTCGTGACCGACGTCCACCACCTCGTAGTGCCCCCGGCCGGCGGAGGTGGTGGCGGAGACGGTCAGCAGCCCCGAGCGCCGCTGGAAGTACGACTCGGTGATCGTCCATCCCGAGATGCCCTTGCGGTCGAGCGCGACCGTCTGCCGCACGACCGCCCCCTTCCGGCTCACCAGGTGCCGGGCGCCCAGCGCGTGCCCGAGGTTCCTGGCGCCCTCGACCGCGCCCCACATCCCGGCGGCCGGCACCACGACGGGGATCAGCCACACCCAGGCGCGCACCCACGGCCACGGCGCCAGCGAGGACGCGACCCCCGCCGCGGCGGCCAGGAGCGCGGTCGCCAGCGAAGCTCGTACGACGCGCCGGCGCCTCGCCGCCCGGGGATGCGGGATCAGCGCGGTACCGCCGGAGAGGACGCGCGACCCCGGCACACCGGCCGACGCGACCTCGGCGGCGAGCCGCCAGGCCAGGTCACGGGGGAGTGGCGGGGCGAGCGCGGCGGCGTCCTCGGTCTCGTTCTTTGCCTTCTCGCCCAGCCCCGTGGCGACGGTCTTGACGCGGGCGCCGCCGCCCAGCCGCAGCAGCAGCGGCTCGCTGATCTCCACGCCGCGCAGCCGGCGCACCTCCAGGGTCAGCGACCTGGTGGTCAGCAGCCCGCGTCGCAGCCTGAGCCGGCCGGGCTCGTGCTCCAGCCGGTAGCGACCCCACGACTCGGCGAACAGCAGCGTCGCGCCGAGCGCGCCGACGGTCAGGTTGACCGCCAGCAGCAGCGGGACCGCCGTCAGCGGCTGCTCGACGATCCAGCCCCACAGGTCGCTCGCCGCCCTGCTGGTGACCGACTTGAGCCCGATCGCGTTGAGCGGCTTGTAGAGCGCGCCGAGTACCAGCGCGGACGCCGTGAACGTCCACACCGACAACGGCGCGTACCTGATCCACGACCAGCGCAGCTCGGCCAGCGGCCCGTCCCGCGCCTCCCGCTCCTCGTCCTGGTGCAGCAGGGTACGGCGCAGCGTCTCGGCGTCGTTCCTGGCCAGCGGGTCGAGCGTCAGCTCGGTGTGGTCGCCCGCGTGCTCGCCGGTGCCCACCTTGACCACGGTCAGGCCGAAGATCCGGAGGATCGGATCGGCCCTGAGGTCCACGCTGCGCACCCGGTCCCGGGGG
This sequence comes from Nonomuraea deserti, assembly GCF_004348685.1. Taxonomy (GTDB): domain Bacteria; phylum Actinomycetota; class Actinomycetes; order Streptosporangiales; family Streptosporangiaceae; genus Nonomuraea; species Nonomuraea deserti. The sequence goes on along the minus strand of NZ_SMKO01000170.1, from coordinate 14,793 downwards.
ATCGAGCGGTGCTGGCGCGTGGTGAGGCCGGAGCGCAGCTCGAGACGCTCGGGGGTGAGCCGCCAGCGGGTCGTACGCAGCCTGGCCAGGTCGTAGGCCAGCACGGCGGCCACGATCAGCACCGCGGCGCCCGCGCAGGCCGCGATGATCCCGCCGGCCCGCCAGTCCTGGCCCAGCAGGAAGCGGGTCAGCCCGGCCACCGCGCCGGCCACGAGCGCCAGTGACTTGGCGCCCGAGACCCACAGGCTCCGTCCCGCCAGCCGCCGCCAGCCCGACTGCGCGTCCAGCGCGGGTCCCTGCCGGTCGCGGTGGTGTGCCGGCAGGTTCCCTGCATCCGGTTCGCTCATGTCCTGCCTCCGCAGCCCGGGCGCGTTCAAGTCGCGTCCCCTGGCGTCGCCTGCGTGATGGCTGTCAGGCGTTCGGCCAGCTCGGCGGCCACCTCATGGTCCAGGCCCTCGATCTTGACGGCGCCCGCCGACGAGGCGGTGGTCACCGTGACGTCGGCCAGACCGAACAGCCGCTGCACCGGCCCCCGCGCGGTGTCGACCCGTTGGATCCGCGACATCGGCGCCACCCGCCAGGTGTGCGTCAGCCATCCCTTGCGCGTGTAGACGGCCTCGCCGGTGACCTCCCACCGCTCCACCCGGTAGTACGCCCGCGGCGCCACCAGCGCCAGCACCACGCACGCCACCGCGAACGCGGCGACCGCCGCGCCCAGCCAGAGCGGCCGCTCGGTGAAGATCCAGTACGCCGCCACGGCCGCGACGGCAAGCGGCGCCATGAGGAGCAGCCACTGCACCGTCCACCACGGGATCACCCGCGGATCGGCCTGGTTGCGCGGCGGTCTGAGCATGGTCGCGCTCACTTCTCCTCCTCCGTCTTCTTCATCGCGTCGGCAGCGGCCAGCAGCACGAGGCCGAGCACCCCGACCACGATGGCCGCGAACACCTCATATCCCTTGAGGACCGGCAGCAGGTTGACCACGAGCAGGTCGTGCGCCCACCGCCACCATCCGAACAGAGCGTTGATCAGGCCGCCCACGCCCTGCAGGAGCAGCAGCCACCCCGAGATCGTCAGAACCGCTTGCATGGCTCCAGCCTCGCCGCGCGGCCGCGCGGCCCGCGTCGGCCGTAGGTCTCGGCCGGCATCGACTTTGGTCGCTGTCGCCACGCCGTCGGCAGGGCCTAACCTCGGTGTACGTGACGGCACACCAGGAGGACGGCGCTCCCGCCCACGAATATCGGTGGGCGCTGCCGTCGGTGCTGCTCGGGGACGCCCGCGACGGCAGGCGCGTGCGCCGCTCGACGCGCGACTGGATCGTCGACACCCTCATGTTCCTGCTGGCCTGCGGCCTGACGTTGCTGTCCATGACGGAGATCCAGGACGAGCCGGCGCCGCTGCGGGCGATCGAGCAAATCATGGGGGCGCTGTCGTGCGCGGCGGTGTGGTTGCGGCGCAGATGGCCGGTCGGCCTGGCCGTGGTGACGACGCTGCTCTCGTCCTACCTGGAGTTGCCCGGCGGGGCCTCCATCGTGGCGCTGTTCACGGTGGCGGTGCACCGGCCGTTCAGGATCTCCGGGCCTGTCGCGCTGTTCTCCCTCGTCACGCTGGCGCCCTATGTCTGGCTACGGCCGCAGTCCGAGCTCGACCGGAACTGGACGGCGGCGCTCGGGGTGGCGATCGTGCTGACCGTGTTCGCGTGGGGCATCGTGGTCAGGGCCAGGCGGCAGGTCATCTGGTCGCTCAGGCAGCAGGCCGAGGGGGCCGCGGAAGAGGCCAGGCGGAGCGAACGCGAGCGCATCGCCAGGGAGATGCACGACGTGCTCGCCCACCGCATCTCGATGCTCAGCCTGCACGCGGGCGCGCTGGAGTTCCGGCCGGACGCGCCCACCGAGGAGATCGCCAGGGCGGCCGGCGCCATCAGGAACAACGCCCACCTGGCGCTGCAGGACTTGCGCGAGGTGATCGGCGTGCTGCGCGCCGCCAGGCCGGGCGAGGAGGACGAAGAGGCCGAACCGGTGCCGGAGCGCCCGCAGCCCACGCTGGCCGATCTGCCCCATCTGGCCGAGGAATGCCGCCAGGCGGGCATGGACGTGCGGCTGACCCTCGGGGTGGAGGATGCGCCGGAAGGGGTGGGCCGTAACCTCTACCGCATCGTCCAGGAGGCGCTCACCAACGCCCGCAAGCACGCGGGCGGCGCGCCCGTGGCCGTCACCGTGGCGGGCAAACGAGGCAAAGGGGTGTCGGTGGAGGTGCGCAACCCGCTGCGGGTCCGCCACGGCCTGCGCATCCCCGGCGCGGGTGCCGGGCTCATCGGGCTGACGGAACGCGCCGAGCTGGCGGGCGGCAGGCTGGAGCACGGCGCGACGCCGGAGGGCGAGTTCCTGGTACGCGCCTGGCTGCCGTGGCCGGTGAAGACGACTCGGGAGGACGCATGACCGCTCAGGCCGGCTCGCCGATCAGGCTGCTGATCGTCGACGACGACGCGATGGTGCGGGCCGGGCTGTCGATGATCCTCGGCGGCGCCGGCGACATCGAGATCGTCGGCGAGGCGGGCGACGGCTCCGAGGTGCCGCCCATGGTGGCCGAGCACCGGCCCGACGTGGTGCTGATGGACATCCGCATGCCGGGCGTCGACGGGCTCACCGCCACCGAGGCGCTGCGCCGCACCTCCACGCCGCCCGAGGTGGTGGTGCTGACCACGTTCCACGCCGACGCGCAGGTGCTGCGCGCGCTGCGGGCGGGGGCGGCCGGGTTCCTGCTGAAGGACATCGCGCCGGGCGACCTGGTGCGGGCGATCAGGAAGGTGGCCGAGGGCGAGCCGATCCTGTCGCCCGCGGTCACCCGGCAGCTCATCACCCATGTGTCCGACGGCGGGGCGGGCGAGCGTACGGAACGCGCCAGGAGGCTGCTCGGCCGGCTCAGCGATCGGGAGCGGGAGGTGGCGACGGCCGTGGGCCAGGGCAAGTCGAACGCCGACATCGGGCGCGAGCTGTTCATGAGCGTGCCCACGGTCAAGGCGCACGTGTCGCGGATCCTGACCAAGCTCGACCTCAACAACCGGGTCCAGGTCGCGCTGCTGGTCTACGACGCGGGCTCGTAGCCGGGCCACCGCGTCGGCAGGCCACGTTCGTGCCGGGGTGAGTCGCCGCGCAGGCGGGCCCTCGATCGCGGCGCGGTGAGTCACCGGTCCGAGCGGCCGGGCTCGGACGGCCGGGCTCGGACGGCCGGGCTCGGACGGCTGGTGGAGGGCCGGGCTCGGACGGCCGAGGCGCTGGAATCCCAGCTTTTCGCGCGGGTGAGGCGGCGAAGCGGACAAGGGCACTGTCGCCGGGCCTGCCGCAGAGCCGTCGGGTGCCGAGTTGACGCGGTTCTCCGAGGTCACGAGTGGCGGTGCGAGACTGCTCCGCCACGGTCCGCCTCCCTGGTGGACGCCCGTACCGGCGCGGCCGAGCCTTCCCCACCAAGCGCTTGTCCATATCGGAGTGGCCGTTACGGTCAGGTACGCGGCAGCCGTACCCTTGTCTGAAAGGGCATGTCACGAAGGGACAAGTGGGATGAGTTCAGCGGGTGAAGGCCTGTCTCGCCCGCTTCCCGAGCAGGTGCGGCTCAATGTCGTCGACTTGGCGTCTCAAGTCCTCGGCACGATGCCCGCTGCCGCCATTCCGCCGCCGCTGCGGGGCATCGCCAAGTTCGACCCTCGCAAGCGGGCCAAGCTGGGCAGCGCGCCCATCGCGGCGCAGCTGGAGAACGACAAGAAGTTCCGCGAGCTGGTCGCCGAGTCGGTGACCGCGGGCTGGCCTGAGCTGGTCGCCGCGCTCGCCGAGGGCAATGTGCCGCCCGCCGCCGATCCCGTGCTGGTGGCCGCCGCCGCCTATCTCACCCGCCCGCCCGGCTGGGCTGAGATGATCGAGACCGCCCGCTCCGACCTGGAGCAGTCGCTCGCGGCCGCCGAGGACTCCGAGCGCGAGGAGGCCGTCTCCCGGTTGCGCGAGCAGCTCGCCGCGCAGAAGAGCGCCGCCAAGGCGGAGGCCGACCGCCTGCGCGAGCAGGTCAAGGCCGCCCGCGCGGAGAACTCCGACCTGCGCCGCAGGCTCCACGACGCCCGCGAGCGGGCCAAGGCCGCGGTGCGTCGGGCCGAGGAGATGGAGCATGCCGCCGAGGAGGCGAGGACGGCCGCCTCGGCCGCGGGCAGCGCGGGGGAGTCCGAGCTGCGGCGGCTGCGCGAGCGGCTGTCCGACGTGGAGAAGCAGCTCGAAGCCTCGCGCCGGGCCGCGCGCGAGGGCAGGAGCATCGAGGACACCCGCATCAGGGTGCTGCTCGACGCGCTGCAGGACGCGTCGGCCGGGCTGCGCAGGGAGCTGGCCCTGCCCACCACGATCAGCCGGCCGGCCGATTCGGTCGCCGCGGTCACCGGCGAGCGGCCGGGTGTGCGCGTGCCCGCGCGGGCGCTCGCCGACGACGATCCGCAGCTCCTCGACCAGCTCCTCGCGCTGCCGCAGATCCACCTGATCATCGACGGCTACAACGTCACCAAGACCGGCTACGGCACGCTCACCCTCGCCGACCAGCGCAACCGGCTGATGACCGGGCTGGGCGGGCTGGTGGCGCAGACCAGGGTCGAGGTGACCGCGGTGTTCGACGGGGCGGAGCTCAACGCCCCTGTGCAGGTCGTGGCGCCGCGCGGGGTGCGGGTGTTGTTCAGCGCGCCCGGGGAGATCGCCGACGACCTGATCCGCCAGCTCGTCCGCGCGGAGCCGCCCGGCCGCGCCATCGCCGTGGTGTCGTCGGATCGTGAGGTGGCCGAGTCCGTCAGGCGGATGGGAGCCAGACCCGTTCCGTCTGGCTTGCTGCTGCGCCGCCTGGGTCGGGCTTAAGTTACGAATTGGTATGTTTGGGTGAGAGCCCACCCGCCACTTCTGTACTATTTCGCCCCAGTAAAGATCCCCTGGGAGGCGACGCAGTGAGGTTTGGCCGGGTGCCGGTGGCCGTGGGTCTCGCGTTCGGGCTTGTGGTGTCTCCCATGGGAGCGGCGCTCGCTGATCCGAAGCCGACCATCGGGCAGGCCAAGGCCAAGCTTGACAAGCTCAACGACAAGGCCGACAAGGTCGTCGACCGCTACAACACGGCGACCGAGCGCTACAAGAAGGCCAAGGGCACCTACGCGAAGCTGAACAAGAGCTACAAGCGCAAGCTCCGTACGGTCGCCGACCTGCGCGTCCAGATCGCCGACATGGCCGCCACCGTCTACCGGGCCGGCGGCTACGCCACCACCCTGCCGGGGCTGGTCGGCGCCGACAACCCGCAGGGACGGCTGGCCGGGATGGCGCTGGCCGGGCAGATGGCCAAGGAACGTTCGGAGAAGCTGGCCGCGTTCGACCGGGAGAACCGCGACCTGAAGAAGGAGCGCGACAAGGCGCAGGGCGCGCTGCGGTCGGCCGACGAGGTCCGTGGCGAGGTCGAGAAGGAGCGCAAGGAGATCCTCGGCCTGATCGCCAAGCAGAAGAAGCTCCTGAAGAAGCTGGGCGCCTACAAGACCGGCGATCCGAACAGCACCGGCATCGAGTACACGGGACCCGCGTCGGGGAACGCCGCGGCGGTGCTGCGGTTCGCGTTCGCGCAGGTCGGCAAGCCGTACGTGTTCGGCGGGACGGGGCCGGGCGGCTACGACTGCTCGGGGCTGACCCAGGCGTCATGGCGGGCCGCGGGCGTGTCGCTGCCCAGGACCACGTGGGCGCAGTGGGCGTGGGGCGCCAACCGCAAGGTGTCGCTGAACGCGCTCCAGCCGGGGGATCTCATCTTCAGCGAGGGCCTGGGGCACGTCAGCATTTATGCGGGCAACGGGAAGATCGTCCATGCACCGCAGACGGGCGACGTGGTCAAGGTCGTCAGCCTCTCCGCCTACGGCCGCGGCCTCGTGGGCGCCGTCCGCCCGTAACCCGGCCCATCCTTCTACGACGCTCCATCGTTGCCGCCGTGCGATCACTTTCTGCTCTTCTTTGATCACCGTGGGTCCAGCGCATATTAGGCGGAATGTGACAAACGCGACATCTGGCCCCTGACAAAACCGGTGTGTCGTGAAGTGTGAGCAGGGTCACTTTTTGGTAACGACGCTCGTGTTCCAGCAGGGGTTCGGGAGTTTACTGAGGCCTTTGTCGATCTTTACAACCTGACTCCGCTTTTGCCGATCCTTGACCGTTCGGCGTAGCTTCTGGCGTCGTCGCGGTGCACAAGCCATGGCGCCGCGAACCCGCATCGGTCCCTCCCGATGTGAAGACAGATGAAGATCCGCCGGTCATCGCCGCGACATCCCCAATGACACAACCACCGAGTCGGGCGATGACCTGCCGAATCCGTGCAGTCAGGAGGCACGGAACCGGGGACCCAGCGATCCCAGTTCCCCAGGGATCAGGGGTGAATCGGCGCGCCATCGCGCCGTAGGGCGACTTCCAGGCCCGAATCCGACAGCTAACCCGGTAGGCGTTCGTGGAAGACCCAAGGAGAAATCCTGTCTACCTCCCTGCATAACCCCCGTCTGTCCCGCTTTGCCCTGCGTGGCGTAGTGCTCACGATGACCGTGACGGCCGGAGGTATGGTCCTCCATGCCCCCACGGCTCAGGCGGCGACGACGAGCGATACGGCCGGCGTCTCCTCGGTGAGGGCGGCCACGGTCGCCGCCACCTCGACGTCGGCGAAGGCCGCTCGGAAGCGAGCGGCCAAGATCGCTCGGCAGAAGGTCAAGGCCGGCAAGGCCATCGCCGTGGCCAAGAACCAGATCGGTGACCCGTACCGTTACGGCGCCACAGGCCCTGGTTCGTTCGACTGCTCCGGCCTCGTCCAGTACGCCTGGAACAAGGCCGGGGTGAAACTCCCGCGCGTGGCGAGCAGCCAGTTCGCCCGCATCAGGAACAAGGTCTCCTGGCGCAACCTCAAGCCCGGTGACCTCATGTTCTTCAACGGGCTCGGCCACGTGGGCATGTACGTCGGCAAGGGCAAGATGATCCATTCGCCGCGGACAGGCGAACGGGTGCGCATCGACAAGCTGGGCGGATGGCGCAAGTCGTCGTTCGTCGGCGCGGTCCGTCCCGGCCTCTGATGAAGCCCCGCCCGGGTCCCAGGAGATCCTCCTGGCCCGGGCGGGCTCCCGTGGACGTCCGTCCCTCCCGTCGTGGACGGCCGGCCCCTCGATCGGGCCCACTACGATCGGCAGCGTGTCCGAGCAGGTGAGCCGACGAGCCGCACTGGCCGCGCTGCTCCTCCTCGGCCTCGCCGCCGACGCCCCCGCCCCCGCATCGCCCGTCTTCCCCGCGAAAGCCCGCGACCTGTGGCCGGACGGCCAGTCCACCGCCCGCGGGGCACGTTCCCTCGTCACCGGCCACCGCGCCGCGCCCGGCACGCTCAGCGATCTCGCCCGCCGGGCCGACTCGGCGGGGCTGCGGGTCACGGCCGTGCTCGGCCGCCCGGTGCGGCCCGTGGTCATCCTTCCCGGCTCCGCCCAGGACGCGGCCCGGCTGGCCGGTGTGGAGCGCCTCGACGGGCTGGCGGCGGTGGCCGACGGCGGCCGGGTGATCGTCGTCCCCGAGTCGTTCGGCAGGCTCACCTCCACCGGCAAGGACGTCGTCCTCACCCACGAGCTGACGCACGTCGCCGCGGGCACCGGCGGGCTGCCCGTCTGGCTCTACGAGGGCTTCGCCGACTACGTCGCCTACCGGGACGCCGGGCTGCCCGTGCGCACGGCCGCCGCCGAGCTGGCGGCCGAGGTGCGGGCCGGGCGGGTGCCGGCCGCGTTGCCGGGGCCCGAGGCGTTCGCCGTGGGCGGGCCTGACCCCGGACGCCTTGCGCTGGCGTACCAGGAGGCCTGGCTGGCGTGTCGGTTCCTCTCCCGCCGTTTCGGTGAGAGGAGCCTGGTGAGGCTCTACCGTGATGCGCAGGCGGCCGGCGTCGACGAGGCGCTCGCCGCGCTCGGGCTCTCCGTGGCCACGCTGACGGCACGGTGGCGCGCGTACGTGCGGGAGCAGCTCGCGTGAGTGGGGAGAAAGATGAGCGGACGGCGGGACGCGGACGGCCCCTCCGAGGAGGCCGAGGCGGGCGGCGGCGAGGCGGCCGCCGCAGGGCCCGGTGACGGCGTCCACGCGGGCGCCGTCAGGGCGGAGGACCCCTCGCGGACGGACGCCGGCGCGGCGGGGGCGTGGAGACGTCGCGAGCGGGGGCAGGGTGATGGGGTGCCCGTGACGACGGACGACCCGGCGCGAGACCCGGCGGATGACCCGGCGCACGACGCGGCCGAGCGCCGGTTCAGGCGGCAGGCCGCCGTGGTCCTGGCGGTGCTCGCCGCGGTGATCCTGGCCGTGGCCGCCTTGAGCACGCCGTGGCGGGTCCTGGCCGCGGGGCCGCCCGACCCGGCGCGCGACTTCACCGCCGCCGAGATCGCCAGGGCGCGGGCGTTCGACGCGGCCACGTCCCTGCCGAGCTATCTCGGGCTGGCGCTCACGCTGGCCTTCGCGGCCTTGCTCGTGGCCACTCCGTTCGGGGCCAAGGTGCTGGGCCGGCTGAAAGGCCCCTGGTGGGTACGGGTGGTCCTCGGCGTCCTGGTGCTCACCGCGATCGTCGAGGCGGTCAGGTGGCCGCTCGGCGTCTGGTTCGAGACGCTGCTGCGCGACTACGGCCTGTCCACCCAGGACTGGGCGGGCTGGACCGCCGACCGGCTGAAGAGCCTCGGCGTGGAGGCCTTCCTGCTCTGCCTCATGCTGCTCGTCCTCGTGGGGCTGGCCCGCAGGGTGCGGCGCTGGTGGATCCCGGCGGCCGTGGGGGCGGGCGCGCTGACCGTGGTGATGTCGTTCGTCTACCCGGTGGTGTTCGAGCCGCTGTTCAACGACTTCACGTCCATGCCGCAGGGCTCGCTGCGCGACAATCTGCTGGACATGGCCGAGCGTGACGGCGTGCCGGTGCAGGACGTGCTGGTCGCCGACGCCTCGCGGCGCACGACGGCGCTCAACGCGTACGTGTCGGGCTTCGGCGCCACCCGCAGGATCGTCGTCTACGACACGCTGCTCAAGGCGCCGCAGCCCCAGGTCGAGCTGGTCGTCGCCCATGAGCTGGGTCACGCCGAGGCCGACGACGTGCTCTACGGAACGCTCGTCGGCGCCATGGGGGCGGCGCTGGGCGCGGTCCTGCTGTTCCTCGTGTTCGGGGCGGTACGCCGGCGCGCCGGCGTCACCTCGATCGCCGATCCGCGCGCGGTGGGCGTGGTCATGGGCCTGATGACGCTGGGCTCGCTGATCATGGGCCCCGCCCAGAATGTGATCAGCCGCCACGTCGAGGCGAGGGCCGACGTGCACGCGCTCGACCTCACCCGGGATCCGGCCACGTTCATCGCCATGCAAAAACGGCTGGCAATTACCAATATTTCCGACTTGTCGCCGGATCCGGTGGAATATGTGCTCTATGCCTCCCATCCTTCCAGCCCCGAGCGCATCGCCCTGGCCCGCTCATGGGCCGAGCTGAACGGCGTCCCGGTGCCGTGACCCATGCGGACGTGCTCTTCGTCACGAACGACTTCCCGCCCCGGCCGGGCGGCATCCAGTCGTTCGTGCACGGGCTCGCGCTGCGCACGCCGGGCGTGACCGTCTACGCCCCCGCGTGGCCGGGGTGCGCGGACTTCGACCGGCGCCAGCCGTACCGGATCGTGCGGCATCCCACGCGGCTCATGCTCCCGGCCCCGGCCGTCGCGCGCAGGGCGGCCGCGCTGGTCGCCGAGCATCGCGTGCGGACCGTCGTGTTCGGCGCGGCGGCGCCGCTCGGCCTGCTCGCGCCGCGCCTGCGCGCGGCGGGCGCGCGGCGCGTGGTGATGCTCACCCACGGCCACGAGGCGTCGTGGGCGAGCGCGCCCGGCTTCCGCGCCGTGCTGCGCAGGATCGGCGAGCACGCCGACGTGGTGACGTATCTGGGCGAGTACACGCGAGCCCGCCTGGCCGCCGCCATCCCCCCGGCCAAGCTCGTACGCCTCGTTCCCGGCGTGGACACCGGCCAGTACCGCCCGGGCACGGCCCGCCGGTCCATCAGGGCCGAGCTGGGCCTGGAGGACAGGCCGGTGGTGGTGTGCGTGTCGCGGCTGGTGCCCCGCAAGGGCCAGGACCAGCTCATCAGGGCCTGGCCCCAGGTGTTGCGCGCGGTGCCGGACGCGGTCCTGCTGCTGGTGGGCGACGGGCCCCACCGCAGGACGCTGGAGCGGCTGGCGGCGGGGCACGAGTCGGTCAGGTTCACCGGCGCGGTGCCGGCGGCCGGCCTGCCCGGCTACTACGCCGCCGGCGACGTGTTCGCGATGCCGTGCCGTACCCGGTGGGAGGGCCTGGACGTCGAAGGGCTCGGGATCGTGTTCCTGGAGGCGGCGGCGACCGGGCTGCCGGTGGTCGTGGGCGCGTCCGGCGGCACGACCGACGCTGTGCGGCCCGGCGAGACGGGGCTGGTCGTCGACGGCGAGGACGTCGACGACATCGCGCGGGCCCTCGTCGAACTGCTGAGCGACCCGGGCAAGGCGCGCAAGATGGGTGCGGTCGGCCGCGACTGGATCGCCCGCGAATGGGCGTGGGACCACGTGGCCGCCCGATTCCACGCCCTTCTCTGAGGCCCTTCTCTGAGGCCCTTCTAGCCTTTGGTCGACCCCAGCGTCAGGCCGGTCACGAACTGCTTGTGCAGCAGCTGGAAGACGATCAACGTCGGCAGCGCCACCAGCACCGACCCGGCCGCCAGCAGGTTGTAGTCGGTGAAGAACTGGCCGCGCAGGTTGTTCAGAGCCGAGGTGACGGGCAGCTTGTCGCCCGACGACATCAGCACCAGCGCCCACAGGAAGTCGTTGTACATCCACGTGAACTGCAGCGTGGACAGCGCCGCCAGCACCGGCCGGCACAGCGGCAACGTCAGCCGCCAGTAACGTTTCCACACCCCGGCCCCGTCCACCAGCGCCGCCTCGCTGATCTCCTCGGGGATGGTGCGCATGAAGTTCGCCATCACGAAGACGCAGAAGCCGAACTGGAACGCCACGTGGATGACGATCAGCCCCAGGTAGGAGTCGTAGAGCGACTGCGAGTCCGACAGCCAGGCGGGCAGCGGGATCAGCGTGTAGAGGGTGTAGAGCGGCGTGATGAGCACCTGCGGCGGCAGCAGGTTGCCGGCGGTGAAGACGATCAGCAGCGCCTTGCGGCCGGGGATGCGCAGCCGTGCGATGGCGAACGCCGTGAACGACGCCAGCAACAACGTGATCAGCACACCGGGAATCACGATGATCAGCGTGTTCAGGTAGTAGCGGGGCAGCTCGGCCTGGATCCACGCCTCCGCGTAGTAGTCGAGCGTGAGATCTTCCGGCAGCGAGAAGTAGCCCAGGCGGGCGGTCTCCTCGTACGGCCGCAGCGACGCGTACACGGCCAGCGCGAGCGGCAGCAGCCAGCCCAGCGCCACCAGCGCGAGGAAGGTGTGCAGCAGGATCCGCAGCGGTCGCACGGGACGCCGCGCGGCGGGCCCGCGCGCCTGGGACGGGGGAGCGGAGGCGGGGGCGGTGAGCGTCATCGTTCCTCCCTGAACAGCTGCGACAGGTAGGTGACGATGAACGCCAGCGAGATCACCAGCAGGATCACCGCGATCGCCGAGCCGAACCCGATCCGGCTGGCCTCGCCCACGATGTTCTCCGTCACCAGCACCGACAGCAGTTCGAGCCCGTTCCTGCCCTTGTTGATGGCGTAGACGATGTCGAACGCCCGCAGCGCCTCGATCACCGTGATGACCAGCACGATCACGTTGATCGGCCGCAGCGTCGGGAAGACGACGCGGAAGAACGCCTGCCGCTCGCTGGCCCCGTCGATCGCCGCCGCCTCCTTCAGCGCGGGGTCGACGGCCTTCAAACCCGCAAGATAGATGATCATCACGTACCCGACGTGCCGCCACGCGGCGGCGACCATGACGACCCAGATGTTGATCGAGCTGTCGCCGAGCCAGTCCACGCCGAGCCCGGTCACCGCGTTCAGCACGCCGTAGTCGGAGGAGTAGACGAGCTGCGCGATGAAGCCGACCACGGCCAGCGACAGCACCACCGGCATGTAGAGGGCGCTCTGGTAGACGCGCGACAACCGCAGCCGCCGGTCCAGCAGCACCGCGCAGAACAGCCCGAACGGCGTCGCGACCAGACCGAGGAAGGCCAGCCACAACACGTTGTTGCGGACGGCCGACCAGAACGGCGGATATTCGGCGGCCAGGTCGTGGTAGTTACGCCCGCCCACCCACTCGATGGGGCCGATGCCGTTCCAGGCGGTGCCGGACAGCCCCACGGAGGCCAGCGTGGGACCCCAGACGAGCCCCACGTTGACGACGATGGCCACCCCCAGCCCGATGACCAGGATGGTCACGTCGCGGGCGGAGTAGCGACGGGTCTTGACGGCCATCAGCGGAAGATGTTGGCCTTCTGCTTCTCGATGCTCGCCAGTAAGGAGTCGATCTCGTCCGGTTCGCCGACGAACGACTGCAGGGACGGGATCATCACGGTCGAGGCGAAGTCGGGCCGGGTGTCACGGTCGAGGAACTGCGCGATGTGCGTGGCCTTCGACACGAGTTCCGCGCCGCGCTTCTGCAGGGCGCTGTAACCGGACGTGTCGGCCTCGGAGCTGGCGGCCAGCACGCCGGGGTCCAGCTTGGTGGCGACGTTCTGCGAGGAGGCCTGGGCGAAGTGCTTGAGCAGCGCCTTGGCGCCGTCGACGTTCCTGGCCTTGGCGGAGATCATGTAGCCGTCGATGGGGGCGTCGATCGAGTCGGTGCCGTAGGTGGGGTTGATCTCGGGGAAGGTGAAGAAGTCGAGGTCGTCACGGTCGGCCTCCGGGAACTGCTGGGCGACGAACATCCCGAGCAGGTACATTCCGGTCTTCTTCTGCGCCAGCGACTGCCCGGCCTCCTGCCACGTGCGGCCGAGCGCGGCCGGCTGGTGGAACTCCATCAGCCCGCGCCAGGTGTCGAACACCTGCCTGACCCTCGGATCCGTCCACGACTCCTTGCCGCCCATGAGCGAGACGTGGAAGTCGTAGCCGTTCATGCGCATGTTGAGGATGTCGAACGTGCCCATCGCCGGCCAGCCGTCCTTGTCGGCGAACGCGATCGGGATGAGCCCGTCGGCCCGCATCTTCCTGGCCAGCGCGGTCAGCTCGTCGAGCGTGGCCGGGGGCTCGTACCCCTTCTCCCGCCAGAGGCTCTTGCGGTAGAACACCGCCCACGGATAGTAGGTGAACGGCACGAAGTACTGTTTGCCGTCGGTGCCGGTCGACTGGTCCTTGAACGCCTGCGTGTAGTCGCCGCCGATCTCCCGCCACACGTCGGAGATGTCGACGGCCAGCCCCTGCTCGGCGAAGAACTGCATGCGGTAGCCGGCGAACCAGGTGAACACGTCCTCCGGCGTGCCCCGGAGATAGCGGTTGATGTTCTCCTGGAACGTGTTGTGGTCCACAGTGTTGATCTTCGTGGTGGCCTGCTTGAAGCCGCCGACCACGGTTTCGAGGGTCTTCTTCGGGATCTCGTCGGAGGCGTTGGAGCCGATCGTGACCGTGCCCAGCCCTCCGCCGCCGGACGCGGGGCCGGGATCGTCGGAGCCGCACCCGGTGAGCACGGCAGGGACGCCGAACGCGGCGGCGGCGCCCAGCAGGACATGACGGCGGGAGATCGGCAGCTGTTGGGCCATCGTGGGTTCCTCCTTGCCGGACCCTTCAGATTCCCCCGAGTTCGCGCATCTTCATTCATCGAAAAGCCAACATTTCGGACTGTCAACGCACGGTTTCATGACGAATCCCCGGCAGCCACGCCGCAGCCGCCGTGTCATGATGCGATCGGGATGGTGTCGGAACCTGTTGGGATCTGGTGATGCGATGCTCGCTCCGCAGCGTCAGCAGGCGATTCTCGAACTGGTCAGGCAGCACGGCGGCGTCAGGGTGATCGAGCTGGTGCGGGTGTTCGGCGTCTCCGACATCACCATCAGACGCGACCTCGAGTCGCTGTCGGAGCGCGGCCTGCTGACCAAGGTGCACGGCGGCGCCACCGTCATCGGCTCCACGGACGAGCCCGGCTTCGCCGCCAAGTCAGTGCGCCAGGAGGCGGAGAAGCAGGCCATCTCCCGCCGCGCCACCGCCCTCGCCCGCCCCGGCACCGCCGTGGCCCTGTCGGCGGGAACCACCACCTGGACGCTCGCGCACCATCTGGCCGCCGTCCCCGCCCTGACCGTCGTGACGGACTCGGTGCGCGTCGCCGAGGTCTTCCGGCGCTGCGGCCGGGCCGACCAGACGGTCGTGCTCACCGGCGGTGTGCGCACGCCCTCCGACGCCCTCGTCGGCCCCGTGGCGGTGGCGGCGATCCGCGAGCTCAACGTGGACGTGCTGTTTCTCGGCGTGCACGGGATGACCGTCAGAGCGGGCTTCACCACTCCCAACATGATGGAGGCCGAGACGGACCGCGCCCTGATCGGGTCGGCCGGCCGGCTCGTGGTGCTCGCCGACCACACCAAATGGGGCACCGTCGGCATCAGCACCATCGCCCAGCTCGGCGAGGCCGACATGGTGATCTCCGACGCCGGGCTCGCCGCCCCGGCCAGGGAGGCGCTGGCCGGGCAGGTGGGGGAGCTGGTCATCGCCGAGCCGGGCTAGTACTCCAGTGACACATCGCGATCATGGTTGGGATCTGCGCTGGTAGTGGCAGTGTCGGGCGGTTGCCTGATGGCGGCGGCGCCAGTCTGACCAGCGCAGAATGTCCGTGATCGTGTGGGTCGTGGTC